>JADGIS010000278.1 GCA_015233825.1 Erysipelotrichaceae bacterium RD49
TGTGCAAATCAAATTGACAGATGAGCAAATCGAGACAATTAACATGTCCGAGTGTGACGAATTAGGGCAATGGAACTATGTTATTTATCCCAATAAATAATCAAGTTATTTAGTGACTATTCCTTACATATCTTCCCCGACAAACGCTCTGATTTTAGTTATAGTTAGCTAGAAAGATGAGGGAATTGGTTGTGCGGCTGTAAGCTCTGGAAAATATTTCCAAACTGGCAGTGCCTCAACAAATTATCTGTGGCTGAGTTCGTGAGATCCGTGCTCAACGTGTTTTCTACACTAACTTCAGAAAAGTTGAAGTGATTTAGGAAGAATATGGCCCTTACAAAAAATGCATTCTTTAATCGAATTCAAAGGAAAAAATTACCCTTTCAGACTCAAATCTATATTCCAGTTCTGAAAAGGTTCATACTCCCTCATTATTTTTCTCTCTTATATTCATTTAGAATTTACAAAATTCACGAATCTTAATTTAACAATTAACTAACCCTTTGAAATTTAGCATTTATTATAAATACCTATATAGGATATAATAACTCTCTAATCATCAATTTCAAAAATATAAAATAGATACAAAAATACAGAACGGAAGTGTAAGATTATGATTTTATCTCCCAAAACAATGGAAAAACTCGGTTTAATTATTACTGGTGATGTTGACCAAACTAATTATCGTTCTGGACCACAACTTGTTCAATTTTTTAATCAACTTGGGTTTCACGATAGTTATAGTCATGGATTTCCTTCCAGAAATTCATATGCTCTCGAGAAGATTAAAGCAATAAATGGAAATCCAGAAATCGATAAGTGCCTTAAAATGGCATTCAATCCTATTGACTATGCTGACAAACCAGACAAACTAGTTGAGCGATTAGACTTTTTCAATAAATTTCTAGTATTCGATAATTGGAAAGTCGTATGTGAAAACCGTCAAATAAAGCTGGTTTCTGTAAAACAGTCAGAAAATATGGACCCAAACATTCAATCCTCTTCGAGTCTAACGCTCGAAAAATTTTTGCAGTCAAATTTTAATGTTGATCTATCCTCTTTAACGATAGAGCCGGCTCTTACAGATATATTAGAAAATAGACTTTCAGAAATTCAAAATTGCATTTCTGCGGGTGCTAACTTATCTGCTGTAATCATGATTGGCAGCGTATTAGAAGGGTTACTTCTTGCAGTAGCCGAGAAACATCCTCGTAATTTTAACCAAGTACATTCTGCTCCCTATAATGGAAAAACCAATAAAGTGAAACCTTTTCATGAGTGGACTCTAAGCAATCTGATAGATTGTGCCTGTGATGTTGGGGTTCTAGAGGATGATGTAAAAAAATTTAGTCAAGTCACACGCGAATATCGTAACTACATTCATCCGTATGAGCAACGTAGATCTAGTTTCAACCCTTCTAAAGAGACTGCTGAAATTTGTCTCCAGGTTTTGAAAGCTGCTATATCGCAGGTGAATAATTACGAACATAGATTAGATAAATAACTTTTAACTTTCGTAATTAAATCGGGTCTCTGAAAAAATTGGTGGGATTGGGTTGGTGGCTGAATTTGATATGTCAAAAAAGAAATATGGAAAACAAAAAAGATCTCCCGTAGGATGGAAGAGTCTTACCAGAGACGAACAATCCATACAGACAGGAGATCCATATGCACTCTACCGTTTATTCTTCCAATATTCAAGTTTCTTTTCCTAACCAGGAAATCCTCTTCTTCCCATCTAACCTCAAAGGTTTTACGCAACG
>JADGIS010000279.1 GCA_015233825.1 Erysipelotrichaceae bacterium RD49
AGATGTGTATAAGAGACAGGTATAGGATTAATATAAAAAAAGCCACGGCTATTATCGTACAAAGTGATTGGATGCGAGATGCCTTTTTAGCTATGTTTCCAATAAAAAGTGTTATAGTAGCAAGGCCTGTCCAAAATCGGAATAATCAATATATAGATCAGGTTGAAACTAATCGTAACGGGAAAAAAACATTTCTATACCCTGTTTTCCCAAGGTATTTTAAGAATATAGAAGTAATATGTGAAGCGGCTAGAAATTTAGATCCCGAATACTGTCAGGTTTTATTAACGATGAATGGTTCGGAAAATGCTTATTCGAGAGATATTTATAGTAAATATAAATCGATTCCATGTATTAAATGGGTAGGAATTCGATCTAGAGAGGAAATAATGGAGCTTTATAATTTAGTTGATTGTTTGCTTTTTTCCTCAACCATGGAGACTTGGGGATTACCAATAAGTGAGTTTAAACAGACTGGAAAATCTATGATACTGATAGATCTTCCATATGCGCATGAAACGTTGGGTGATTATGAAAAAGTTATGTTTTTTAATTCAAACGATTTGAATAGTCTTTTAGATTGTATGAAAAGCTTTATTTTAGAGGTTCCTCACTATACTCCTAACATGAAAAAGGAAATCGCTATGCCCTATGCGAACGGGTGGAGTGAGTTATTGGATTATATTCGTAATAGAATAGAACTTTCCCAATGAGCTAAACTATGTTATTCGTCACTTTATATCGTTCAAATTTTGGAAAAAACATCAGAATATTTTGCTTTAGGCCTCTTACCCTTGTGAAAACTATTGGTGCTTTAAATTTTCATGAGGTTTTGATACCTGCACGCTTTTCGTAAGTGTGAGGTTTCAAAACCTCATTTTATTTTAGAGGACCTTATGGATAATCTGGTCTCTGTAAATGAGACATGACATCCAAGTCATGTCTCTGCTACGGAGGCCATTTTTATGTCTATAAAGAGAGCGTCAAACCCGTGACTGTGACGTCCATCATCTAATCCTACATAATCATGCCTATAAGCAACCCTTGCGAGAGCGTCAAAGTACCGGTATGGTAGCCAATCTTCAGTTCTGTCATGATTTTCCTGAAATTATTAAACATTTCAGGAGGACAAAATCATGAAAAGAAAGGGTTTATTAAAGACCGAGGACGATTTAAAGAAACGCATCTTCACTTTGAGACCAATGCCATTCGGTTAAGGTAATTTAAGATAAGCAAATCGTCTCAATGAGGTGGTTTGCTTTTTTTACGGCTCATTAGAGCAGTTGGCTATAAAACAACATAAAAGAGACAGTTGACAAATTCAGCGGCAGCCCTGCAGGTAAACTCCGAAGGAGTCGAGAGGAGTTGTTTTTCTCCTCCCTCTAGAAGGAGACCTGTCAAATGTTAAGTGCTTCACTTTCCCCACATTTAGCTGCCTCAGCTAACCCATTCACCTACACTCCGCTAA
>JADGIS010000027.1 GCA_015233825.1 Erysipelotrichaceae bacterium RD49
TTTCTAGTTTGTAATGATCTTATTTCTGTGTTACATTTCGTGGATTTGTTTGTTTGAATTGCTTTCATTGCTCTATCTGTTGTAATTGTTCTGCTTGTTTTATTGTTTTGTCTGTTTCTGATTTTTATTAAGTTTATTGATCCGGCGACCACCGAGATCTAAACAAGGCTAATCGTCGGCAGCGTCAGATGTGTATAAGAGACAGTAATATAACATCTATCATAGAAACCACAAGTTAATATTCAAAATAAAATTTGTCAATTTTTACTTTTTTTGACAAATTTTATTTTTTATCCATTTCTGAATCTGAATTCTCTAAAATTTAAAGATTTATCAGAATATCATATGGGTTTCATAAATTTAGGTTGATTTGAGTCCATTTTTGCTTTGAATCCGCTTATAGCGACTACTTTATTTTAAGAGAATGACATTATTTATAAAAATTGAAACTTTAAAAAGATTCGGCTGTCATGGATTGTTTCTTTAACTGAAACGAATTATAGTTTTATTTTAAATTTAATCTTTTGAAAATAGTCTTCTTTGCGAATTTACATGTTGATTAAATTTAGGAATAGACTGATGAAATTCATAATGATATTGCGGCTGGAATTTTCGAGAAGCTAAATTAAAAAACTTCAGATTGGTGCATGCAAAAAGAAGACAGGATCAAAGAAATCCTCCCTGCAATTGTATTTCTGACTTTCCCGTGAATTGTCATGTTTAAGGATGACTTTTATACCGAAATCAACAGAATTCGATACAAACTGACTATGAATAATTTTTAAAATTCAGATATTTTGACTCTTCTGCTGAATCGCTGTGATCTGGCAAGAGCTGAAAGTTCAAATGGCTGAAGAATTGGAAGGAAGAAAATGACCAATAGAATAGGTTGAAGACGCAGTTCGTCACTGTTTTCAAGGTTAGAATTTTCTCGGCTTTGGTTAAATTCGATATAATGAAATATCCCATCTGGTTTTTGTCAAAGTCCGATGGAATTATATAAAGTCCGATGGAATTATATAAATAGAAATAAAATCGAAAGCCTGGAGAAGAAATGAGAATCGGCGACAGTTTGGCAAGACAGTTGAGCTGCTCATTTCCTTCGAATCAGAGCCTTCCTCAAACAAGTATTTAAGGTTTACTAGTCCTTACCAACATCCAATTGATCTGATTAACGCATTGCTGATCAGATATTTTTGAGTTGGAAAGACAAGCGATGGATGAAATCAAGCAAGCAGATTTGCTTTGAAAAGGAGGCAAGTTGTGTCGGAAAACCCAATTCTGCAATCATTAGAAAAAAATCCCGTCACCCAGGAACTGATGAAGCCAGATGGCAAAGTCGGTAATCTTGGGGAAATGGAAGAAGCCCTGCTGTTAGCCGCCGCTTTTGCGCAGGACCATCAAACACGCATTGTCGTGAAAAAGAATAAATATGAAGCACAGCAGCTCTATACCCGCCTGGCGATGCTCCAGCAGGAAACGCTGCTTTTTGTCATGGATGAATCCTTGCGGATTTCAGCCATTGCAGCCAGTCCGGAAGAAAAGAACAATCAGTTAAGTGCAATGGTGCACATGCGCCAGGATTTTGACAAGATCATCGTGGTCAATGCAGCAGCATTTACCCGCTTCATGCCGGATGTGAAGTTCTTCGATGAATCCTGTTTGAAGATTCATACCGGAATGGAAATTACGCGTGATGAATTGATCGAAAAGCTCAACCGCATCGGGTATGTCAAAGTCAACTACACTGAAATTCCGTGCACCTATGCTGCCCGGGGTGGAATTTTAGATGTCTATTCCTTAAATTATCCCGATCCGATCCGGATTGAATTCTTTGATACCGAAATTGATTCGATTCGCTTCTTCAATCCAAACAGCCAGCGGACTGTCCGCTCCATTGAAGATGCAACCCTGGTCCCTTCAACGGAAGTCTTATTTACCGATGAGCAGATTGAAGAACTGAAGAAGATGATTCCGGAAAAATTAGAGGAACAGGTGAAAAAGACCGATCCAGCGGGCGTTGATTTTTTGCGGGACAAAATTGAAGAAGATCTGCGTTCGATTGAAACCTATGATCCGCAATCCCGCCTGTATCGCTACTACGCCTGGCTCAATTCGGATTCGATCCTGGATTATGTCCCCAATGCGCAGATCGTTTTTTCCTGCGAAGAAGACGTAGAGGATGCGGCTAAAAAAGTGGTTCTGGATAATGCCACGTATATGCAGGAAGAAGTCCAGGATTTCCAGGCACTGCCGCGCTATACCATGTTCCATGATCTGTATACAATGACGGCCAAGCACAAACCGTTTATGATCAAGCAGTTTGTTCCCTTTGATCACCCGATTGAATCCGGAATCCGGAGCTTGGAACCCCCAACGCTCAATTATCTGGAATGGGTTGGCCAGGAAGCCAAGAACAAGAATGTTTACTTTGCCTTAGAAAAAGAAGATATCGACCTGCTCAAAGAAAAGATGGATATTTCTAATCTGCAGCTGACCGATCCGGTTTTCTACCAGGGCTTTGAAACGCCGGAGTTTAAAGTCTATACCCGCAAGGAAATCTTCCGCCATCTCAACCGCAAAGTGCCCTACCAGAAGACGTTCTCGCAATCGACGGCTCTCAATGACATCCTTGAGCTGGAACCAGGTGATTATATCGTTCATGCAAGCTATGGCATCGGCCAGTATCTGGGTGTGGAAACCAGGGAAGTCAAAGGGGTAAAACGCGACTTTTTACATGTGGCCTATCGTGGGGGCGATGATTTGTATGTGCCAATCAGCCAGTTCCAGCTGATCCGTAAATATGTCTCGAAAGAAGGAGCCGGAACCAGGCTTTCCAAGCTGGGAAGCGGGGAATGGGAAAAAACGAAAAAGAAAGTCAATGCGAAAGTCGAAGAAATCGCCAGCCGGCTGGTGGATTTATATGCGGCTCGCAGTGAAGATATCGGCTATGCCTTCCCAAAGGATGATGCGTTAGAGCGGGAGTTTGATGAAGCGTTTGAATATGAATCGACCCCTGACCAGCTGCAGGCAACCGCTGAGATTAAGGCGGAAATGGAAAAGCCAAAACCGATGGACCATCTGTTAATTGGTGATGTCGGCTATGGCAAGACTGAAGTCGCGATGCGCTGTGCGTTCAAAGCCATTGCTGCCGGCAAGCAGGTTGCGTTCTTGTGCCCAACGACTATTCTTTCCCTCCAGCATTACCAGACGCTGCAGGAGCGGTTTAAAGATACCGGCGCCAATATTGCTTTGGTCAACCGTTTTACATCAACCAAAGAGATGAAGGAAATCTACCAAGGTCTGGACAATGGCCTGATCGATATCGTGGTCGGAACCCATCGGTTATTTTCAAAGAAAATTCAATACAAAGACCTCGGTCTTTTGATCATTGACGAAGAGCAGCGCTTTGGTGTCAACCATAAAGAAAAGATCAAAGAGATGAAAAATTCGATCGATGTTCTTTCCTTATCCGCAACCCCGATTCCAAGAACCTTGCAGATGTCCTTGATTGGAGTGCGCACGATTTCCCAGCTCAACACCCCGCCTGCCCACCGCCATCCGATCCAGACCTATATCATGGAAGAAAAAGGACCGGTGGTCGAAGAAATTATCCAGCGCGAACTCTCACGCGATGGCCAGGTGTTCTTTTTGCATAACCGCGTGGAAGATATTTACCGCACGGCCACCAGGATTCAGGAACAGTTCCCGGATGTTGCGGTTGGGGTTGCCCATGGCAAGATGACCCGTGACCAGATTGAGGATGTCATGACCGCCTTTGCCCAGGGCAAATACCAGATTTTAGTGTGCACGACGATTATTGAAACGGGCCTGGATATCGCCAATGCCAATACGATTATCATCGAAAATGCAGACCGCTTCGGTTTAGCCCAGCTTTACCAGATTCGCGGCCGCGTCGGCCGGCGTGAAAAACTGGCCTACTGCTATCTGCTGGTGACGCCCGATAAGCAGTTGTCGGAAAATTCATCAAAACGGTTGAAATCGATTAAGGAGTTCACGCAGCTTGGCAGCGGCTACAAAATCGCGATGCGCGATTTAACCATCCGCGGGGCAGGCGATATGTTAGGCCCGAAACAGGCCGGCTTTATTGACAGTGTCGGCTTAGACTTGTATCTGGATATGCTCTCGCAAGCCATTGCCCGCAAAAAAGGGCTGCCGGTGGAAAGCAGCATGGAAGAAGAAACCACGCTCAAAAGCGCCCATGTCCAGACCGAAGGCTACATCCCGGCACCGTTTACCTCCAATGATGGCGATAAGCTGGCGTTGTACCAGGAGATCCGCTCGATTCATACCGAGAAAGAACTCAAAGAATACGAAGCCAAGACCACAGACTTGTTTGGCCAGATTCCCAAGGAAGTCCAGCAGTTGTTTGCGGCCAAGAAAATGGATCTGTTTGCCTCCCAGGAGGGTGTTGACTCCGTGTCTGAATCTGATAATAAAATCCAGATTGCCATGTCGCCTGACTGGTCGAAAAAAGCGGATGGCCTGAAGCTTTTTGAAGCCATGTCAGCGGCTTCCAGGCAAGTCAATATGTCCTTTAAAAACGGCCGGATCCTGGTCAGCTTTGAAAAGAAGAAGAACTATATGCCCTTATTTGAAAAAGTCGTTTCCGTGTTAGACGACCCCCTGTTTCGAAAGGAGGCGTAAGAATAGCATGCGTCTTGATAAATACCTCAAAACCGCCCGGATTTTAAAGCGCAGGGAAGCTGCCAAGCAGCTGGCGCTGGAAAAGCGGATTTTGCTCAACGGCCGGGTGGCCAAGCCATCGAGTGAAGTGGAGATTGATGACCGCATTGTCCTCGAATTTGGAAACCGCATTTTAGAAGTTGTTGTTAAAGATACCCCGAAACAAGCCAATAAAGAAAAAGCTGCTTTGATGTTTGAAGTCCTCCGCCAGGAAAAAAAGGAAGCAGACGATGCGGCTGCCGGAAACTAAGGTTTTACGCGATCCGATTCATGGCTATGTTCAAATCCAGGAAGAAGTCATCTGGAAACTGATCGATACGCCCGAATTCCAGCGGCTGCGCCGGATCCGGCAGCTTGGCGGGGATCTGGAAGTGTACCATACGGCGGAACATTCCCGCTTTGCCCATTCGCTTGGCGTGTATGAGATCTGCCGGCGGGTGGTCAATGAAGTGCCCGGCGTGAAAGAAACCTTATCTTTGCTGGAACAAAAAGCAGTTCTTTGTGCAGCCTTGCTTCATGATTTAGGCCATGGCCCGTTTTCCCATTGCTATGAGGACATCTCAAAGACCAGCCATGAAGACATTACCCAGTGGTTGATCCTGAATCGTGATGGGCAAGTCTTTCAGGTTTTAGCCAAAGAAGATCCGGCTTTGCCTAAGCTTGTAACGGATATCCTGGCCCATCGAAGCGGCTGCCCGTTAGCTGAAGATTTGATCAGTTCGCAGCTAGACTGCGACCGGATGGATTATCTGCTTCGGGATGCCTATTGTACCGGTACGAGTTACGGAAGCTTTGACTTAGAGCGCGTGCTGCGGACGCTGCGCGTGAAAGATGGAATTCTTTGTGTCAAACGCAGTGGAATGCATTCCGTTGAAGACTACATCATGGCAAGGTACCAGATGTATTGGCAGGTGTATCTGCATCCGGATGCGGCAGGATACGAGCTTTTGGTCAATGCCTTTTTCGAGCGCTATGCCAAGCTTCGCCAGAAGAAACAAAACCGCGTTGCATTGCTCGAGCCAATCTATGATTGTATCTTTGATCCCAGGCGTTTTTATCTGCTGGATGATTTTTCGGTTCTTTCTGGAATCAACCAGGCCCAGTTTGCCAATGACCCTGTCCTTGCCGATCTGGCAGAGCGGATCATCAACCGCCGGCTTCTGGAATGGAAAAACGAATCCGATCTGCCAAATGGTCCGGCAGCCATTCAAATGCTGCTGGACCAAATGGAACAAGCGGATTTTGATCCAGAACTCTACTTTCATCGCCAGACGCTGCGCCTGGATGAATATCTGCCCTATCGGGAAGAGAATTCGATTCCCATCCGTATTCTGGACCAGGAAGGCGGCCAGGAAGCCTTGAAAAATCTTTCAGCTTGCTCAACGGTGGTGAAAGCCTTATTGGAAATGAAGGAAACCGAGATTACCCGGCTTTACTTTCCCAAAGAACTAAAATGGCCGGAACAACGTTAAAGCCGGTCTTTGTCTTTGTCTTTGGTTCTTGCAAAAGCCGCCCCCTTCTTTTTCTATCTCTACAGGAAGAAACGCTGTCATGCCTGAGTGCATGGCAGTTTTTTTTGTTTTCACGCCAGCCAGAACGGCGGTGATGCTGCCTGCAGATCAAATGCTGAATTTAAAACCAGGCTGTCAAATTTTCTTTCTTTTCAAGCCAGATGACCAACAGAAAAAAAACAGAACCTGTTTAAAATTGGTTTTTGTGACCTTCTAAAATGGATGGGAATCCCTGCTTGTTGAAGGGATCACTTTCCAAGGAAGAATGAAAAAGTCGAGAAAACAGGGTGATTGTCTAGATAGTATTTGCTGATCAAATCATTTCGGCTTTATCTATCGTCGAAATCAGGATATTTGAAGTGATAAAGTGCAAGGGAAAAACCGGTTTTTGCCGAAAAAGCTTGCACTTTCAAAGATGATGCCGACCACCTGTTATATGGTGAAAATATGAATTTTGTATTTATTTTTTAAAATTGAAATTCTTATATTGCCTTAGGTAAAGCGTTTATTCGTTTGGCAATTTGGGATTACTATTGCGAAATTTACTCTTTTTAAGCGATCTGACGAGTTTTCGAATTGATCAGCAAATACTAATTAAATAGTGGATTAATGTATTCAACTGCTGTTCTTTATTCATCGTTTTCCCTCCTCGTCTTTGTTTTATGGTGAAATGAATGCGTCATTCGCTTCGTTGTAATATCCTTATTTACGTCAATACTGTACAGTCGCTTAGCTGTAATGTAAATAGTTACATCCAGAAATTTAAAGACGCTTTTGCATCAACTGCCAACATGAAAAAGGCAGATCATCTGTTCAAGACAATCCGCCTGCAAGAGCCTGTTTCGTTGATGGTTGCAAAGTCAAAACGTTTTATTCCATGAGTCCCTCGGCAGCAATCTGCTTATCCGTATCCTTAAAAATATCGGCCAATGTGGTTTTTGCCAGATCATTTTCCATCGCCTGCTGGGCACTTAGCAGACGATCGTCCAGCACTTGATGAACGGAATGGCCTACCGGGCAGTGTTTATTGGGGTTTTCGTGAAAGTGAAAGAGCTGATTGTTCTCAACGGGATCAATTGCTCGGTACAGATCCAATAAAGTCGTCGTCCTGGGATCACAGATCAGCGAAGCGCCTCCTGAACCCCGAGCAACTTTGACAATTCCTGCCGCTTTGAGCTGGGCAAGGATTTTCCGAATAATAACTGGATTGACGTTGACGCTGGAAGCTAAAAACTCACTGGTTAACCGTTCTTTGCCTTCAAAGACATGAAGAGCAGCACAAATATGAACAGCAATGGTGAAACGGCTGGAAATCTGCATAATAAAACCTCACTTTCAAATGCGGGGATACCTCGATTATACGATGTTTCGATTCCATCCAACACGGTCCTCTGGACAGTACTTAGAGAATTTAACAAATTTTGGCCGAAACGATGCCCAAGAATCATCGTTTCAATCCATCAAATCCGAAGGGATCGTCAAAAAGAGAGTCTCTCTATCCGATAGGCATATTGAACCACTCATTTTGGCCATAAAAAAAAGAGCCCACAGGCTCTCTCCAGCAAGCTTTGTCCTGGCAAAGCTCACTCATAATCATGGTATAAGGACGGTTTTAAAACGTGAGTGATGAATCTATCAGAAGGTATCAGAGTTGAAAAAAGATGAATACATGATCGCACAATAATTATTATAGGTATTCCGTCCTTACAAATTCCTGTACCCAATCTCCACGTCCCCCAACGCAAATTTCAGGTACACATGGAGTATAAGAAATAATCTTGAAGAAGTAAATACATAATTAGTTATTGTAGATTTTCGGCTCTCATTTTCCTCATAATTTGCCCAAAATTCGTACATTCTCATGTGAAGATTTATTTTTTATGTGGTTGAGACAGCTTACATGAGCGATTCGGATACTTTCTGAATGTCATACAAGCCTTTTTGTTTATTGTTTTTATCCAATATAAAATTATCGAATTCAATCATCTTTTGAAATTTTGTTGCAGGGGGTTGCATTGAAAGCGGTAAAAAGACCGGCAGTCTGGACTTGCTGCCGGTCTTTTTGGAAAGGACCGCCAATAAGCTGGTCCTTCCGGGATGAGGATAAAACGAACTCTGTAAGATTAGAAGCTTTGGATCGTCTGGGTGATCCTGGCGTTATATTCCGGTTCGATCGGACGATCAGGAATGCGTTCATAAACTTGTAACGATGGGTTACGGAAAGTTTCGCGGGTAATGGTGATTTCGCGCTGTCCGGTAAATTCAATGTGGACAGCTTTTGTATAACAAGCAGTATCTTTGGGTGTCAAAATGTGTTCGCTGGTTACTTCAATAGAACGTACAATTTCTCCGGTGTTTGACAATTCGATCGCATCTCCATTCGCATATTCAGGAATTTCTTCAATCAGGCGCACCCGCATCTGCGGATAGCCATCGGGTGTTTCAATTGCTTTTTGCGGTCTGTAGCAGGAATCGATCAGGATTCCTTTATCTTTTGAAAGAACGAGCACGGTTTCAACGGGCTTGCTTACAGAGTTTTTTGGAATTGGAATTAAAATTCGCTCTGCTTTCTTGCCAATCAAGTTTTCGAGCAGCTGCATTTCTTCCCCACTTAAAACCATAGGATATCCTCCTTTCCTTTACCTTCATCAGTGCTAAAGATCAGGCTGCACTCGGCTCTCTCTATCCGAACTTCCTGATCAAACAGCATGCTGCTGTTCAAAAAGGACAGTCTGTAGTGATCTTGCACTGTCTGCTCATATATTGTAAGCGTTTTCTGCATAATTAGCGCCGGCCTGTCTAGAACGGTCACTAATCTGTCCCGTTTGGAATCATTTTGCTCGACAGTATACTTTCCAAACCATTAAGGTAAAAGATTTATCAAAAAGTTTCGTTTATCACCCTGAAAAAGTTTCCAGACCCAGTTTTATATTTGTAAGTTTTTAAATCAAATCCATCCTTCTGCACCAAGTTTCAGCTGTTCATAGCACAGCCTGCCTTTACGGGACAAAGCGGCTATTTCTTGAAAACGAAAACATGCCTTTTTAAGCACGCTGTCTTCATGTTTCAAGTCATCCGGCTTGAAACGTTTTTTCATACGCTTCCACGCCTTTGTCATTTTCTTTGCACGATGAGCTGAGCTTGGATGATCTTGCCTTTTTTGGGCAATGATAGACTGATGATGAGGTGAGAGTATGCCTGCATCTACATTTGATCAATACAACCAGGCCCGCAAGAAGGGCTTAGCTTGTTTAAACGAAAGAAAAGCCCAGAACAAAGATCCCTATCTTCCAGTTCTTGACCACTTTTTGGAATCAATGAAAGTAGTCAGGAAAAAAGATCTGAGCACTCACGAAATTTTAACCAACCGCATTGTCGGAACCTGCCATGAAGGCCGGACGGAATCTTTTGCGGCCAACTTCATGCCTTTGCTGGAAAGCGATACCGAGTTTGCCTCCAAATGGATTACGCTCTGCCACCACGCCACCCATGAAGGATTGCGCGATCCTATCCTTGTCTATGAACTCTTCGGCCGCTATTTTGTCGAAGAAGGCAACAAGCGGGTTTCCGTCACCAAATTTTTAAACAATCCCTTGATCAGTGCCCATGTGATCAATCTCATCGTGGATCCCGCCGATATGGAAGAGGGCGAGCTGTATAAAAACTTCTTGAACTTCTATGACCAGACCGGAATCGATGAGATTTTGATGACCAAGCCCAAAAACTATAAAAAACTGCTCAAGATGATTCACCCTGACAGCGATCAGCCCTTCAACGGGGAGGAACGCAAAAATGTGCTGTCCTTTTTTTACAGTTTTACGACTGTTCTCAAAAAGCTGATTGACCATCCGATTTTAGCCAGTGAGGGCGATGCGTTTTTGATCTATCTGGATGTCTATGGCTGGAGACCGGCTGAAGCCATTCCCGATTCAACGATTGAAAAAGAACTGACGGCGATTTTGCCGCAGATTGAATCTTATCCGAATGTGAAAGAAGCTGCCTTGCTGACGGAGACGGAACTCAGCGAACGCAAGAGTATGCTTTCCATTCTTAAAGAACCGATCAAAGCCGCATTGATTGAAGAAGGGGATCCGGATTCCTCTTCCTGGTCGCTGGTTCACTATAAAGCCTTTAAAGCCATGGCCGTCAATATGGATGGCCGCGTCGAAGTGAAGATTTTCACCGGCAATGATACGCCAGAAAAACTGGACCAGGCCATGAAAGCAGCGATTGACTGGGGTGCCCAGGTCATCTTTACCGCACACCCTTTGATGCTCCAAGCCACCAACCGCTATGCGGCTAAGTATCCGAAAATTAAATTTCTCAACTGCTCGCTCAACCCGGAAGCGACAACTGTGCGCTCGTATTACACCCGCGGCTACGAGATTCAATTTCTGCAAGGTATCGCGGCGGCCGCAATGAGCACCTCCGGCAAAATCGGCTATATTGCCGACTATCCC
Organism: Erysipelotrichaceae bacterium RD49; assembly: GCA_015233825.1. Lineage (GTDB taxonomy): Bacteria > Bacillota_I > Bacilli_A > Erysipelotrichales > Erysipelotrichaceae > Allobaculum. Next base: position 10,679 of record JADGIS010000027.1, read on the forward strand.
ATTTATGGTGCCATTGCCGACATCAATGCCTTTGCCATTGGCGTAGCGATGGTGCGGCCTGGTGCGCGGGTTTATTTGGACTGGTCTACCACGGAAACACCGACCAACACCGAATTCCCGCTCGATATCGATATGATCTATATTTCTGGCCAGGATTTTGACACCCGCATTGGCAAAGGCAAACGCTTTGGATTATTCGATGTCCGAACCGGAAAGTTTGCCAACTTGTCCCTTGTCCAGCAAAAATGGTCCGTCTTCTACACCCGGATTTTGTCCTCGATTCTCAACCGCTCTTATCGAGCCGATGAAGCCAATGCCAACAGTGGTTCGATTAACTACTGGCTGGGTTTATCCAACGGCCTGTTGGATGTCTCCTTCTCCGATGAGCTGCCTTACGAAACGCATCGATTGATTGATTTATTAAAAGCGGATATCACGGAAAAACGTTTCTTTATCTTTGGCGGCATTCATGCCAAAGAACGAGGCGCTCAAGACAATGCGTCCATTACGATGAATGACTTAGCCAAAATGAACTTTTTAGTTGGCAATATCATCGGCAAGCTGCCCGATGATACCGCAGACAAGCTGATTCCATCGGCGGAAAAGCTCGTTCAAGTCCATGGCCTGGATGAGCTGGAGCCTGATACGCCTACACCAAAAGAAAAATATCGTGACTCTGTATCTTCGGCTTCTGGTCAAGATAAAAAAGAAAAAATATCTGTTTCAGAGTCTTCCAAAGCCAGCCCTGACCTGGCTGGCATGATCTCGGATTCCGTCAAAGCTGGTGATCCCCAATCGTTGGAAAACGCTGTTCTGGAAGCTGGATTGACAAGTGGCCGCCATGACTAAGAAAACGGCGAACATCTTATTGATCGCTGATGAAGTCAAACCCGCTTTTTACCAATACTGGCGCCAGGACACTTTTCAAGGAATAGATTTGATTATTTCTTGCGGAGATCTGCCTGCCCGCTATTTAGAATTTATCGCCACGATGTTCAGCGGCGATGTCCTTTATGTGGCGGGCAATCATGATACGGAATACCAAATCAACCCGCCGCTTGGCTGTTTTTGTATCGATGATCATATCTATTGCTGGAAAGGTCTTCGTTTTTTAGGATTAGGCGGGTCAATGCGCTATAAAGAAGGTCCGTATCAATACACGGAGCATGAAATGAAAAAGCGTGTTCACCGTTTGTGGTTGAAACTGTTCAAAACCAAAGGGTTTGATATTTTAGTCAGCCATGCCCCGGCCTATGGCCACTTTGATGCCAAAGATCCCTGCCATACAGGCTTTGAAGTCTTTAACCAATTGATTCATGACTATAAGCCGAAATATTTCTTTCATGGCCACATGCACTTAAGCTATGGCGATTACCCACGCGTATACAAAATTGAAAATACAACCGTAATCAATGGTTACGAAAGCTACCTGGTTACGATTGAACTGCCAGAAGGCAGTGAATTTGAAAACGACCGCATGTTCTGATCCTTACAAAGTTCTGGATGCTGTTGAGAATTTTGTCAAAATCAAAACAATGCGATGATGAATCATCGAATCTTTAAATGGGGAGCATCCCGGATGCTCCTTTTTTGATGGCTCCTGGCAAAAACAGCAGCCAGCTCAAAGCCTTTTTCAAATTGACAAGCAAGACGAAGAGGCCCAGCTTGTTTGGCGCTCTTTCGACTTGACTTGCCTGATTATATGGTGATACAGGTGACGATCTGAATCAATCAGGGTTATTTAACTGGCCCGGTTGGGAAGGCTCCCCCTTTGAAGCTTCGGATGGATTTTCAAGAATCGCATCGATCACATCAATGAAGTGAACAAGCGATTTCTTGACTTTTTTCAGCTCTGACTTCAGCTTTCGGTTTTCCCGCAGCTCTTTTTCAATCGCCATGTTTTTATCAGCGATTTCCAAATGCAGCTGTTTGATGTTTGTCTGGGCCTGGTCGAGCTGCTTTTGATAGGACAGCATCTGTTCATCACTGATTCCAAGCTTCAAACTTTCATTTTTCGGCTTTCGGCCTTTTTTGCCCGTCGGCACCACTTCACCAGTTTCGGGATCCAGTTTTCCAATCAGTTTACGCCGGGAACGGCTTTGTTTCTTGACGGGATCCCAATAAGATTCCGAGTCATAAACGTAGGTCGTTCCTGTGCTTTTCACGAATTGTTTGATAATCCCCATTTTTTCCTCCTTTTCCAGTCGTCCTGTCCTAGTATATAAACTAGTATATAAATTTGTCTAAGTAGAACAAGAACAAAAACAAATAGGGCAATTTGGCTAACTCATCCCTATCCATTCAAAAAGTGCGTTTTTTTCCGATAGACATGCATCCTTTCACGTTCTGCGGCAGAGCTTTTCTCTTGGCCGTGCCGCTCTTATGAAAATGTAAACGTTTGAATAGTATTTCTTTTCCGCTAGTATTATACGATGGTTAAAGGTGGAATAGACTAATTTTCTCTTTAAAACCGATCATTTTCAGACCGATTCGATCATCAAACAATTTAAAACACACTTTTATGTTCTCACGTTTGATATTATGGTTTTTATCACATGATTTGGTTTGCGACGAATCCAGTTGTCCAGCGCATCTATACATTTTCGCTCCTTTCTCTGACAACCGCTGCTGCTGCATGAAAAAAGCCGCCTTGGCGACGGCTTTCGTTTAATCTTCGAGTTCAGAAGTCCCCGGATCCGAATCAGGGAGTATCGATTCAGCCTGCAGGTCAAGCTGCTTGTCAGTATCAAAATCAAACTGAGTCGGTTTATTTTTCGCATCCGTTTTTGAATCTGCAGATTGATGAGCAGCAGATTCAGGGCTGGAAACCGACTGGTCTGAAGGCGCTGCCTGCGGCTGAGAGGATTCGGCTGCCTTCTGAGCTTCTTGAGATGGCTCATGATCAAAAGCTGCTTCCGGCGCTTGATCTTCATTGGAAAAATCAGCAGCCGGCATCGGTACCGCTGTGGACTTGGCAGAGGGTTGGTCCTGGGTAAAATCTGGCTCTGAGTCAATTAAATCCATCTGCGATTTAAAGACATTGTCAGATGGCTTCACGGACGAAGCTGCCGGCGTCTGGTTCGAGACTTCCTGGTCTGGCTTTGCCGCTTTTGCCTGGGCCTGCTGCTCCTTGCGTTTGGCTGCCCGCTCTTGACGTGCATTGGCACGCTTGATTCGATTGGCACGCAGTCTGGCGATAAAGCTTCTTGTTTTTTCGTTGGTGACGAGTTCATCCACTTTCTCGTTATGAATCAAATACCAGATCAAGCCAGCAATGATGACTTCTTCGGCGATAGCGATTGCGTAAATCCAAATATAATTGGCGGTGCGATCATAGATAAAGCCAACAGCCATGATCGCCAAAGCCGTAGTCAGCGTCGAGACAAAGTTGAGCAGGCCATAAACAGTCGCATAGTACTTGCGGCTGATGCGGTTCGAGACCAGCAAGGGCAAAGACAATTCGTTGAGCGCGAAAACACTGCCAAAGAAGAAGGCCAAAATAACCAGGCCGCCAGCCGACTGCATCACAATCGAAATCAGAATGCCAACGGTTGCGACCAGCGCCACGATATCCAAAATACCAGACGAGAGCACGGGTTTGAGTTTATCGGAAAGAAAGCCGCCCAGCAGCTTGAAGACAAAGTTGCCGATCATGCACCAGCTCAGGGCTACCGCCCCTGAAAGGGTGGTCAGTCCCATTGAAGTGGCCAGTGTCGAGAAGTGCATCGGCAAGCCAATTAAAGCGGCTGAGAAAATAGCGATGGCAGCGAAGCTGACCAAAATGGCTTTTGGGGTTTTAGGATGGTCATTGACCGCTTCTTCATGTCCATAAGGAACTTTGCCTTGGGTATGCGGATGCAGGGAAACCTTCCAGTACAGGGCCGGTCCCATAAGAGCAAAGATCAGAACGGCCTGAATGACTAAGCCCATCCGCCAGCCAAGCGCTGTAACGGCAGCCGACATCATTGGCGAAAAGATCGCAGCCGAAAAGGCAGAAGCCGCCAGAACAACGGAGGTCGTCCAGGATTTCCGCTTTTCAAACCAGTTGTTAATCAGCGTCGTCGCAGGGACCATGCCGATCATCGCTGCCCCCACGCCCATGGGGATGCAGAAGAAATACATAAAAAAGCGGTTAAAGCACATTGAAATACACAGCACCGAAGCTGCAGCCAGGATTGTTCCCATCCATAAAATGGATTCAAGCTTGACCTTGCGAAGCAGATACGGAACACAGATCGTCATCAGCGCCATGCAAATCAGCATAATTGTCGTACAGGCGGACGTTTCACCAATCGAAATTCCAAGCCCTTCGGCAACCGGCTGATAAAAGACTCCAGCGCAATAGAAACAAAGTCCCACGCTGGCCGCCACCATCAGGCAGGCCGAAACAACGACTTTGATATAGTGGAGTTTTTCAGTTTTTTCCATAAGCAGACTCCTTTTTATGTCTTCATTATAAGAGAAATCAGGGCGTTTCTAACTCTAAGGACCACAAAAGCGCACTCCAAGCGCTTGCAGATCCCACCAGACTGCAGATTTATGCCCTTCAAGCAATCCATTTGCCCCACTTTCCTTTCCTGTGCACCCCACACCTCCAAAAATACAGAGCCCCCTATCTTTTTAAGATAAGAAGCTCTGTTTTTACATGTGTTTTTTTCTTCTGTTTAGATTGAGTCAAAATCTTTTGGCTTTAATTCTTTCTAAACAGGCAAATCCCATCCCGCTGCTTTAAAAAGATTTGTTGTCAGATCAGGACCAAGGTCACATACGCGGCCGCGGCCGCCACGGCTGCAACGACAAGCAGGCTGCCGCCAAACCAAGCGCACACAATCGCTGCTAGCACCCCCACCGCACTGACAGCCAGTGGCAGATCGGCTGAGAAGACAGCAGGAAATGTCATTGCACTCAATACGGCATACGGAACATAATACAAAAACGACTTGAAAAATTTAGACTGAATCGGTTTGGAAAAAAAGGCCATTGGAATCATCCGGATGACATAGGTCACCAAGGCCATCACGACAATCCCTGTCCAGGTATACGCTGCATTCATTGGCTGTCCTCCTCCTTATGATGGGGAAAAAGAAAAGCCATCAAGGCGCTGACTGCAATGGTAATCATGATAATTGAATATCCGCCTGAAAAAACCTGCAGGGCAGGAATCCAGGCAAACGCACACGACAAAGCACAGGCGGACAGCACGCAATAAAGCACCGGGCGGCTGTGGCGGCTGGCCGGGACAATAATCGCAATAAACATTCCATACATGGCTAATCCCAGGCAATTGACAAGATCGCCAGGCAGAGTCGAACTGGCCAGCCCTCCAAGCAGGGTTCCTGCACTCCAGCCTAGCACTGGCAGGATAATGAGGCCCATCATCCAGGCAAAATGAACCCGGCCTTTTTGGGAAATTGCCACGGCGTAGTTTTCGTCGGTGATCCCATAAGCCATCATCATTCGCTGCCAAAGCGGCGTATGGGGTGCAGTTTTCTGCGCGAGGGAAATTGCCATCAAAAAGTAGCGGGCGTTGATAATGATCTGGGTCAAAACCAGTTCCATCAAGGAAGCCCCCGCACAGATTAAAGTCGTGCCTGCAAACTGCCCGGCACTCGTTAATGTAATCAAAGAAGCCACTGTGGCCTGCGTCACCGTCATCCCTTGAAGAATAGCTGCCATGCCATACGCAGCGGATACCGCAAAATAGCCAAGGGCAATAGGAATCGATGCCTTCATACCGGCACAAAACCGGATATAATTTTCATTTCTGGTCATAGCGCCGATTATAGCACTGCAGCGGATGAACAGGACCAGCTTTTCCAAACCTTAGCCGCTTCTTAATGCTCATTGTCTGTCCCGCACCAAAACGAAAGATTTTCGCTCACTCACGGCTTGCTAACAATTAAAAAACCGGATTGCTCCGGTTTCTTGCACGATCAAAGTATGAGAGTCAATTGAGAACAACACTTGTCATCAAAATTTCGTCAAGCAGTTTTTGGGCATCGCGGCTTCCTTGATCCGCAGCTTTTTCCAGCCATAACGAAGACATCAGATTATCCTTATGGACCCACTGGCCTAGGTAGAAGCATTTGCCTAAAATCAGCTGGGCTTCGACGCATCCATGGCGTCCAGCCTGGATCAAGTAATCCATTCCCTTTTCCAGATCGAATTCAATGCATTCCAATCCCACAACATTGCTAAGATAGAGCTGACCCAATACGTTCATTGCCTGGGCGTTGTCATTGGTTGCCGATAAAGTGAGAAAGGAAAGGCCTTCTTCAATTCGCCCTTCGTTTAAATCAAGAATTCCGGCAATATATTGAGCAGAGGAGCTGTTGGAGTCCAGCGCCTCTTCCAGCCAATCGATTGCTGCCTGCTTTCCGCTCTCGTTTTGATAGGCTTCATACAGATCCATGCATCTCTGACCATCCCCAAGTTTGGCTTGGGCATCGAGTTTATTTCGAAGTGTAAGACTCATCTTTAAGCCCCCTTTTTCTTACCCACATACTAACGCATAAATTTTTCATTAAGACTAAGAATGCTTGCTTTTTCAGGATATTTTCAGAAAATTCCGATATTTATATTGACTAAAAGCTACTAAAAGGATACTATACGTCTTCTTTTTTATTGATTTTAGAATCCAAATCCCACTGCTTTTAATTTATTCTTTATATAAGACCAATCCCTCTTAATTCGAAGCCTGCAAAAAAAAGATGCTGCTTTTTAGAAGCCTGTAAATTTGAAAAGATGCCTGTTCTCGGTACACTGAATATGGAACAAACGGAGGATTTTTATTATGAAAATTACCGAACCAGCTTTAGCTGAATTGAAAAAACTTCTGTCGGACAATGGTGCTGATGGCCTGGAGGTCGTTTTACAGCAGACTTGCTGCGGCGTCTCCCCTGCCTTTCAGATGGTCCGTTTTGACGAAAACGATACCCCGGATGATATTGAAGGCGTAAAAATCTTAGCCAGTGACCCACAGGCCAAAGAAGCCGTTGCAGATGTCATTATTGACCTGCAGGATGGTGAACTGGTTGTCTTCAATCCAGTCTGCGGATGTGGAGGCCATGATCACGATCATGAAGGCTGCTGCGGCGGCCATGACCACGATCATGAAGGTGGCTGCTGCGGCGGTCATGACCATGATCACGAAGGCGGCTGTTGCCACTAAGGTGTCGCCAAATCTGACCTGTGCTTTTCGTTTTATCGATCAGGCAGTTAAAAAGCGTCTTTCCTTTTGGAAAGGCGCTTTTACTCTTTTTAGCTATTGACTGGATTCTGGCTTTGGAAGTTCTGTGGTGAATGCAATCAGCTCGCCGCATGATCCTTTGATAAAGGCAACGCGCAAGGATCTTCACTGAGCACCATATCTTCATATGGCACAGCGATCGGATTGCCTCTAAGATCTACAGGTGGATAGCCGGCTTTAGCCAGGTCTTCCATCAAGCCGGGTACATCATCGCTGGCATAACAAACATGCGGGATTACCTCTGGATTGAGATCGTCGCTTTTATCATTGCCAAAAATCTCGATCAGCGTTCCATTGCCGGTATCAATCATGCAGCATTCTGTTTCCTTTCCATTGAGAATGCCTGTCCATTGCTTATCGAGCGTAAAGCCCAGCAAATCGGTATAAAAGTGGACTGTCTTGTCGTAGTTTTCCTTGGTTGGCCGCAATGCGGTATGGTGCAGTCCTGAAATTCGTTTTTCCATCTTTTTCACCTTGATGGCGTTTGATTTCAGCCATTCCTTTCTCCATGTTCTGGTTCTGTCTTGGATTGTAACCATAAATATTACAACATTTTTTTGCATTTGCTTCTTCTCGACCCAGCCAAAGAAAAAGAGACAGCCAGCTTTCTTCATGAAAGTTTGGCTGCCTCTTTGATACGCTCGATCCAAATGCAATCATCATTTGGATTCTGATTTGAGGCTTCTTATTTCAGTTTCAAAACTGTTTTGTAAACGTCGTCTTCTTTGCTAAAACCGGCAGCCTCCATCAACTCTGCAGCCATATCATAGGCGCGGACAACAGGCAGCTTGCGGCGCTTGGATTCTTCCAGCAGGCGTTTGATGATTTCTTCTTCGTACCCACGCCCTTTGAGTTCTTCTTCAATCCAGAAGTTGCATAAAAAGCCAGTCCGGCCATCAGGCTGTTCTACCGTGGGCGGCGTAAATACCCAGGCAATGGCGCCGGTCGCAGCGATTTTGTTTTTCCACCAGGCGATCACTTGGTACAAGGCTCCGTTGCGCAGCTGGTTGGAAAAATAGCGGTTGAGTTCGAAGTCGAGGCTGTCATCTTCTACGCCCAGTTCTTTTTTCTTCAGGGCAATGAGCTGTTCCACATCGCGTCTTGTCGCATGACGGTAAACAATCTTTGGCACTTCTTCAAAAGCGATTTCGTTGGCTTCGCACCAGTCCCGGGCAAACTGAACATATTGATCGTCTTCGTATTCATACCATTGGTTATCAAGGTTATAGTTTTTAAGGACTGTTTTAAAACGGCGGTATAACCCTTTGCCGCTGTTGAGGGCCGTTTCAAGGGCTTCTTTGGCCTGGCCATCAGGCAGATCCCAGGTAAACTGACGCATCATTCGAACTTCACCAGCATCGCGGGAGTTTGGCATCAAGATCAATGAGTCATAGTATTTATCAATTTCATCATCAATATCATTCAACTCACGAGGCGGCAGCGTATCATCACGCATGATGATCTCACCGGTGCGGGTGTTGAGATAGTATTCAATGCGGCTGGTTCCGCCTTGAATCGCATCAATAATTTCATCTAAATCAATAGTCATGGATTTCCTCTCCTGTCGTCCTTTTATTATAACAGCCAACCAAATTTGTCGTTCCAACATTTTCAAACGACCCAGCTTTGGTCAAAAAGAGCAACTTCTTTGCCAAGAGATGTTCCCTTTTGGAGCCAATTGGTATTGGTTATCGCCTTCCAGATTCTCTTCCAGAATACGCATCAGCACGGGATCCAGAATTTTGAACGGTTCTCAAACCAGGATTTTCTTCGCTGGCTTTCTTGCGCAGGCGCCGTTCTTCTTTGCGCCGCAAATCCAGTAAATCATTGGCCAGGCGCGCATTTTCCAGCCGCTGCAAAGCAATCCCAGCCAAATCCGATTCGCTCTGGCTGCCGGTTTTCAAGATCGGTCCATACCAGATGGTGTTTTGATCCAGGATCAAATACCGTTCGACGATCCGTTCATGGATGTGCACATTGACCTGGCGTTTGGCCAGGCGATGGAATTGTTCTTTGGAAATCGATTCGACAAAAAGATCAATGCGCACTGGCTGATGGGGCGGCTGCGGCAGCAGATCGAGAAATCCCAAAAGCCTGGCTTCTTCTTGATCGCTCAGGCTTCGTGTCGTCATGGTAAACCGGGATTGAGTCTGGATGAGATCCGCTGCTAAGGGAGCCATCGCTTGATCGAGAGTGAATTCAAGCGGCTGGTAGGCTTTTGGCAGCGGATGAATCGGTTCGATGGGCAGGATCTGAACATACCCTTGCTTTTTGTATTCCCGTCTTCGAACTTCATACATATTTTTAAGCATGGAAAGCATTTCATCGACATAGTCATAAACAAGTACTTCTTTTTTTGCTTTCGTCTGGCGGTGAATGCGGCCGATTGCTTGGGAGATCGAAACCTGCGATTTAACTGGCAAAGCCAGCATCAGGGTATCCAGCGGTGGAAAGTCAAAGCCTTCCCCAATACTCGAGTAGGTTCCCACCAAAACGACGCGTTTTTGGTCGGCAAGCTCTTTGAGCTTTTCCTGGTTAGCCGCTTTTTCTTTGGGGTCCCCCGCATACACCAGCAGATTCAAGCTTGGATCCATCTGCCGCAAGGATTTAGCCAGCAGTCTGGCATGTTCGATAAATTTTGTCAGCACCAGCACCGTTCTGTCTTGTTCAATAGCGCTGAGTACATCCGCTAGAATTCTGGCATTGCGTATCGGATCTAAGGAGGCCTCTTGGGTTAAGCGGGTAAAGTCGTTCAGTTCCGTATCGCCATACCCCGCAAAAGCCGTAAAGCGGGCGATGTATTTGCGCGAAAAACTTTGGCCGGCCATCTGGTCCTTCGAACTGAATCGGGAAACCACTGGCCCAAGCTGCCAATAGACTTTCGCAAACAAGCCATCGCTGCGCTTGGGTGTAGCCGAAAAACCATATACCAAGCGGGAATGATTGGCCTGCAGGATCGCCTGGGCATTGGAAGCCGCCGCATGATGGCATTCATCGAATAGAATCAACCCATATTGGCCAAGCAAAGCTTCAAGATCCTTGCGATTGACGAGGGATGGAATCATTGCCACATCAATCCGCCCAGTTAAAGTATTGGTCTGCGCCTGCAAAACCCCAATCTTGCCTGGGTATTTGGTGCTTTTAGCTTGAAACTCTTCATAGTCCGGATTCTGGAATTCCAAAAATGAATTCAGTGTCCGTACCCAGCCGCCTAAAATTTCTTTGGAATTGACCAAAACCAGGGCACTGGTTTTCTGCCTGGCAATCAACGCTGCCCCGATGACGGTTTTTCCGGTTCCGGTAGCCGCATCCAGAATCCCGCAGGATCGATTGGCCAATGCCTCAACCAGTCCGGTCTGCTCATCCCGAAGCGTTCCCGTAAATTCAAGTGCCAGCGGCTTTCCCGGAATGGTCTGATCATCGATTTCGTAAGGAAGATCAGCCTGATCCAACTGCTCTATTAATGGTTCCAATAAAGCCCGCGGCAGTTCCATCTGGTCTTTGGTCAGCTTCACCCCGCTCAGCACCTGCAAACCGGCAGCAAAACGGGTATTCTTTCCAGCAAACTCTGGATTCCAGCAGCTGCCCATCAGAAGCAAAGCCGTTTTCAAGCGCGGGGCAAGATTAGAAGTATCGATTCGCAGACTTCCCTGGTTATGAATGCGCAAAACACCCTTCACATCCGAAGCATGAAAAAGGCTTTGTTTGGTATCAGCAAGACCAGTCTCAAAAAGAGCTGGTGCATAGTCAAAGCTGGCTTCTTGTTGATCGGATTTTCCATCACGCTCTGAAGCTTCATCCGGCAGTTTGAGTTCCAGCAGATCTTTAAGCCTCTCTTTGCGGGCAGCCCTAAGAAAAGCATCCAAGCGCGAAGGGCTGATTTTCTGGGTATTTTCCAAACGTTTCCAAACATCGACAACCGGATTCCAGTTTTCATCCATCCAAACGGATCTTCTCTGGCGCATTGCGGGCGGATATAAAGGCAGTTCCACGGACCAGCCTGGATCACCCGGTGTTCTGGGAAGCCGGTTAGGAATGATGCAGTCAAAGACTTCCAGATCATCAAGTGCTTCTTCTTTGATCGCGCGCAGCACCAGCATCTGCCCAAATTCAATGGCTCGCGTACTGTCTACAGCTTGCTCAAAGAACAACCAAAGCGTAACGGACTTACCATCGGCATTGACCACTTTCAGGCAATCCAATTGGCTGCGCCTGGCAGTTCGTTGCAGCTTATCCGCCAGTTCCTGCTGTTTGGCCAAAGGACAGTCCTGGAGTCTGGCAAAGTCAAAAGCCATTAAAAAAGTCGTTCCATTTTCCTGATACAAACAGATTTTAAGCTGTGGATAGGGACGGTCCGATTGTTTAGACAAGTAAGCATTGAGGATATGGAGATCCAAAAGCTGGTTTTGTTTTTTCAGGCAGTTTTTACAAGGAGAAACGCCGGCCTGATAAACAAAACCCTGCTGTGATTTGGGACATTGGCTGCTGCCATCGATGGCACAAGGCACATATACTGCTCCTGAAGGCGCTACACAATAAAAATGATCCATCCGGGCGCGAAAATGGGAAAGGAATAACCGCGGATCCGGCTTTTTAAGCGGCGGGACTAACCGCTTCAAAGCTTCCCTGACCCAGGCCGGCTTTTGCGCATCGATATGATGAGCCTCTAACAAGGTATATAACCTGGCAATCTCTTGCAGATACGCTTTTTCATCCATATGCCCACCCTCCTTTCTTTATTAACGGCCTTTTCAAAACTCAAAAGCCGCTTCAGGCTGTTTAAATTTTATCTTGATTGGCTGTCTTTTCCTAGATCGAAAAACGAAAGGCAATTGCGGCTAAACCGAAAACAAAGCCGAAAATCAATTGATTCCCGGCTTTGATTCCATTCTCCTAGAATGCTTTGTGAAATTTCTGGTCTTACCCCTCATTCTCGGCAAGCCATTCATTAACAACTTTAGTGATGGATTTCTCTGAAACCCGATTTTCCTCGATTAAGGTTTGTATGATCACTGGAGCCATTTTACGTTTATCTATCCGTATTTCCTTCGATCGTACTTCATACCATCCCTCGATCCACCCCTCGATCCACCCCTCGATCCACCCCTCTACATAGACTTCTTCAAGTATTAAATCCATTCAACCGCCTCTTTTCGTATTCCATTTTAAACTGTTTTTTACCTACCATCAAATTTAATTTTACATTGTTAGAAGAGTAGAAAAATAATATTTTAGTTTTTAGGCATCTGAATTATTCCGATATTTATTATTTGCATACAAAACTAAGAAAAAACGCAATCCTGGACAGGAATTAAAGCCGAAAATCGGTTGATTTTCGGCTTTAATGGATTCTACTTTAAAATATTAGAGGACTCCTGCTTCAACTGCTCATCCTTGGCAAGCACAGCAGAAACAATTTGAGTGATTTCCTCCTCTGAAGCAAGATTATTCTCAATCAAGGCTTGCGTCAGTTCTTGAGCCATATCGAGTCTTCCTTCGTTATACGTATCTTTTAAAATCTGGCACATCTCTGCCACCCCTTTGAATTTTCTTTTAAATATCTTGTTCCTTCTGCCATCAAATCAAAATACATATCAGCGGCATCGAAACAGAAAAAATCATGCAATAATTTTCCAATGTCTGAATCATCGCGGTATTCGCGATTCACATACAAAATATGCTCACCATCGTTAAATGGTTCACCAGTCGCCACATTGATTCGTTCAATTGGATAAATTGCTTTACCAGCACCAAAGATATCTGTCACAATCAGAAAAATGACGTAGGGGTCTGGCAATTCAGTGAACTACTCGGTCATTGAATTGCCGAGCATCTAAAGAAAAGCAGAAACTCGTACCATGAAAACCGCTATATTGGAAATCTAAGTTTTGCATTTATTTTACTATTTAAAAGCCGCGGGCTTAGCCGCGGCTTTCGATTTCTAGTGGATCGTCTCAACGACCTTCTGTTTTCTTGGCCGTCCTCGTTTTCCTTTGGTAGTCTTTTTAACTAAATAGTCTGGAGAACTATCTTTGGGAATTGAAATTTCCATAGCCTCACAAATTTTAATCTGAGAACCTATAAATGGAGTTATAAATGGTTCCTTATGTGGATGCTCAATACACCTAATTGATTTCATTTCTTCAAAAATATGAGCGATAGACGGAAATTTGTCATCAAGTTTCTCTTTCCGATAATGGCTGATATATCCACCCAATATTTGGGCTAGAAACAAGACAAATCGACTTCCTTCTTTACCAGGTTCTGACCAGTTTCTTTGTCTATCTGATTCGCATGTTCCTTTCATCATATCAAAATACTTTTCTTGCTCATCTCTAAGCTTATAGTGTTCATGGGCTGTTTGCGGATCGATATCAAGCATTAGCGTGTAGTTAGCGAAGAAGCCCGCTGCCTGCCGGGCCTTTTTAAGCTTCTTTTCTTTGATATGATATGAAGTTAACTTTTTACCTGATGAATCAGTAGTTAAATCAAACCATGAATAGTTCCTTTTACAACTTTTTTCATCACCAACATCTTCATTGTTCTCTACAATTTCTTTTAACCTTCTTTCTTGAAGAGCTATTTCTATATCTATCTTGCTAAGAATATGACATCTCCGAACTGCATCAAAGTAGAGATTTAATTTCAGCTTTTTAGCAGTTTTTACGTTACTATGGGTTGTTTCTATTTGATAATCTACATCGTATTGTGCCATATATAATCCTTTTTCTACACAGAGGGTCATCTCTTTGGGATGATGAGAATAGGATTCAAGACTCGCAATCTTCTTCGCAACTTCTCCCTGACTGGTCTTCGCTGCCATGATCATTGGTTGATCTTTCAGAATATATAATTCTAAATTTCGGATTGTATCATATCCTCGATCAGTTATAAGTACAACTCTAGTTATCCCAACGTTCTCTAGATCATGCAGAATGGTCTGAAGACTCCTCGAATCAGGAATGTTGCCGGGAAAGGATCGGTAATAGATTGGCATATGACCATCAAGAGTATAAACGACCACTTCCATAGTTTGTGGTAATGGTAATTGATCCTTATTCTTCCCCCATTTAATATCGCATAGTGAGGTGCCATAGGCGGATCGGCTTGTTGAATCAACCGCACACAACTCATTTTTATCTACTCTTAGCACTCTTTTTCGGAATAGATCCATTCGGTGCTGGTCAGTTATGGACTGAAGTAGGCGTGTGATGAACGAAGGGGTAAGTTCAACCGAGATAGGCGTCTTTGTATATTTCTGCCATGCCTGAACATGACAGTATGATCCGTGGCCGGAAAGTCGGAACATTGCCAAGGTTAAAAGGGCATTAACTATTTCTTCATTACCATTAAATACATCTATCAGATCAGCTTTTAATCCAGTCTTTTCTGCAATTTGCTCTAAAAGCCATATATGGCCATACAACCGGTTTTCATCTTGGCCTTCAATAGAAGGTCTGCCAGGATTGCGGTTCCCGGATAGCTTCTTTGTTTCAGAAATATCCCAATCAGATGGAAAATTAAGCTTTAATCGCTCTTCATGGGATGCTAAATAGTACTGATTACCAGGGATAAACATTTTTTCTGTGGTAATAGTTCCCCAAATGATTCTTTTGTATGTTTTCTTTCCTGTTACCTCATTGACTGAAGGTACTTGAGTACTGGCGTATAGGTAACCATTGACTTTATGGATATGGACATTATAGCGGGAGGATGGATTGGCGGTACGTGTCATGAGGGTCTGCTCCTTAAATAGTAAAATTTACTATTTATAGAATATCACCCTTCTAACTAAAAATTCCAGAAATCTCCTTATATAAAGAATGAGGACTCTCATAAATTCGAAACACCTTTAGGTGTCGTGAGTTTTATATTTACCATTTTTCGTTTCTCCTACATTTCGAAGCGAAAAATGGTATTTTTTATTTGGATAAACATTAACTTTTTATTA
>JADGIS010000280.1 GCA_015233825.1 Erysipelotrichaceae bacterium RD49
GTATGGATTGTTCGTCTCTGGTAAGACTCTTCCATCCTACGGGAGATCTTTTTTGTTTTCCATATTTCTTTTTTGACATATCAAATTCAGCCACCAACCCAATCCCACCAATTTTTTCAGAGACCCACAAAAAAGACAAATCAGCCGTAAAGTTCAAAGATTTCGCATTGGAAAAGAGAGAAAAAATCGAGTGCCGGATTCGAAGACTGCTCTGTCGCGCAGAAAAGAAGGCGTAAAAGAATCGAAAAGGATAAAGAAATAAAGAAGCTTGCATGCAGATCAAACAAACTTCAAAAGCCAAAAGTTAAGGAAATTCAAAAGAGCAATTGTAAAAACAATTGAGAAAAGATCAAAGAGAAAGGTGAAAGCAATGGAAGAGAAAACAACAACAGTCAAAAGCCTCTGTACAAAGATTGATGCCAATCGGCTGGTTGGCTTGATGGAAGGGCTGATCAATACGCCAAGCGTAGTCGGCTATTATCCCCAGATTCATGAATACTTAGAAGTGTTTGCCAGGGAATATGGCTATACCGTGACTTACGATAACCGTCATACTGCTTATATTTACGTGGAAGGTGAAAATCCCGGTCAAGAAGCAGTTGTCGTGGGTGCCCATCTCGATACCATCGGCATGGTAGTCCGTTCCATTTCAGAGCAAGGATGGCTGAATGTCCGCAACCTTGGCGGCGTGAATTTTCATTCGGTTGAAGGCGAGAACGTCTATGTCCATACCCGCCACAATGGAACCTACAGCGGGATGCTGATCAATCAGTCCCACTCCGTGCATGTCTTTGATGATGCCCGCAGCCGGGAACGCGAATTTGACCAGATGGCGGTTGTGATCGATGAAGATGTCCACACCAAAGAACAAGTCGAAGCGCTAGATGTCCGTCCTGGCGATTTAATCAGTGTGGAACCGCGCTTTGTCATGACCGACTCTGGTTATATCAAAAGCCGGCATATCGATGATAAAGCCAATGCCGCAATCCTTTTAGAACTGCTGGCTCTATTTGCAGAAAACAAGATCAAACCCGCTTACAATACCTATTTTGCTTTTCCGATCAATGAAGAAATCGGTATGGGCGGCCGGTATGTTCCCAAAGAGGCCACGGAATATCTGGCATTGGATATCGGTCTGGTCGGCGGCCAGCAGGCTGGCGATGAAAAGAAAGTCTCGATCTGTGGAGCAGACCGGGTGACCCCTTATGATTGGGCACTGACGACGGAACTAGCCGATCTGGCTGAAAAATACGGCATTGATTCCGTCCTGGATATTTACTATCGCTATTCTTCAGATGCTTCAGCAGCTTTGCAGGCAGATAATAACCTGGCTCCTGCCTGTATCGGCATGGGGTGTATGACCAGCCATGGATATGAGCGCACCCATATGGATGGTGTTCTCAATACAGCAAAGCTGACGCTGGCTTATTTATTGGATCGTTCTTTGCGCGAAAGGAATTGAGAAGTTTTCCGTTCAGACTCTTTTATTGTCTGTTCAACCAGGTTGTCCGATCAATATCAGGAGGTCATTGATCGGTTGCGTCAATGACCCCACCCAAATCACTACGTGATTCTGGATGGGGCTTGAAATAAGAAGCTTTCATGCATCTGTTTCAAGCCTGATTGACTAGCCTGAGTCTTAACTGACTCCGTGATTTGAGAATCAACCTTAAACAAGTTGAAATAGGCACTCCAGGATGT
>JADGIS010000281.1 GCA_015233825.1 Erysipelotrichaceae bacterium RD49
CTATTCGTCGGCAGCGTCAGATGTGTATAAGAGACAGGTATAAGGATAGAATAAAGACAGAGTTAAGGAGATATAAAGACACAGACCTTCGAAATGAAGGAAATCACATTTGCAAGGCTTGCAGACCTGCTGATCTTTAGATCTCTTCCAAGAAGAAAAAGAGAAATTTAAATGCTAAAAAAGAGCATTGAAAGGAAACCATATGAAACACACAGCTGAAACCACTACATTAAAGTCCCGTAAATATACGAAAACATGCAAATTCGTTGCAATGGCAATGAGCTTATCCGCAGCCGCCATCGTTGGCTACTCTGTCATGAAGCCGGCTCCTGCATCCGTTGAAGCCTATGCTTACACCAGTGAAAACAAAGTCGCCGTGGTTGCCAATAAACAGAAAGTTGAAAAAATTGACATTGAAGAACCTGAGCAGCCGGCTGCTGCCATTCAAGAAAACCAGGAATCCAGCGAAGCTGCTGTTGAAGAAGTCAAGGCCGCTTTGGCTGAAGCACCAGCTGCTGCTGTTGTTGAAGCCCCTGCCCCCGTACAGCCTGCCGAACCTCAAACAGCTCCAGCACCAGTTGAGGCGATGCCAATGGAAAGCATTTCTCCTGAGCAGCCAGCTGCCCAGCCAGTCAATGAAACCTTTGAAGCATTCGAAGAAGTACAGCCTGTTGTTGTTGAGCCAGAAACGCCCGCCCAGACCCTTCAGCCGACTGTCATTGAACAGTCTGCTCCCTCTCAAACAACCCAGACCATTGTTGAACAGTCTGCTCCAGTTGAAACACCAGCCCCTGCTCAGCCCGCTTCCTTAATCGGATCCGATGGCATCTGGCACATCACTTACGTTCCAGCCTGGGGCGCCGGTTCTGCTCCAGCTGATGGTTCCATCGGCATCTGGGCGGATGGATGGTTCATCGCTCACTCCGGCATGATCAATGGCGATACAATCGCTTCCCTTCCTCAGTACGTTGAAGTGGATGGCCAGGTTTACACCATGACCGATACCTGGGTTTCCGGTGACAGTGTTGATACCAATGAAATTGCAAGAGCTAGAGCCAACAACGGTATCGTCTTCCAGACCTGCATTACCGAAACCACCAACCGCCTGGTTCACTACGAACCTGTAAATGGAGCTGGATACGCCTATAATTTCACCAGCTTTCCATATACCGCCCAAGATGCAGTAATCTTCGGTATGTAATTTCAGTTCCAACACCATCTCCCGAATATTTATCCCTCGTCGAACACCTCTGGCTTAAACTCCAGAGGTGTTCATTTTTCGATTCCAGGTTGCGCAAGGTCCACACAGATCCTCTGACATTCTTTCCCTTAAAATAAATGAGTAAAAATCGATTCAAGTTCGTCATTTAAATCTTTATATCCACTAAAAATAAGGCTCACTGAAAAATCCGGTGGGATTTGGGATTCTTGACTGTCGTATTGTATGACGCATCCATGATCTTCAGGAAAAAATATCCATCGTCATGATAGCCAAAAGCCTGTCGCCTTACTGTCTTGATC
>JADGIS010000282.1 GCA_015233825.1 Erysipelotrichaceae bacterium RD49
AGATCGCTAAGTGCGATTAGGACGTCACCTTCTTTTGTTGAAAGTGAATTTGTCTTTCATCATTGCTCTATCACGACTATGACGACATATATAACCATTTGTTTCAATTTTGGGAATCAGTTAAAAACACAATCGGCTTGCCATGGCGGCTTCCTACTTTTTGGGCAGTTATAAGATCAGCCGAAAGATGAACAAACTGCCGAGACATGGGCAGCAGGCCTTGCTTGGCAATGGATGCGGCATAATTTTGGGCACTGCCATGGTAAAGAATATCGGGAGCCATTTTTCTTTGCTGGCCAGCATCGACTTCAATGGAGTGACCCTGGCACGCACGGATTTTTGTTTTGGATTCATCGAGTTCATCATGTTAGGCAAGGATACCCCATCCAGAACTGCTAAGCAGTTTGGGTGGCCAGGAATTGCCGAATTCTTGTTTCTTTTAAGTATCCATTAGCTCTTTCGACCAGAACTAATTTCCTCATGGAAGCAGCACTATGGATTTTTTGCCCTGATAAAGTTTCCAAAACAAAATATCCACTTTTTCTTCGTCCTGTAATCAAGCATTCCTGTCCTTCGAATTTGACCTTGTCAAAGAGGCAGAAGCCGCCAACCATATGGTCGGTTTGATTGCTTTTACGTTTGTGTCCTTTGATGAAATTGAATTGATGAATCTGGCGGTTATGCCTTCTGATCTTCTTGAGATGCAGGCATTGTTTTAACGGCTTGGCATTGAGATTACCTGCAATGCAATACGCATCATTGTAATGCTCTTTCGCCAGGTTCAGTTCAATTCGTTTGTTCTTGGTCAGGTAGCCATAAGTATTGACCACTTCAATATCGGGGTTGGCTTGTTTTAAACGTTCTAGCAGCGTCCAGCGCATAATGCCCATGAAGGCTGCATCTCGATACGGTTTGGCACGTTTAGGCAGCTTGAAGTCTTCTGGACCTTTGATCTTGCCTGACTTGATCTTTTTGTGGTATTCGTTATGGCACGTTTCGCAAAGCGTAATCAGGTTGGAAGGCGAGTCGCCGCCAGTCTTCCGGCTTTCAATGTGATGCACATTTAAGACTGGATCTTTTTTCTTGCCATGGCAGTGCTGGCATTCGTGGTTGTCTCGAAACAAAACGTATTCACGAACGTTCCAGAATCCTTTTTGGTCACCATTTTGGTATTCAGTTCCAGAAATCTCGGGATTTTTTAATTTCTGCGTATCAAAAGAGGCTGTTTCCACAACGATCCTGGTTATAGGAAGAATCTTTTGGACTTCTTGAATGCAATGAAGATGAGTACCAATCTTGTGTTCAACAGAAGGCGCTAACCATCCTTTGTGTTTGGTACGGACTCGGTTGTTGAAGCGGGGCGCTCTGTATCTTGTCTTGCGGTTTCTTCTCGCTCGCCGTGCTTCTCTTCTAGTAGAGATCAGCTCAGTGATATCTGTTCTGTTCTGGACATCCCATGCCAGCAGTTCTTTATCTTCACTCGAAGCACTTAGACCAATATGTTTAGCACCAGCGTCCACTCCAAGAGTGACGGGTTGTGTATATCTAGTTGAATCATATAAAAGCTTGATGGTAAATGGATTTTTCTTTACCACTTTGGCTTTCTTGTCATTTAAAAGGTGGCGCACCTTGCCGTGCCTTTGGGTAGGCATTAAGGGCTTGCCAT
>JADGIS010000283.1 GCA_015233825.1 Erysipelotrichaceae bacterium RD49
TGGATTGTTCGTCTCTGGTAAGACTCTTCCATCCTACGGGAGATCTTTTTTGTTTTCCATATTTCTTTTTTGACATATCAAATTCAGCCACCAACCCAATCCCACCAATTTTTTCAGAGACCCATAATCTTCAAGATTTTGTCTTCTTACGCAAAAAGTATCTTGATCATTTATCGGATACCGGACGCGAAGAATTTATCGCCCGCCATCATCGACAGCTGATGCCAAAAAATTCGTCAGCCCCTTATGATGACCGCTCATCGGATGGAAAACAGGAAAATTTAACAAAATCTGAAAGGTCGACCGTTCAGCTGTAAATATCCGGATAGAACCAAACCTTCAACTTCTTGTTTTAATACCGATTATTTTATACAGGCGCAGCTTGAATGAGCTGCGCCTTTTTTTAAAGTGGCCGTTCATTCAAGAAGATAGAGCAAGCTATGGATTTCCTGAATAAATGATCAGTTAAAATCCAGCAATGTTTCTTTCTTATTCAAAGGCCGATACAATCATCTTGTCAGCAGAAATGGAAAACAAATTAAGAAACCAGAGAGGAGGATGGCCATGCCGGTTTGTATATTCAGCGTACCCATCAATTCGCAGGGAATCGAAGATTTAGAAAACCAAGAAGATTCTTTTTACATTCATGATTATGAAATGCCAGAAGACCAGATTCAGGCAATGATCAGCGCAGGGCTGTTTGAAAAGATCAATACAGAATGCAATCTAGATCTACAGCTTGGTAAAGTCAGCCAAATTCCGTTTGAAAAGGCGGATGCAGTGATGAGGGTGCTTAAGAAAACAGCCTATGAGAACTCAGAATTTGCGGCCGCCTTAATTGATGCCCAATACTTCATGACCTGGGTTGACTGCGTATTATAGTTCAATCTCTTAAAACGGATCCGTGTGGCGTTTTATACGAAAGCTTTCGTAATATTCTTGGAGTCTGAAAAGCTTTCGTACTTTTTTCAACCGTAATGCACATGAAAATAGCTGAGAGAGGATCAAATGATTTGAAAAAGCACACCAAATAGCGGACAATGAAACAGTCGCAAGACGATATCGTTAAAAGTGAAGAGTAATTCACAAGTTAACTTGTTTCATAGTCGTTCTCGTGATAGAGTAAGCAAGTGCTTGTGAAAAGCTTTGCAGGCACGATACCGAACTGTTTCATCTGAAGCATCCGGTCATGTTAATTTGATAAAATTTTAAATAAATTCACAAAATGGCTTGACCCAATCTTATTCGGATGATATAGTAGATGAGCGTTAAGGGAGTGGCCGCCAAGGGCGAGCACTTCACGTCAATCATCTTTAGATATCGGTGAAACGATTGTTTGTGAAATGAATCAAAATATTTCACAAAAGTTGTTGACATCGGGATCTGCTGGTGATAAGATAAACAAGCCTTGTGAGTGATATAGTTCGCTTCACAAACAGATGGCTCTTTGAAAACTCTGATTACAGACAATTCAATATTCGAAATTAACACGTCGATTCTTGAACAAACACTTAATACTCAATAATCAATTCACGAAACAGTAAATGCAATAGCGTTTGAGTCAATATCAAATGGAGAGTTTGATCCTGGCTCAGGATGAACGCTGGCGGCATGCCTAATACATGCAAGTCGAACGGAACTTACTTGTTAAGTTCAGTGGCGAACG
>JADGIS010000284.1 GCA_015233825.1 Erysipelotrichaceae bacterium RD49
AGCTCATCTGTAACTAAAGAGAACGTGCTCAAAGTTCTTCACGCGCAACATTATAGTAAAAGCAGAAGGTTACGTCATCAGGCTCCCAATTTTCATCATTAGGGGTCGCGGCCAGTGGTGCTATTTCACAATCCTGGAATCCCGGTTCTGATTCTGTACAAAACTGTCAAGCACAGCATGAGTGAAAATTTCGCCATCAACCCGCTTAAATGCAAAAAACCCGGATTCTTCAATCCAGGTTGAAATCATAGTTTATAGAATATCCGGAAAGATGGATTAAGCAGCAGCTCGTCTGGCAGCCAGTACTTCCAAATCTTTTTTATAGCACTCTTCGGTGTAAGTGTAATATTTCAAAATCACCAGACGAATCACGCCGCCAAGAACTGGCAATAAGGAAACCACCATAAATAAACCATTGAGTGTCTGCTCAGACTGAATGGCAGCTTCCGGGACGTAGCCGATGGCAACCAGGATCAGGCCTGTCAAGCTTCCAGCAACAGCCGCGGAAAGTTTTCCCATGAATGTCTGACCGGAGAATGTGATTGCCTCACAGCGTCTGCCCGTTTTTACTTCGGAGTATTCAATGGTTTCCGCAATCATTGATGACATCACAGGACCTAAAGAAGCATGGAATAACTGTGTGAGCATTAACATCACTAAAAGTATTCCAACATTCTGATAGCCCATCATAAAGAAGGCGATTCGAACCACAATATCCGCTATGATAATTCCCACCAGCAGGTCTTTTTTGCGGAATTTACGGGTGAGGGATGGAATCAAGAAGAAGCCAAGTGCTGCAAAAGTTCCCATCAGGCCATAGATGGACATCAGGTTTTCGTTGCCCATATTGTAGATGAAGAAGTAAATAATGATCCCGTTAACGATGTTCATAAACAGATTCAAGAAGAAGATAGCCAGCATCTTGAATAAATGGCGGTTCACTAACAGGTTTTTAAATACGTCCTTCATAGATACTTTTTCGCCAGCAGATGGTTCTACACGTTCTTTGATCGTCGAGTGGCCAAACATCATAAAACCATAACCAACGACCATAATCGCAACCACTGCCCAGAAGTAGCCATCAGCCAGCGAGTTC
Source organism: Erysipelotrichaceae bacterium RD49 (assembly GCA_015233825.1). Lineage (GTDB taxonomy): Bacteria > Bacillota_I > Bacilli_A > Erysipelotrichales > Erysipelotrichaceae > Allobaculum. The sequence goes on from JADGIS010000284.1 coordinate 1,097, forward strand.
TGGCCAAATACACCTACAAGCAATGGAACCAAAGATCCAACCATGCCGATACCTGCAAACACGCCCAGGTTCGCAGCGGTTACAAGATTAGTTCGGCGCTGTGGATCATCCGAAATTACAGCCGAGATGGACCAGAATGGAATGTCAGATACGGTATAAACCGTTCCCCATAAAATATAGGTGATTGCCGCATACAAAATTTTCCACTGCAAAGCGATATCTGGTGCGAAAAAGCACAGGATGGTGCTGATCACAACGAACAGTGGTGCAAATTTTAAATAGCCTTTGAATTTACCTGTTTTTGTCCGGCGGGTATCCATAAATCCAGCAACCATCGGGTCATTGACCGCATCCCAGACACGGGCAATCAAGAAGATGGTTGACGCTGCGATTGCAGAAATCCCGAGGATATCTGAGCACTCTCATAAAGTTTATGTGATAAATGAATAAATTATTAACTAATTATTAAGAAAATATTGACCAAGTGCTTCTTGTGGAGTCTGTCGATCTCAAAGAAAGCTTAGAGCATCTCCAGCTCCAC
>JADGIS010000285.1 GCA_015233825.1 Erysipelotrichaceae bacterium RD49
GGTTAGATGGGAAGAAGAGGATTTCCTGGTTAGGAAAAGAAACTTGAATATTGGAAGAATAAACGGTAGAGTGCATATGGATCTCCTGTCTGTATGGATTGTTCGTCTCTGGTAAGACTCTTCCATCCTACGGGAGATCTTTTTTGTTTTCCATATTTCTTTTTTGACATACCAAATTCAGCCACCAACCCAATCCCACCAATTTTTTCAGAGACCCTATTTTTATAAAACTCGTTCGAGAAAATAAAATCCTGCATGACTCATTCCTTTCCATTCTTTACTCTCGACCCACTCGCTGTTACCATTCGACCAATGAATGTTTACGAAATTGAAATCCCTTCTAGCTCAAAAGCCATGCCAGCTTGTTTTCAGACACAAGAACGGAAAACAATAATCGGACCGCGTCTTCTAGCAGTATTTGCACCCAGGAGGAGCCTATGCAAAAAATCTATATTATTACTGGTGCGAATGGTTTTCTGGGCAATAATATCGTTCGTCTGCTTCAAGACAAACCCAATACCGAAACTCGCACTCTCATCCTGCCATCCGACTCAGCGGTCTTTCTTGCCGGATGAACCTGCAAGCGGTACGAAGGCAATATTCTCAAGCCCAAAACCTTAGAAGCCATCTTTGGTGTTCCGGCTGAAGCAAAAGTCTATGTCATTCATTGCGCGGGGATTGTCGATATTCAAAATGGCTACAGGGCCCGCGAATTCAATGTCAATGTTTACGGAATGATCAATGTAGCCAGGGCCTGCGAAAAAATCGGCGCTCACATGATCGAAGTCAGTTCAGTCCATGCCACCAAGCCGCTGCCAGGTCAGGCGCTGATCAAAGAGAATACAAATTTCAATCCAAATGACGTTGTGGGAGAATATGCCAAGACAAAAGCCATTGCAGCCCGTTTCATTGTGCATGAATGCAAAATGAAACGATTGGATGCTGTCATCGTCCAGCCAAGCGGCTTGGTCGGTCCTAACGACCATAACGATACCCATCTGACCCAGTTTCTTGCAGAAGTCTGCAACCAAACACTGCCTGCCAATGTGGATGCTGGCTATAATTTCGTCGATGTGGGCGATGTGGCCCAGGGCCATCCTCAATGCCTGTGATCAAGGCCAAACCAAACCGCTAACACCTACTTTTTAACCAATAGGCAAATTTCCATGAAGCAGCTTGGAGATTGGGCCAGCCTTGCCAATCACTCCAAAAGAATCGAGCTGATTGTCCCGCTCTGGGTTGTCAAAGCTTCTTTGCCAGTCACCCGCCTTTACTACGGTCTGAGACATAAAGTCCCTTTGTTTACCTCATACGCTCTTGAGACGTTAGAATCCAACAGCAATTTCGACAATTCCAAAGCCAAAAAAGAGCTTGGCTTTACAACCAGGCCAATGAAAGAGACCGTTGCGGATACGGTCGCCTATTTAAAATCAATCTTAATGATCAATTCAGGGTCTTACGCAAACGTCGTTTTGCACATTCATATTCATAATCCACGTTGATTAGAAGCTGCAAATCTGATAACTTTTCATGAATTATACCTAAGACCAGGTTAATTTCATTAGAGGATGTTATTAAATTTACATCCAATATGAGCTCTGTTTTTATTA
>JADGIS010000286.1 GCA_015233825.1 Erysipelotrichaceae bacterium RD49
CAAGATAAGATCTGCGGTAGATAAGACCCCTTGAAGACTACAAGGAAATAGGCTGGGTATGGAAGTTTCGCGAGAAATGAAGTTGGCCAGTACTAATCGGTCGAAAGCTTAATCTAAGATAACGAGATGGAAGAGAAGCAAGACTGCTTCTTCTTCCAATAAGAATGAAATAAAACGATGACGAAAGTCATTCAGTAACTGTAACCACAGTTATGTCGAAGCTGGTGTTTGTTTTTGAAAGGTCCATGAAAACAGTATGGTGACGATAGCCAATGGGTCACACCCGTTCCCATCTCGAACACGGAAGTTAAGCCATTGAACGCCGAAAATAGTGTCAAAGCGAAGATAGGACGTTGCCAGACGAAACCAAAAGTCTGAAGAATAAAGGAGAAATCCGATATTCTTCAGACTTTTTTGTTTTGTTATAGAAAAACCTTTTGAATAGCTCTTGAAAAAAATAATGGTAAGGATTCTGGAAAATCAGATAGAATAAAAAATAGTACAGCAATTCGTCGTTGGCTTATCGTATCTGGTGATCATGACATTTTACTCATTCAGAATTATGATGAAAAATTTGTTTTTTCTATGCAGAGTCAGACGATAGCATTGTACGAAACAGTTAAATATTAGAGAAAGGAGAATTGGAATGAGTATTGTTGTAAATCTGTATTACACCGGTAAAGATGGTGCGGCAAGAAAGTTTGTCAAAGAGATGACAGAGTCTGGATTGGTAGAATATATCCGAAATGAACCAGGCAATGAGCGTTATGAGTACTTTTTTCCAGCCGATGATCCAGAAACTGTCTTATTGATTGACCGCTGGGAAAATCAAGAGGCGATTGATCGTCACCATGCCTTGCCTGTAATGGGTGAAATTGTAAGACTTCGTGATAAATATGATCTGTCGATGAAGGTTGAACGATTTACCCCGAATGAACTGCCTGAGCACGACCAGAAGTTTATTCGAAAGTGAGAAAGGCCTGGCTGCATTGATCAGGAACGCAAGCGATTAATTTTTTCTCTATTCTTAAGGGCAGAGTAGCCCGACTGAATGGAATAATTTGAGATTGCTTTTGAATTCATTTTTGTTTTTGAATGCCGTTCAGCCGGGGGGGTGAATGCCCACCACAATCAGCCTCTGAAAGTTGTTGTGGGACTATTTAATGTCTTGATCCTGTATGTATCGTTTCAATGTTTCTGCGTTGCGATCACTGACAGTACAAATGAAATAAGACATGCTCCAAAAGGCCGGTTTCCAGTAATAAGGAGCAAGTTCATCAGGAAAGTTCTTTCTGGTCATTCTAGATGGTCCGGTTTTGAGTCCGTTTACCATTTTGGCCGGATCGATACTGGGTGGAGCTTCAAACAAGATGCGGATATAATCCGGCTCGCCGTTCATTTCCAGAACCCTTAATCCTGCCACTTTCATCTTGTCTTTCAGGGCTGGTAAGATCAATCCAGATTTGAAGCTCAAGCAGGTGAAAGTCTGTCCAACTCATGGAGTCTTTGTTCTTCATCTGGTTTTTGAAGAGGATGAAAAGCCACTTCCCGAAAAGACGATGCGGGCAGCTGCGCTCGATCCAGGACTCAACAACTTCGCATCTATTGT
>JADGIS010000287.1 GCA_015233825.1 Erysipelotrichaceae bacterium RD49
AAGACGAAGAAGAAATTACCCGCGAGCTCAATAGCATTATACAGAAACACTCTACAAAAACCAGCCCAGAATTAGCCGCCTAGAAACGCGGAAATTGTGGGGAGGGGGGGCTATACGCAATTTTGTGTTAGACCTGGGAGTAATTTACAGAATATAAAAGGGGATCGTTCGTCCTTATTTTGACGATGGATTTCCAGAGAGGGGAAACAATGATTTTTTTTCGCAATGATTACGGAGAAGGCTGTATCGAACCGATCATGGAGCTGCTCCAGAAAGCCAATGAAGAATCGAATCCAGGGTATGGCGAAGATCAATACTCAGAGCGCGCAAAACAGCTGGTTCAATCCAAGCTGCCAGAAGTGCCATCGGATATTCATTTTGTCGTATCCGGGACTCTGACCAATCTGGTCATGCTGCGCCACGTTCTGCGGCCTTATCAATGTGTATTGTGTACCGATTCTTCACACATTGTTCAACACGAAGCGGGGGCTATTGAGGCTACCGGCCATAAAATTATTCAGATTCCAAACAGCAGCGGCAAGCTTGCTCCGGCTGCCCTGGCTAAAACAGTGAAGCGGCTGAAGGAAGATCCCCATTTTTTAATGGAACCTAAGCTGGTCTATTTGTCGAACGCCACCGAGTTTGGGACTGTTTATACTCGCCAGGAGCTGAACGACATTTCAAAGATCTGCCGCGAAAACGACATGTATCTCATGATTGATGGGGCAAGAATGGGCCAGGCTTTAATGAGCGGCATTGACTACACCCTCAATGACATTGCCAAATGGGCGGATTTATTCTGGATTGGCGGCACCAAGAATGGTGCTTTATTCGGTGAAGCGGTTGTCATCACCAACGAGGCGCTTAAGCCATTCTTCCGCCATGTTCAAAAACAAAGTGGTGCTATTTTAGCAAAAGGCTGGTTGATTGCTTTGCAGTTTATCGGCTTATTCGAACACGATGCATTTTATGAATGTGCCAAGTATTCCAATGACCTGGCTTCTATCATTCAAGACGAGATTATTCGTTTAGGGTATCCGCTCTTCATGAAGTCGACCACCAACCAGCTGTTTTTAGTGCTCAATAAAGTCCAGTATGAGTATCTGAAAGATAAAGTTGATTTTGAAATCTGGACCTATTGGGATGAAAACATTGTCGTGCGGCTGGTTACAAGCTGGCATACTTCCAAAACATCCGTTTCGACGCTTTGCCAGTATTTGCAGCTGGCTATGGATGCATCCAAGAGTGCAGAAGAGCAGGCGGATAAAGATGAAGAGCAGCTTGAGGACCAAAAGGCAGCCGAATAAAAGTTGATTCGTTGCTTTGGTGTTTACTTTCAACTTGATTTATTTTAATATTCAAATCTTGTTTTACTGCTAGAGAAAGGGCTGTACGGATCGACTCCGTTACAGCCCTTTTTTGTTCGATTCCTTGTGTCGTGAACTACTCGGTCATTGAATGGCCGAGCATCTAAAGAAAAGCAGAAACTCGTACCATGAAAACCGCTATATTGGAAAGACAAACCGTTTAATCCGATATGGAAATCAACAGTATTGTTCTCCTC
>JADGIS010000288.1 GCA_015233825.1 Erysipelotrichaceae bacterium RD49
AGCGAAATGATATCTACTCTGGTCATTTTGCTCCTGAGAAAGAAACTGATCCCTCAAGGATTGAGCCTCCCAGATTTCACTGGGAAGCCAAAATCACAGATGTGTTTTAAAAATGAGAATGGCCAGGCCATTATTGAAACACCAAATAAGCAAGTAAAAGAACTTTACCAAGCGTTAGACATAAAAATACCGGACTATATTAATCTTTCAGATTATCTTAGCCATATTACTGGCTGAAATAGGGTCCTACTTTTTGGTAGTTCTTAGGTTGAATGAGCAGATGCGGCTGGACCAATTGTTTTTGGATCAGAGGAGCGCAACCGCGCTTTGTTTTTTTTGATTGGGAATCCTTCATTTTCAAGATCGATTTGGCCTGGAACCGGCAGCTTTAATCAGGTTTTAAGATTTGGTTCTTCTTGGATTGCTGCTTGTTCATTATCAAAGATGTCTTTATTGGCTGTCTGGAAGATGAGACTAGAGTCCCTTAAAACCGAAAAGTCCAGCTTTTTCATCGCTTTCCAATCACATAGACCAAAAGAGCAGGCCGAAAACAAAGTCCTTCATTTTGTCCAATCCAAAGCAAAATAAAAATTTCTCAATTTCCAGAGATCGCTTTCAAAATATTGAAATTGCTACTGCAACTGAGCGTGATAGAGTGCCAATACAAATAAGGCTTCTAGAAAACTGCGTTTGAAAAGGCCTTAAGAATTTGAGCCGATTCTTCGAATCCATATTTATATATGATGCGCTCGATAAAAGTGCAAAATAGCGTATTGTGTTTATCAAATATAGGCAAAGAGGCCCGTTTTAACAAATTGATTTATTACTATTATTGCCCGTAAACCGATTGGTATAATAGTATTGTACAATTCGGAGGTTTTTCTTATGTCGTAAAGTAAGCTTAAATTAAATTAAAATAGTCAGTTGAATGCTAACATTCAAGTTACCCCTGGACTTCTGAGAAAACTTGAAACCGGATGGTCTGGGCACTTTAATCGTGAAATCGTTCCTATTCTGAATGAATGCGAGGACATGGTTGCTCCGCTATATTCCTCGAAGTCCAATTTACGGCCCTCTACTCCAACCTACTTTGTGCTCAGTGCTCTCATGCTTGCAAGAAAGGATTTGTATTCTAAATTGATCAAAGACCTGAACAATTCATATAAATCTAAAAATGGTCAGAAACACCTTTATGCAATGTGCTTCCGACCATTGTGCTTTTCACCTGACAGGTGAATGTCAAATGTCTTTAATTCCTGTACAATGTCATTACCAGAAAACAAAGAAAGGACACGACAATGACAAACACCTCGAACAACAGTATGACTTTTTTAGTTTCAGAAAGCAAGATTTCATTTGATGGAGGTGATCTTTCCTCCGATACAGGAGCGATGCTCCTTCTCGATTTTATTGAAGCGAATTCACTTTTTATGCCTTATTCCAATCTTCCTTATTCTGACGAACGGAAGACCTGTCTTGATAAAAACTCGAATTTCTCACTGCTTAAGCAGCAGGCAATCAAGTATCTTCTTGGTTATTCCACTCAGGCCGACCA
>JADGIS010000289.1 GCA_015233825.1 Erysipelotrichaceae bacterium RD49
CAACAACGGAGTTCGTATTGTCCGAGGACAATATTCACCAGGGCTACTCACTGACGACAGCTAAAGCTGTCCTGCCAAACAACGGGGTGTCTTTCAACCCCCATGGCTTGCCATGGGGTCAGTGAGTTTCTTTGAACCCCCAAAAGCAGGACTGCCTGCGCCCAGCTGGAAACCATCCGTCTGGATTTTTGTACAGGGGTCAGCGTCTGGAATCGGACCGGAAGTCAGCTGCAATTCGGACTTTGTGTTTTCCTGGGTGGAGCTTGCGGTATATTGAAGCTGCAGATCCTGCCACAGCTGGCGCACCTGCTTTTTGCCAGGGCTGTTGCACCCGCGGTTTTGTTCGATATAGTACTGGTATTTTCGCTTGCGGTTCTGTGGCCATCCTGACTTGCGGCTGGATGGCGGATCCGGCAGGGGTGTCGCCTGCTTGCAAAATACAATCTCGTTTGTTTGGGCACTTTCCAAAATCTGGTCCCAGTCCTGCAAGACTTGGTTTCGATTCATTCGTTCAATCATATTCAATTCTTCCTTTTCCACTTCCAATCTGGAAGATAAGCCGAATGGTTTGTGTAGACTTTCGGCAGGTAACACTTCCACCTTTGGATATATTTCCATTGGCATTAAACGTGATTACCTGTGCAGAACAGCTGATTCCTGAAGGATAGCGCTGATGGCTGGTGGGGGTATCCAGGCTTTGGGCATCAATTGCGATCGATCTGGACTCTCTTTGAGCCAGAGCCTGGTATTGCTCGATTTGAATAGTATGAAGCAGGTTTTTTCCAAACAAGCCAAGGCTGCTGTCCTGATGACCGGCGTTTATACTGCCAGCCAAAATCACGACAATGAGCATCACCACCAGCATTTCCAGCATGGTAAAGCCATTGAAGGCCCGCATTTGATTAGTGAACCGCCTGGCCATCCTGAATCCTGACTTGACTGCCATCGGGACATTTATCCTGTCCTTTTTTGAGATACCCTTTTGAGATCAGCTCAGAAATCTGCGTAGGTGTTTTTTCTTCATCGATTTCATAAAGCAGAATCTGGGAATTGACGATCTCGATCAAGGCATTGCATCCTTTGGCACGGATGATCTTTTCTTTTTGCTGGATGTTTGGCAGCGTAATCAGCAACAGCAGCGCGACCACAAGCATGACAATCATCATTTCCAAAATGGTAAAACCGTTTCTTTTGTCTTGTTCCATAAGAACACCTCCACTTGAAAATACGCAAAAATACAAAATCTGCTCTCACTTACAAAAAATTTTTTCAGTTCAATTCGTTTTGCGGTCAGTGCGGTTCTTTCGAACATATCTTTTGGTCCTCCTGGTCAAGACATCAAAAAACGACGCATTGAAGCTTTCAAAAGATTCGGCCTCTTGCAAAATTGCAGGGCCAGACTGGAGGTTTAGAGCCATAAAAAATGCAATGCCATTCGGTTTGGCGGCAAATAGTATCTTTCGATCAATATCGGCAATTTATTAATTACCTTCCCGCTACGCCTATCTTTTAGAGATTATATTCTTATCCAAAGATTGTCTTTTAGCCTCAT
>JADGIS010000028.1 GCA_015233825.1 Erysipelotrichaceae bacterium RD49
CCATCTATTTGAAGTGTAACTCTGCCAGGGAAAGGGCCATGAAGAAGCATGGAACAAAACAGTGGAAGGCAATTTATAACAACCGGACAAGCTGTGAGCGAGTCAACAATCGTATCCTAAATGACTACGGTCTCCATAAAACGAAAACACGTACTCAGCGTCGAATATCATTTATGGCATTTCTAGGATGTGTGAACATCCATGCAGATGCCTGGTTAAAAGACGAAAAAGCAGTCAACAGCCAGCGTTAAAAATTAAACTTGTATTTTTCCTTTTTTAGTGCGGCCTTTTTTTCAGATCAAGTGGAGCTGGAGATGCTCTAAGCTTTCTTTGAGATCGACAGACTCCACAAGAACCACTTGGTCAATATTTTCTTAATAATTAGTTAATAATTTATTCATTTATCACCTAAACTTTATGAGAGTGCTCATTTTGTTCCGTTTTCATCCTTCTTTTGGATGATAAAAACCAGCTGGCTCCTTTCCGCTCCAGGCAGTCAGCCGCTGACCGATCCCGCTCCAATCCACCTCTTCAGTCCCGCCAGCGCAAAGAATCGAAATCAAAGTCAGGCACAACCACGGATCTGCCCTTTTCTTTCATTTTAAAAGTTTCGATAATGATTCTGCAGGGACATGCTTGTTTCTTGCCGGACTGGTATGCCACAAAGGCAGAATCCCGGATTCTCATGAACTGGACATCTGGTTGATACAAAACTTTCAAAGATGTCCAATCCAAGCGGGTTTTGTTTCTTTTCACCTACCAAAACAACCACTCTGGATTGACTCTTGCCTTTCTTCCTTCAGCGCTGATTTTTCTTTTTTTTTATGGAATAAGATCAAATTGTAAGAAGCCAAAGACCCGAAAGCCACCAGAAAGACTTAGCTTTCCACAATTTTTAAAAAACAAATGGCATCGAAGGGACTGTCCTGACAAATATTCCATGACACCATACAAACTGCCATGAAAGTTAAAAGTCATGAAAATGACTTCCCTAACGTGTCAGGGTGTAGGTAAAATCTAAGTATGAAAACAACCTCTTATTCCCCAAAAACGGGCAAAGTCAATCTGCCAATGGCTTTTGTCTATTTATTTTTGCTCTTTCTATTGATCAGCTCGATCTGGTTTTTCTCTTCGCAGACGGGTGAAGAATCCTCTTCCCTGTCCAGGGCGCTGATCCACTGGCTTCATCTGGAGCGTCTTCCTGAGATTCAGTTTCTCATCCGCAAAGCCGCTCACTTTTCCATCTATCTGGTCATGGGCATGCTTTGGTACCTCTTCTATGATGCCCTTGGCTTTACCCCTGGCTATGCCGTACTGGCGGCCGTTTGTTTTTCCATTGTTTTTGCGGGACTGGATGAGCTGCATCAAACCTTTATTCCACAGCGTGCCGGACAGTTTCGCGATGTCGTTTTGGACAGTATCGGGGCCATTGTCGGAACGTGCCTGATCTGTGTTTTGCAAAGCCATATTCACAAGCACCATCATTTTTCAAAGCCAGCCCCTCCAAAATCCGGCCAGTCCAGGAAGACGCAAAACCAGACCCCTGCCCATCCTCACCATTTTCAAATCGGCATTCAATAATTTCTGTTCTCTTTTCTGCTTACTTGAAGCGAAGCCGGTTTCATCTGGATTCATTCAAGACCAGAAACGAAAAGGCCCGGATCTCGATTTCATGAGATCCGGGCCTTTTCGTGATGAATGGTTGTTGAACAAGGGAGATGTGAACAAACTCTCACTTTTGCTTTAAGCCGAAGGCTGTTCCGGCTGGCGCAAATGGGTCGAGCGGCGGTTATTCGGTCTTCTGTTTTTTGAGGAACGCTTGCGGGAAGAGCCATTTTTGGTGGAGGGACAGGAAGCGGTATTCATTCCCTGGGAGAAAAGAGCATTTTTACTCTTCTTTTTTGAAGGATATGCCTCGGCCCCTTCCATACGGCCTTGGTTCCGTTTGGATTGCTGGCTTTTCTGGCACTCATCTTCCTGGCCATCATCGAAACCGGCTACCACAACCTCGAAAGGCTGATCGGTTTCAAACTGCTCGAAAGATTCAAACGAAAAACCGGCTTCCTGGCGGGATTTGTTTTTTGCCTGGCTGCGGGATTTAGCTGTTTTATTTTTCCTGGATTTGGATTGGCTTTGGGTGCTGCGTGCCACTTCAAAATCCAGCTGCTGGTTCCATTCACTGGTCTTTGTTTCCAGGCAAAGATCCCTTTTGCGATGGGAAACTGCCCCCTGTTTGCCTTTGGTTTGTTTGCCTTTTGGATTGGAATCCGTCTGGACCAGATGCGAATTCTTGTTTGCAACGTTTTCGGCGGCCTCACGCTGGATAGCCGGCTTGCTGGATCCCTTTTTCGGTGCAGCTTTGGATGCCTTCAAGGAAGCAGCAGATCCTGTATTTTTAGCAGCTTTATAGGCTGGTTTTGCCGATCCAGAACGGCTGGAGCGGCTTGGAGCTTTTTGAGAGGATCCAATCGTATCCGCCAGATGGCTTTCTTGCAACGCCAGGCTGTCTTGATAGACGGTTGCGGGCTTGATTCGGCTGGAGCGGCGCCCTTTCGGTTCGCGGCCCGGAACGCCCGTTTTCTTGCGGCCGATTTTGAGCTGAATGTCAAAAGGTTCAAGAACTTCGAAAATCGTCTGCGGATTGAAATGGCAGCGGAACAGTTCCGGACCAAATTCCTGTTCAAAGCAGTCTGTCAGGTCAAGATCCGTGCGGATTTTGCCCAGCTCATAGCAGATTTTTGCCATATCCTTGGCATTTAAGCGATTGTCAGAGCCTTTGCGGGTCAAGACAGAGTAAGGCGAAATGGCGATGCCCCAGCTGCGCCAAAGCTTGGCTAGCCGTTGGCGGTCGGCTTTGGTCTTGACGGCTTCAATGGGATTGTAAAGCTCTTCGACGGTGCGGTAATGCTCGGCAAGCTTAATCGAACGATTTTCGCCCATGCCGGAAACACCAGGAATATTGTCGGAAGGATCGCCAAACAGGCATTTGATCATCGGCACGGCTTGTGGATGATAGCCAAATTCCTGAATGAGAACCTCTTCATTGATCAAAACAACCCGGCTTGGCAGGCAAGCTGGCATGTTGTGTGTTTTGCGCCACGCTTTGACTTTCTTTAAATCGGCCATGCCATACCAGATATGGATATCGTCGTTGATCAGCTGGAAGTAGTCTTTATCACGGGTAAAAATGCGCACGGGAATGTATTCGCACATTTTTGTCGCAATCGTTCCCGCAAAATCGTCCGCTTCATAACGGGTATCGCGCACCTGGCTGATGCCCAGCTTGCCGCAAAGATCATAAGCGGTTTCAAACTGCTGGCGCAAGGGGGCAGGTGTGGCCTGTCGGTTTGATTTATAAGCCGGCCACAATTCCTTTCGAAAGGTATTTCTTCCCGCGTCCCAGCAAATGACAAGATGCGTAGGTCGTTGGAAAGTCATGATGGTAAACAACGTATGGAAAAAGAGTTCCAGGGCATTGCAGTAATGGCCTTGGTGGTCTTGTTTGAGCAGACGAGGATACATCTGCTCCTTTTTTTCTTCGTCTTTTTCTTTGCGCAGGACTCTTGGCAAAGAAGCATAGTAGCTAGTTGCCAATAAAGAGGACCCGTCAACAATCAGAAGAAACTCATTTCTATTTTTCATAAATCTCCGGAATCTAAGCAGATTGTTCTGCAGTGGATTCAACAACAGCTCTACATGATTCTCCCTTAATTCTTTTTTATTGGATTGATTCCTCCAAAAGCCATTCGTGTTAGAAGGCTGTTTCATTTCAAAGCCGCAAGAGGGTGACCGCCATGATGGGGCCCCAAATCTGACCTTACAGGCAGTCAATCATCGCCCGGACTGTTTTCTTTTTATTATTGTTAGACAAACAGATCCCACTGCATTGGATTGAGATCAAAAGTTCCAATTGGTCGGCCGGATTTCAATTCTGAAAAGCAGGCTTTAAGCGGTCTTGAGCCGTGATCCATTTCAATGGTCTTCATAGCCAACGGCTTTCCAAGCTGGAGCCGAGGAACTGACTGCTTGGTCTGGAGGCCGAAAAAGATGGCCTCAGATCCATTCCAAAATCCATCCTGATTTTCAGGAAAACCACGATTTTGTTACCTGTTTCACGCAGGCTGGGAATATAAAATATGGCCTACCAGCCAAATTCCAGATAGAGAGAACCAATTTAGGGAGAGTGCGATTCCATTGTTGATCGCATTCAGGATCAGCACTTCTTTACCCTTCGAGAAAAAATACAAACGAAACTATAAATAAGGGTAAGTTCACGTGCAGGTGGATATTGAGACCCTGTCTTCGAATCATCGATTCATTGTGTTGAATGCGTCTGAAAAATCGAAAACAATCCATCGCAGTTCAAAGCCTGGTCTAGCCTTTCAAGGTAAGGTGAAACGTTCAAATGATGAGAACAATCATGAAAAAGCTGACTGAAATGGAACCTGCGGTAGCTGATCTCTCTATTTATAACAGAAAGTCTCTTTTTTTGAGTGATGAACTCTTCAATTCCAAAAAAATCTTCATTTCAGCCAAAAACCACAGCCAGAACCAATCAAAACGCGTCAGACAAAATCCACTCAAACTGACCTGTCTTCAGTTCCAAATCTGTAGCTGCAAATCAGCTCAATCCTTGGAACTTGAAGTCTGTAGTGTACAAAATTTCAATCAAAAAGGAAAGCTGCAGAAAGTTTTCCCCTTGTGCCACTCCTTGATCCATTCAAAACTATTCTTCGTAAAAAAAACAGGGATTGGAGAGTCCCTGTTTTTGGTTTTAGTTTCAGTTTGTAACGTTTAGCGATTAAGTAGAACTTTCCCAGTCGGTATACCTATACACAAGTTTTTAGAAGAACAAGATAGAGCGTTAAATATATCGTATATACTTTCTATTATCTCATTTATTAATCATTAAGATTAATAATAACGAAATAGTGTCATTAGATATTTACTTCTATATAGGGTTATTTCATCGAATAACAGGATAAATTACACTATACGCACATCGAAATTTATAGAAAAAGTTAACGTATGAGAAGGCGAAAGCTATGATTCAAGCCTTCTCTGAGTAGATAAATTTCACGATTATACGACTATCTTGTATTAAAATTCCAACCGGTTCCATGCTTATTGGGTATTTCGGAGTTAAAAATCGCAATCTTGTATAGTGTCATTGACTAGGAAAGTTCTAATTTAAGCTGTAAAAAAAAGCTGAATCCGAAGACTCAGCTAAAATTCAATTGTTTTACTAACTGCTCGTTCGATTTTCATTGTCTTACTGACTTTGCAGGCTGTGGTATTCATCCATCGCTGCCCTGCTTTTTTGTTTGATATCCTGCAAAATCTCGATTCTTGGCCGAATCGCCGCAATCCGGGCCTGAACCATTCCCAAGGCAATGCAGACAGCCAGCTGTGACGAGCCCCCAGCTGAAATCAACAGCAGCGGTACACCGGTCATGGGAATCAAAGTGCTGACCCCGCCGATATTAACAATAAAGTGCAGCATTAAATAAGAGGCTGTACAGGTAAACAAGATTTTATCGGCCGTTCCTCTGGCATGAAGCGCCCAATGGAGCAGCCGCCAAATGATGATGCCATAAAGAAGGAGGATCAATCCTAAGCCTAAGATGCCGGTTTCCTCAATCACAATCGCTAAAATATAGTCCGATTCCGCCTGGGTTAAAAAGCCGTACTTACGAACCGAACTGCCAAGACCCCGTCCAAGCAAGCCGCCATCCGCAATCCCGTATAAAGCATTGGCTGGCTGATAGCCATCATCATGAATATTGAGATACGGGTTTTTCATGTTGGCAATACGCACAGCAATATGGCGAAGAATCGGAACGTTGCGGAACCATTCTACAAACCAATCGGTCAGATAAACCCCGACAATAAAGAAAATCATGACCAGGATAAAAAAGCCGACCAGCCAGCGCTGCCACTTCTTGACGCCTTCATAGCTGGGCACCATAATACCGACAAAGCCAATGCCAAGCGTAATGATCAATGAGCCGAAGTCTTTTTGTAAGCCGCCGACGAAAACGACAGACAAAGCCATTAAAACCAGCGGCCAGGCGAAAATGTGGAAAAACGTCCGCTGATCTGGAGCCAGATCCCGTACGCGACGGGCTGACAAAGCCAAGGCAAGAATCAGCAGCGGCTTGCCAAATTCGGATGGCTGCAAAGAAACCAGGCTTCCAACCTGGATCCAGGCTTTGGATCCATTGATATCCGTTCCAATGACAGCCGTAGCCACCAGCAAGAGGAAATAGACAAAAATCAACAAAGGCAGGATCCGGCCCATCAAGTTATAGCTGAAAAGCCGGGAGAGCCACGCGCAGACCAGCCAGCCCAGCGTGCAAAAGAGAGCCTGCTTGGCAATCGTCATATAGATCGTCCGCACCTGCCCGATCGAACTGCCCAGGTTGGTGGAAACAACCATAATGGAGCCAAAAATCATCAAGCCAATCATCGCCATGGTGATCATGCTGTCAGATCCGGATCTGAGTGTAAGGACCCTCTTGAAAAAAGGTTCTTTTCTTTTTTGTTTTGCGGTAGTACTCAAAAAGCCACCACCCCCTTAAATTCAACCTATTTTATCACATCGGCCAATCTGCTCATCCCCTCTTTCGCCCCTGTTTGAATACAAGCGCCAAAACCTTTAGAATAGGCCTGATACAAGCTGTTTCTCTTGTTGCTTACAGATGCAGGATGGGCCTACCTGAACCGTTTCAAAGCCGTTTCTTCAATCGAGTCTTGCTCATCTTTCTAGATCAGGACTATCATTGAAAGATGCGCTGCCCATCAGGACTTGAATCCATCCAAAGACGAAAACCAAGAAGCAGGATATTAAAAAGTCCTTGCCATCGAGACGTTTAGGACATGGAGCGGGAATCCTCGGCCATTCAATGACCGAGTAGTTCACAATGTTTCAAGCAGGAAAAACAAGCAGATGTACTCTTCGTTTTCAGAAAATCAGGAGGTTAATATGGAACTTTCCAATGAGAATATTATTTTTGATACCGATCCAAGAATGCGCCAAAACAGTTCAAATGTTGAACTGCCTTTAAAGGAAGAAGATAAAGAGCTATTAATGGCTCTGTATCAGTATGTCAAAGACAGCCAAGACGATGAGCTTTGTGCAAAGCGCAACCTCTCGCCTGCTGTGGGCATTGCCTCCATTCAGGTTGGAATTCCGAAAAAGCTGTTAGCCGTGGTCGTGCCCATGGAAGATGGCACCACGAAGGAATTTGCTTTAGCCAATCCAAAAATTGTTTCCAAAAGCATGCAGAAAGCCTATCTGGCTGGCGGTGAAGGCTGCTTAAGCGTACCTGATCCCCATGCCGGACCGGTGCCTCGCGCCAACCATATTAAGGTTCGTGCCTATGATCTGTTATCTGATCAAAACGTTGTCATTGAGGAGACCGGCTATCCAGCCATTGTCCTCCAGCACGAAATTGACCATCTTTCCGGGATTCTTTTTTACGACCGGATCGTTGATCATGTGACGGAAGACATGATTGAAATCGAATAGTCTTCGACGATGCCTTTATCTTTGCAAAAGGAGGCAGAGAATTGCGGCTCAATTGAGCCGCTTTTTTCGTGGAGTGGTTTTGTCATGGTAGAATAATTTCAACATGTAGACATTTTTCTGTCTCAACCTCGATGAATCCCCGATCAAGCCCGCAGCCGGCTTCAATCATTTCTCAAGGCCGGCTTCAATTTGAATCTTTGCTAACCAAGCCAGGACATTCTGTCCGCTTTGAAAACAGATTTTCCATTTTGATATTTGATATGGGAAATGATTCATCCAATCGTAAAGAAAGGATCAAAGCTGTATTTACTCAATGTACACAAATCAATCAACTCATAAAGATAAGGACCAGAACAGCCACAGAACCGTTCGGCCCCCGCAGCGTATCGCAATGGCCAGCCAGGCCAATAAAACCAAAGTTCTGGACGGTGATACCCAGATCTACGCCTTAGGCGGTCTGGGAGAAGTCGGCAAAAACATGTACTGCTATGAACACGGCAACGAAATTGCCATTGTCGACTGCGGTGTTTTATTTCCAGATGACGAACTGCTTGGCGTAGACTATGTCATTCCCGACTACCACCATCTGATCCGCTGCAACAACAAGCGTAAAATCCTGGTCATTACCCATGGCCATGAAGACCATATCGGCGGCATTCCTTTTTTGCTCAAACAGGTCAACATCGATGCCATCTATGCGCCGCGCTTTGCCAAAGCGCTTATTGAAAAGAAACTTTCGGAACATAAAGATGCTCCCAAAGTTCCCATTATTGAAATCGACCAGGATTCCGCCGTCAAAACCAAGTATTTCAACATTGGTTTTTTCAATACCATCCACTCCATCCCCGATTCACTTGGTGTTTTAATCAACACGCCAAACGGCTCAATTGTTCATACCGGTGACTTTAAGTTTGACCTCACTCCGGTCGGCCAGAATGCGGATTACCAGAAAATGGCCTACATTGGCGCGCTCAAACCCGATCTGCTCATGTCTGACTCCACCAACTCGGGTGTCGAAGGATTCTCGATTTCAGAAAAAGATGTTGCAAAAGAAATTTTGCAGATCATGAAAAACACCAAAGACCGCATCATCATCGCCACCTTCGCTTCCAACGTTTACCGGGTAGCGCAGATTATCGATGCCGCACTTCAGACTGGCCGCAAGGTTGCTGTCTTTGGCCGTTCGATGGAAAACGTCGTGGAAATCGGCCGCAAGATGGGGGTTATCAAAATTAAAAACTCCGATCTGCTCTCGCCAGAAGAACTGCGCTCGACCCCCGATGACAAGGTCTGCATCTTATGCACCGGCAGCCAGGGTGAACCATTAGCCGCGCTCAGCCGCATTGTCAATGGCACGCACCGCTTCATTCATCTCAAGCCTACGGACACGGTCATCTTCTCCTCAAATCCAATCCCAGGAAATGATGCTTCGGTCAACAAAATTGTCGACAAGCTCTTCCGTTCAGGAGCAACGGTTTTGAACAAGTCGATTTTAAACAACCTGCATACCACCGGACACGCCTCCAAGCAGGAGCAGAAGCTGATGATGCAGCTGATTAAGCCGAAATACTTCATGCCGATTCACGGGGAACACAAAATGCTGATGCAGCACCGGCAAAGTGCAATGGAACTTGGTATTCCCAAGGAAAATATCTTTGTCTGTGCCAATGGCGACGTTTTGCTGCTGCGCAACCACGAAGTCATCCAGTCTGACTGGCGCTACCAGGGAGATGACATTTACGTGGATGGCAATGATATTTCCGGCCTGTCGACGGCTGTTTTAAAAGACCGCCGGATTCTGGCCGACAACGGCATGGTTGCGGTCATTGTCCCAATCGATTCTTCAACCAACTCGCTGCTCAGCTGGCCTGTTATTGTCAGCCGTGGATTTGTCTTCCTCAAAGATTCACAGGCACTGATTAAAGAAGCGGAATTTATTATCGCCAACGCCCTGCAAAACAAGATGAAGGAAAGAACGACGTTTGCAGACATCAAAAACTGCATTCGCTCTTCCCTTGAACCCTACCTGTATAAAAAGACGCACCGCAACCCGATCGTTATCCCTGTTATCCTGAATTCGCGCAAAGCGATGGAAGAAATTGCTGCCCAGCATCGGCTGCGCACCCAAAACCGCCGGAATGGCGGCCATCGTCCAAGCAAGAGCTTCCACCGCGACCATAAACCGCGCATAGAAGAACAGCCAAAGGAACAAGACAAAGAATAAAAACGTAAATCAAGCCGCTGTCACGCGGCTTTTTTCGCGATCCGGTTTATGGCTTTGTCTGGAAAAAAGCGGGAAGACAATCTACGTCCTCAAGCAAAGCCCCCTTCTTTCCAGCAAGAGTCACTTTCCCATTTCTGCCTTTCACAAAACCATTTCGTTTGGTTCCAACCCTTTGGCGTCAGGCTACAATAAGGTTCAGATTATACGTTTTTAGGAAAACGGACTTCTTTCCATACTCTTTCAAGCTGGCAAGTTTAGGATGGCAGGTTTGGAATCAGGCACGGATGTTCTATAATTGAAAGACGTTAACCACGTCTTGGAAAGGAGCGATAAGGATGCGGATTCCACGCTGGCAAAAGATCATGATGACCTTTTTAGGAACCGTCACCGCGCTGATGCTTTGTTTTGATATCACGCTCTACCGTTCCTTTTTCTACAATCCATCCCATATCACCACCCGCTATCAGACGATCGAAAGCCACCTCATCCCGGATTCCATGAATCTGGTTTCCATTGTCTACCTGACGGACATCGAATACGACGAACGCTATTTCACCCAGGAAAAGGGGAATGAGCTCTTTGCCCAGGTGCGCAAGCTCAATCCCGATGTCTTATTGTTTGGCGGTGATCTGTTTGCGGCCAATGCGGATTTAAGCGATGAAGTCAGGGCCCGCATGGTCAGCTGGATCTCCTCGATCAGCGCTCCGCTTGGCAAGTTTGCGGTTTTTGGCGAACAAGATCTGGCTGGTGAAAACCATCGCCTGATTGTCGAAGACGTTTACCACCAATCGCAGGTCGAACTCATCAATAACCGCTCGATTCTGCTGGCCAATCAATCGCCGGCAGGCATCCGTTTAGGGGGCTTTGATATCACAGCCGATCCCGCCGCTGTGGCCGGCAGTTTTCTGCCTGAACAGTTCAGCCTGCTGCTTTCTCACTATCCGGATAATCTGATCCTGGCCGACCAAAACAATCTCAACGTCAACTATGCGCTTTGCGGCAATTCGCATGGCACCCAGATCAACTGGCCGGTTTTAGGCGGCTATAAACAGTTTGATGGCAGCCGGACCATCAACCGCAACCACCAGGAAGAACTTGATTTTCCCTATTTGATTTCCGATGGCATCGGCTGTATTGATGTCCAGGCCCGGCTCAACAGCCCGGTTGAAATTGTCTATCTGACTTTGAGCAAGAAATAAGGCGGCTTTTCTTTGGATTGACTTCGACTTTTCATTGCCATCCACTTCTTATTTTTCATTTGACGCTGCTTGAAAGCAGTGTTTTTCATATTGCGGCCATAACGAACTGTACGATTCCACACTAATAATCGCTCAAAAAGAATGAGGAGCGGCAAATACTTCCTAACCAGCACCAAAGTTTTTATAATAAAAGAGTCACGACAGGGGTGCCGTTAACCGGCTGAGATTACCCTTTGAACCTGATCTAGTTAGAACTAGCGTAGGAAGTCGCAAGACGATCTGCGCCTCTATTTGGAGGTATTTTTTATGACGACTCGTACTGGAAATTCAAAATTAACAACCAAGGATGTCGCTTATGTAGCCATGTACTTAGCCTTGTTTTACGTCCTGGACTTTTTAAGCAATGCCCTGCCCATCTTCAAAATGCCAAATGGCGGTACGCTGGGGCTGGGTACCCTTGCCCTTTTACTGGCCAGTTATCAGCTGGGCTGGAAACTGGGTACTTTGACTTCGATTTTATCGATCGTCGTCCAGTTTTTAACCGGCCAGATGTATATCTTAGGCTTTAGCCAATTTATGTTAGACTATTTCTTTGCCTTTGCAGCGTATGGCCTGGCCTGCCTGTTTCCCGACTATAAATATTTTTATTCCGGTGTTTTAATCACCAATATCATCCGCTTTATTTCCTCAACGATCAGCGGTGTCGTTTTTTACGGCTTAAATCTTTGGGGTTCGATGGCTTACCAGGCTGCTTACATGATCCCGACAACCATTCTGGGACTGGTACTGATCCCGCTTTTAATCAAAGCTATGGGACCGCGTTTTTTCAAAGCTGCCAGTCGTAAGTAGATCTTCCCAAACAGCCTGCAGCTCAAAAATTGAATCAAATATTAAATCTTGGATAAGAGAGAAAAGGTCAAGAGCAAAGGAAAACTCAAGATGTCGTGCGCGAAGGCTTCGGCCTTCTTTTTTTTCGATTTTTTCGAGAGGATCCTGTTTTCTTTAAGCCGGCTTTTGGTTTTGTTGCAAGAGATTCAAACCTGACTTGCTACAATAAAAGGGAAAGCAATCGTTTTAGAGATCAAAAAATGCACGGACTGCTGATCCTGTCTCTCATTTGATTTCTTGGAATCAGGCCGAATCAAAGCGGTCTGCATAGCATCCTTTACAAATCCATCTCAAAATGAGGGATTAAGCAGTATCTTTTTAGGAGAAAAGCCAATGACAAAAACAATTAAACTCTGGTGGCTGGCTGCCGGTATCATGGTCATCTTGTTTGGATTTACCTGCTTGATGGATTATCTGCGTAATTTTGCCCATGGTGTAGTGGTCACTTCTGCCCCATATTCAGTTTTTGTGCTGGTGCGGGCCATTGAATTTTTAATTCCTGCCCTGCTTTTTGCTTTGATTGCCTTATCTCTTGGCTGGAAGCACAGGCAGAAACACGAGGCCAAAAAACATCATGAATCCAGTTCGTATTAAATCCATCACCCAGGCACACTATCCTGAACTAGAAGCCCGCTTTGAAAAACCGCTCGATAAGCCTTGCACACTCCAGGTTGGTGAGGAATGGATCAGTGAAAACTGCCAGATGCCGTCTGGCTTTTGTGGCAGCGCCTGGCAAACCCTGTATCCTTATGTCTTTGCTCTGGCCAATGGGGCAGACAATTTATTCGATGGCTGGATGAAAGAACCGGGTACGGCGATGGTCAGCTGCTCGGATGGCTTTCGGCCGATGAGTTTTTACTTACAAAGACTGGATGCAAAAAACGAAGCCTAAAATCGAAAAACAACAAGCAGCAACTTAAAAAACGGAAGTCGACTGGCCAGAGGTCATCCTCAATGGCTGGTCAGCTTCCGTTTTTTCCTAAAAAAAGCAAAAAAAAAACAGCCACTCGCAAGAGTGACTGATCTGTACAAATTTCATAAGCCATGTTCTGTTCTTACTTGCGTAAGTGCAGCAATTTATCTATGCTTTCGCATCTGTCCTTGGCTTCAAGTTCGCCTTAGACAGTTCCCCTACCAAATTTGGGTTTCTCGCTTGCGGGGTTTACCCGTTCCACCTCTTTCGTTTCCAAAAGAGCTTCGTCTCTGTGGCACTTTTAAAGGTCTTAGCCATGGATTTCTCTTTAGGCTTCGACGCAGCCGTCTACCTACAGGCAGCCCAGCCTTATTGATTAGACTGGCACAAACACTACAGTCATCGCAGACTGTGCGAGCATGGACTTTCCTCTAACGCAATCGCGCCAGCAGCTGCATCCATTTGTACAGTAAGAATTTATATTTTACTTGCCGAAGACCGCTTTTTCAAGTCTTGCAACACGCTCTTCGAGAGTTGGTTCCTTGACTTCCGCCTTAAACTGCGGGGTGCTGATCGTTTCGGCTGCTGCCTGCTCAACCACCACTTCAGGTTTTGCAGATAGAATTGCAGTTTCATTGGAGCTGTTTTTTGCCAAAGCAGCCTGTTTTTTAGCCTCTTCGAGTTGGGCATCCATCTTTTGAAGCTGTTCCTGCAGTGAAGCTGCAGCCGCTTTTAAACTGGCATTTTCTTCACTGAGTTCTTTGATCTTCTGATCACAGCTGACCAGGGCACTTGAAAGCTTCTGGGTCTGCTCTTCGTAGTCCTGGTAGTCTTCAATGATCTGATCCAGGTAAGCATCGACCTCGCTGGCCGAATAGCCGCGTGGTTCAACGGCAAACTCTTTATCATAAATGTCCTGTGCTGACAAACTAACTGGCATAAAATTTCCTCCATGCGTGATGATTATAGCATTTCACCGGGCCAAAACAAACCCCGGAGCGTTCTATTTGTGAATTTTATATATTTTTTCACTTTTATACAGGCTGGATGGCTTGATTGAAGACGCAAAAGGCAAATGTATCCGCTTGCTTCAATCCTGATCTTTTTTGATCTTTTTTCCTGTCAACCTGATTCTGGCAGTTATCTTACATTATTCTTTGTATTTGAAAAGAGCCAATCCGGTCACAAGGCGAAAATCACTTTAGATAAAGGATTCAATAAGACAATTTCCCATGATTGCAAGCCAATGCCACATACTGCTTTCATTGAAAGAAACGCTCATTTTCTATATAATCTGCCTGTGACTAACAATGTTCAATACCCGAACAAGCTCCACCGCCAGGGCGTAGCCCGGATGTCGGATAACCATGCCGACCGCGGAACGAGCCTGGAAGATGATCTCAATGCTTCCAATTTGTACTACAAAGAACGAAAGACTGCATTGATTTATAAAAAGCCGACACCCATTCAGGTTGTCAGCGTGGACTATCCCCGCCGCGGGCGCGCCAAGATCACCGAAGCTTATTATAGAACGCCCTCTACAACCGACTACAACGGTCTGTACAAGGGGCACTATATTGACTTTGAAGCCAAACAGACCCAGAACCGGACCAGTTTCCCGAAATATCTGATCCAGCCTCACCAGATCGAACATCTGAAGATGGTTCATGAGCAGGGTGGAATTGGTTTTTTTATTGTACGGTTTACCAAACTGGACAAGACGTTTCTGGTGGACGCTTTGGAAATGATCGCCGCCCACGAGGACCAGGCAAGACAATCAATCGCCTACGAGTGGTTTGAAACCCACGGCGATCTGCTTGAAACAGGTCTGTATCCGCGAATCCACTATCTTAAGGCAGTCGACAGACGATATCTGAAAGGAGACAAGAATTGAAAACGAATACACCCGCAGGCGACAAGCCTGCGTCTACTCCGTCTAACCGCCCAAACCATGGTTCCGGGCGCAAGCCTAGGCGGAAACTTGATATCTGGAACAAGATGGCAGTCGCAGTTCTGACGCTGTTTTTAGTCGGATGCGTTTCTGTATTCTTTGTGCTGGTCAATATCATCAACGATCCGGATGGAATGCGCTTTTCCAAAGACGGATTGTCTACGATGTCCAACTCCCGCATCTTCGATAATGCGGGCAACATGGTCTATGAATTTGGGGCAGAAATCCGCGAGGATGTCACTTACGAGCAGATCCCCCAAAACCTCATTGACGCTTTCCTTGCGGTTGAAGACTCTCGTTTCTTTACACATAACGGCTTCGATTTGCCCCGTTTTATGGCAGCCGGTATCACCAACTTAAGATCCGGTTCCTTTTCACAGGGTGGTTCCACGCTGACAATGCAGATGATCGACAACGCCTTTACGAAAAACCAGGAAAGCAAGCTGCAAGCTGAAAAAGGCTCAATTTCCAAGCTGGAGCAGATCAAGCTCAAGATTCAGGAAATCTACCTGGCCTTGATTGCCGAGCAGACCATCGATAAAGAAGACATTATCGAATACTACCTCAACCGAATCTGGTTTGGATCGGGCGGCAATACCCGCGGCGTGCAAAAGGCAGCGAAGTATTACTTCGATAAAGATGTCACCCAGCTCAACTTGGGGGAAGCAGCTTTCCTTGCCGGCTCCATCAACGCCCCCTTTACCAACAACCCGCTCAACAATATCCACAACACCAGCGATGAAACCGCTGGGCAGATCGACCATTTGGCAGCTGCCCAGGAGCGCCGCAACACCACACTCGATCTGATGCTTAAGCACGGTTACATCACCCAGGAAGAATATGACCTGGAACGCAATGCCGACCTGGCTTTTGCGCTGGACTGGAAAGAGACAATTTCCGTCGATCCAAACCAGGCCTATATCGACCAGGTCATCGTCGAAGCCCAGCAGATCTCCGGTCAGGACCCAGCCATTATCCCAATGGATATTTATACCGCTCTCAATGCCGGTGCCCAGGCTGAACTTGACAAGATCATGAATGGTGAAATTGTTCCCTTCCCCAACGAAATGCTGGATGTAGGGACAGCGATTGTTGAAAACTCAACAGGAGAAATCATCGCCGTCGGCCCTGGCCGCCACTACCACTCGGATGCAACCAACGTCAAACAGGATAACTCGATCAACACCAAGCAGCCTGGATCTTCCATGAAGCCGCTTCTTGCCTATTGCTCGACCTTTGATATTCTGGGCTGGTCTACCACCCATACCGTCATCGACCAGCCAAAAGACTACTGGCATGCCGGCAGCAACCTGCGCAACGCCGATGGCAAATACGATGGAGCCATGAGTTTGTCCAGAGCTTTGGGTGTTTCGAAAAACACCCCGGCCGCCCAGGCAATGATCGATCTGGTCGATACAACGGGAACTCCTTACTGGATCCAGTTTTGTAAAGATCTTGGCTTTGATGATGAAGTCGCTGAGCGCTTTGCTCCCCAGTATGCGATCGGTGGCGCCGATATGTACGCTTCGCCAGTTCAAATGGCCAGTGCGTATTCGATGTTTGCCAACCAAGGTACACGCGTGAATGCGCACCGTATCCGCCGCATTGTCCGCCGTTCGGACAACGCTGAAATCAATGGCAACTCTACGACGTATGAACTGATTTCCACGCAGGCTGCCTACATGATGTCCTCCTTATTGAAGGATGTTGTTTATGGCGGCTACCAAAACTACAACGAAGTTCTCGCCAGCCCGAATTACACCGCTTATGGTAAATCCGGAACCTCTAACTGGGGTCCGGAAGCCGCGCAATATGGCATTCCAGATGGCGTTATGAAAGATGAATGGTCGCTTGGCTATACCAGCACCTATTCCATTGCCACCTGGTCAGGCTACCTGCCGGTCTACTTTATGCAAGGGTACTACATGACCTGGACGGAACTGGAGGCCGCAACCGCCTTCCACATCAACCGCTATATGCTGGATTATCTGGCTACTGGTGGTGACTATCACCCGATTGACCGGCCTGACGGCATCAGCGATTACAATGGCGGTCTGATTAAGACGGAATTTGTCTCCCGCGGGGATACGACAAGCACCCCGGTTGTCAACCAGGACAATACCACGCCAGAAGAAAAAGACCAGGAACGCACCGCCTGCGAAGGCTCTGGCGGCACATTTGATAATGGTGCCTGCCACTGCCCGGATGGCTATGAACTGAGCGGCAGCGCTTGCCTGCCTGAGAAGACTTCTTCCGAAAAGCCTTCAGAAAGCCAGCAGCCTTCTCAGGAAAATCCTGGAAACGCAGGCAATAACGCGAATACCGGCACGAATGTTCCGCTGCCAAATCCAGAGCAGCCAGGCAACAACGGCCAGCAGCCTGATGTACCGGATGAACCAGTTCCTGACAATCCAGTTGTACCGGACCAGCCCATTGTCAATCCAGACAATCCAACCCCTGGTGAACCCGATCTCCCTGTTCCTGATGCAGGAGAAACCGGTGAATCCGCAATTTCCGGTGTCATTGGCCAAAGCTTTCAAGCTTTAAGCCAATACTCACAGAACTCGATTTTCCAGAAGAAAAATCCATTAGCCGTAACGCTCTATCCCGTAGACGCACCAATGGAAAACCAGCGCCGCCTGCAGTACCAGAAAACTGCCTTTACGGCCTGAACAACCTGTTTTAAAAATGAGGATGACTGAATGCAGTCATCCTTTTTTTACGGCTTTTAACAGGCTGGAAAGCAAGCAGTTGCTCCCCTGTCAGCGTCAGCCAGATCCTGCCCGTTTTCTTGTTCTGCCCCGGCTCATTCCTGCTTTTCCACCTGTCTGGAAGCTGAAAAAAGGAAGCAGTCCTTCTTGTCAAAGAAGGATTCTGCTTCCTGAACTCTCTTTTGTTTTTGGACAGGATCACCAGGATCCTTTAGTCAAAAAACACCGTTGTTTCTTTAATCTTTCGTCTTGGGGGCATTTTCGGATCCGCATCTGGATAGCCGGCCGCAATGACAGCCACAATTTTTTGGGCAGGCGGAATTTTTAAAACCGAACGAATCACATCTTCATTGCGAATTCCCATAATTAAGGTTCCAAGACCTTGCCGGTACGCTTCCAGGCATAGGTTTTCAACTGCCAGTCCCAGATCAAAATACGACCAGCCTTCACCGGCTTCATTGGCATAGACGCCAGGCTCATTTCCGATGCCGGAGAGTTTTTCCTCAAAGCAAGCCACAATCAAACAGGGGGCCTTTTCAACTTTAGCCTGGTTGGCAGGAGGCAGAGCATTCTCTTTGAGTTCTTGGAGCATCTGGTCATTGGTAATGACATACCAGCGCGGACATTGGGAGTTTTTCCAGCTGGGGGCAAGGCTGGCCGCTTTAATCAGTTTTTTGAGCACATCATGATCGACAGGGGCCACCTTATATTGGCGAATACTGCGGCGTCCTTCCAGAACTTTCTCAAACTTCATATCAAATTTACTCACTTTCCCTGATTGAGCCGCTGATCCAGATCAGCGCTGCACATAATCAGTTACTCCTATTATTTCATGACTTTTGGCTTTTAAATCATCGGATAATCGTATAGACCATGAAGCAGGCATACAAAGCGATCATAATCAGACCTTTTGCCCGGGTCATCTTTGGCGAGCTCCAGGCTAATCCAAACATCAAAACTGCTACTGCAATTAAAATTCCGGTATCGATCAAATTCTGGCTGTTTGCGATCAGCGGACTGATCGCTGAAGAGAGGCCGAGAATGAACAAAATATTGAGGATGTTCGAACCGATCGCATTGCCAATGGATAAGCCGCTTTCCCCCTTGCGGGCTGCTGTAACGGAAGTGACCAGCTCTGGCAGTGAAGTCCCAATCGATACAACCGTCAGACCGATCAAGTTTTCACTCATGCCAAGCTGAGCGGCGATGGCTTTGGCACTGTCAACGGTCAGGTCGCCGCCAACCAGAATGGCGGCACCGCCTAAAATCAAAAACGCGGCCAGCTTCCAAGGTTCCTTTTGTTTTTCATCTTCTTCTTGGGCAGGATTCTTCATGGCATCTTTAATTAAGATATATAAATAGACAGCCAGAATGACCAGAAAGCCAATTCCCATCCAGCGGCTAATCTCACCAGTCAAAATGCAGATAAACAATAAAATGGTGCAGAAGATATTGAAAGTTAAATCTCGCTTAATCACGGAGCGCTGAATTAAAAACGGGGTGATCAGGGCAGACGCACCGACAACAACTAATGTATTAAAAATGTTGGATCCAATAACATTGGAAATCGCCAATGCATTGCTTCCGCTCACGGAAGCGGTAATGGAAACGGCGGCTTCTGGAAGCGATGTTCCAAGCGCGACAATGGTCAGGCCGATAATAACCGAAGGCACATGAAAGCGCCGGGCCACGCCAGCGGCTCCATCGACAAAAAAATCGGCCCCTTTGACCAGCAGTACAAATCCGACAATCAGCCAGAGATAAGCCATATTGATAAATCATCCTTTCTAAAAGGCTGCCCTTGGCTCCATGCCAAGGGCAGCCAGAATCAAATCGATTTGATTGTAAATTCCAGATTGGCTAAAGCCAAGGAAGTCAGCCTTTTATTTGAATCAATCTGGTTTTATCGGTTCAAGTGGTTTTAAACATGAAAAATCAATGCGCTTCAAATCAAAACCGCATAAGAATCTAAGGCAGAAACAGAGTCTACAAAATATGGTAATGCGAAAGCAGAATCCGCAGACCGATCAGGACCAGAACAACACCGCCGGCCAGTTTGGCTTTATTTTCATATTTGGCTCCCGCAATTGACCCCAGCTTGACACCAAAAGCCGAAAAGCAGCAGGTTTCAATACAGATCATCAAGCAGGCAAGCATCGTATTGGCAAAAGTTGATAAATGGCTGAACATCGCCACAGGAACAACGGAGAAGGTCACCCCAACAGCCAGTGCATCAATCGAAGTCGCAATCGCCAGCATAAACATTTCGCCAGGCTGCATGGAATCATTGGCTTTTTCTTCAGGGGAAAACGATTCCCGGATCATATTGCCGCCAATCAAGGCCAGAAGGGCAAAAGCGATCCAGCTTGAAAAAGCTTCGACTTTGCCGGCAATCAAGTTGCCCAAAATATAGCCAATAGCCGGCATCAGCCCCTGGAAAATTCCAAACCACAGCCCTGCTGTCAGCATGTTTTTCCATGTGACTTTATGCAAAGCCAGGCCTTTACAAATGGAAACCGCAAAAGCATCCATGGAAAGACTGGCTCCCAAAATTAAGATGGTTAAAAACGACATCCAAAACCTCCTTTGGATCTGCTTGCTGAAGGAAATATATCTTTGGAATTCATTGCTTTTGAAGCGTTAACATCCGAATCTTTCTCTCTTTTTCAAGCAGGCAATAATGAGTATTATTCTACTTCAGGCATAGCTTTCTGGCGAAAAATTGAATCCTGTCTTTTGCGAAGCGTTTCAATCGCCTGGACAATGCCATCTTCCCGGTTCGTTGCCGTCACGGCACTGGCTTTTTGTTGAACGAATGGCGCAGCGTTTCCCATCGCAAACGAATGGGTCACTTCTTCAAACATTGAAAGATCATTCTCGCCATCTCCAAAGACCAGCACCTCGTCTTTGTCCCAACCCTCTTTTTCCATCAGCTTGCGCAATCCCATTCCTTTGGAATAGCCAAAAGGCAGAACTTCCAGCTGTCTGGGCGTGGTACGATAAATCGCAAATGAGTTTGAAAAGCGCTCCTGCAGTCTTTCATACAATTCTGCCAGCGGCTTTTCTTCCTGCATAATTTGCAGCTTGTTGATCGGGCGGGTAATCTCTTCTGCGGTTTGGATATAGTGCATATCCCCATAGCCGTCACGAAAATCTGTCAGCCAGTTCCATGGTCCAGCTGTCCAGGGAAAATCATCCGGCAGATTCTGTTCTTTACGGATTTGTTTTTTGATTTCGAAAATCTCGGGAGTAAAGAAATCGAACAGTCCGTCATCAAACATGGCCTGGCTTTCCGCATTCTGCGTTATTAGATAAGCAAACAGATCATGGATTTCTTCTGGACTCATCATCTTAAACTTAGTCCGCTCCTGGTTTGCCAGATCGTACAATGCCACGCCATCAATCTCGATTAAATAGCCGCCATGGCTTGGCATTTCCAGCTGGTCGGCATAGCCTAAAAGTCTGGTGTAGCTGCGGCCGCTGGCTAAGACGAGTTTTACGCCCTGCTTTTCAAGATCAATCAAATAGTTTCGCGTCTTATCCGAAATCTGGTTGTGCTCATTGAGCAGCGTTCCATCCATATCCATGACCACTGCTTTAAAAGGCAGTTTCAAATCTGCCATATCTACCACCTCTTTCGGGCACAGTATACAGAGGCCGCTTCTTTTTTGCTGGATTAAGCACCGGCTTTCCCACCCTGAAAATCATTCTGTTTTGCGATGAGAATCAAACAGTTCTGCTATGAAAATTCCCTGTTAAAGATGCGTAAGTCATAATTCACTTAACTTGACTCGATGTTTTACCGACGTTTTTATCAGTGAATTCGCGATTTCTTCTTGCATCAATTTGGGGGCTGTGGTATTCTAATTGAGCAATTGGAAATGGAAATGCCTGAATAGCTCAGTCGGTAGAGCATCCGGCTGTTAACCGGCAGGTCACAAGTTCGAGTCTTGTTTCAGGCGCCATTTGAAATTCACCCCGTTCACGCTGTGAACGGGTTTTATTTTTATCCATGAATGAACGAAAAGCCCGCCCCTCTCAAGCTTTCTTAAAAGCCGGAGATCCAGCTTTTTTTCGAATATATGCAGATAAAAGACTGTTTGGATGCAAATTTGTGTTCATTTGGCCCTTTTTTGAGGCGATCAAAAATCTAAACACTTTTTTGTTGACGGCAGCCGGGTAAAAATGCTATTCTCATAAAGCAATCAAGAGACGCCTGAATAGCTCAGTCGGTAGAGCATCCGGCTGTTAACCGGCAGGTCACAAGTTCGAGTCTTGTTTCAGGCGCCACTTTTGTTTGTTTTTATTTCTATTTGTTATGCCTGAATAGCTCAGTCGGTAGAGCATCCGGCTGTTAACCGGCAGGTCACAAGTTCGAGTCTTGTTTCAGGCGCCACTTGAAATCGATACGGATCTTCGGATCCGTTTTTTTTTCATCTTTTTGCAGGTCAAGCACTTTTGTACTTTTGATATTCTTCTGCCCACAAAAAAGATTGGATCCACCGGCTACTGCCAGCTTGCTAACCAGATCTTTTTAAATCGGGTCGCAGGCTTTTTGATCTGGAAAAAGTTATCAAAGAAAAACATGGATTCAGAAAAATTCCGCATCCACCTCTTGGCTTGTTTTATGCTGCTGATGTTCCATTGGGGAAGAATCTTTTTTCTTTTTCCTCTCGTATCTTCTTTCAATACAAGCAACAGCGAGGCATCAAATCCCAGATTGGTCCGTAAAGTGGCTCCTATTCAAACACCGATTGTTTTTCGTGCTTGTAATCCAAACTGAAAGCTGGCTGCCGCTATACTTTGGCTATGAATCTTGATGTATTGATGTATGCCGTATTGGGCTATCTTTGCGGCAGCATTCTATTTTTCCGTCTCTATATCCGTTTATTTGTTCACAAGGATTTAGCAGCCAAAGCGGCTGACCACAATCCAGGGGTATTTAATGCCTTTAAGTTCGGCGGCTTTCAAGCTGGTTTGTTCGTTCTAACAGGTGATTTAGCCAAAGGAATTCTTCCCGTGTGGCTCTATTTATTCCAGCATCCACAGCCCGATCTGCCATTGGGATTTGGACTGGTGCTGGCTGCTCCCGTTTTTGGCCATATTTATTCAATTTTTAATAGATTTCATGGCGGCAAGGGCATTGCAACCACATTTGGGGTTCTGATTGGAGCATGGGCTGGCGGCATGTCCTTTTGGCCTTTAGGAACGCTGGCTTGTCTCTTCTTGTTTTTTAAACTGCTTTTTAAGATTTCCTCTAACTTTTACCTCACGGTAATCGTTTACCTTCTCCTGCCAGTTATTGTCTGGCTTGAGCCCGTGGACTTAGCCATTGATTATGGCTTGCTTTTCATCAGCACAGCCGCTTTGATTCATTTGGCGACCTCAGCGGAAACAAAAGTTAGATTGGAGGTTAAACCCTTTTGGAAGCATTAATTCTATCCTGTTCCACTGGTGGCGGTCACAATGCGGCTGGCCAGGCGATTACAGATGAGCTTAACTTGCGCGGGTGGACAACCCACTTCTTTGACCCCTATACCTTGATTTCGCAAAAGACCGCAGACCGGGTGGGCAATGCCTACGTCAATCTGGTCCGCTTTTCACCCGCTTTATTTGGCGATGTGTATGAAATCGGTGAACTGTACCAAAAAGCAGAAAAAGCGTTCGGCCTTCCTGATCCTGTTCTTCAAGTCCAGGCCAAGGCAGCCAAAGCACTTTATCAATGGCTGGAAGCCAATCCAGTGGACATTGTGATCTGCACGCAGCCCTATCCCGGCTTGATGCTAACATGGCTGCAAAACAAAGGCCTGCAAGTCCCGTCATCCATCATGGTTCCGACTGACTATACGTGCATTCCCTTTGAATGCGATGTCAAGACGACATGGATGACACTTCCCTATCCAGCTCTGGCTGGTGAATTTCAAAAAGCCGGGGTCGCTGCTTCGCGCTTAATTCCAACCGGCATCCCGATCAATCCTGTTTTTTCCAAGCCGCTCACTAAAGAAGAAGCCGCTAAAAATACCGCTCTCGATCCTGACTTACGCTATATCTTGATTGGCGGCGGCAGTATGGGCACCCATGGTATTTTTGAAATTTTAGAGCAGTTAGAGCCACTGCTTCATACCGATCCCAGTCTGCATGCATTGGTTCTTTGCGGCAGCAACCAGGGCTTGGAAGAACAGATCCAAGCGATGCATCTTAGCCAGGTGACTGCTCTTGGATTTACCCACCAGATCGTTGACTATCTGCATGCCAGCTCCGTATTCATTACAAAGCCAGGCGGGCTTTCCATCACCGAAGCTTGTGCCTGCAAGACACCTCTGCTTTTAAGCAATCCGATTCCTGGCTGTGAAACACAGAATGCACTGTTTTTTGAAAAGCATCACCTGGCCCATTATGCCCGGACGCTCGCTGATATCCGGCCAATGGTCCAGGACATCCTCAATCAGCCGCAAAGAAGTTCAAGCAAACCATCCTGGTTTGCCAGCAATACCCAAAGACTCGCCAACTGGATTGAATGTGCCGTTTTGCTTAATTCCCATCCAGAAACTTCATAGCATCCAGAGCTTCATACGTTTTCTTCAAAAAAGAAAGCTTCACAGAACGTTCCGTTATAAAACGCTCGGTTTTTTCCATAAGGAAAACCGAGCGTTCTTGCGTTTGGGATGGCCGCAAAAAGATAAGATCAGGGCTTTAAAAGTCGCCGACCAACAGATAGGCATTCACGATCTGGCCCGTATAAGCCGTATGATAGTCGCCTGTCGGATAGCAGCGGCGCTTAATCTCATCTGGAATGGCTGCCGGATCCTGGTCCTGCTCGTAAATGATCTTGCATTCCAAGGTAATTGGAAACTCAGCGATTGCCGGGGAAGCAACCTTTTCTCCAGGCACTACCGTCAGATTCATTTCTTTAAACTTATCGACTGTCCGACCAGATTTGGTCCCGCAAAAGCCCAGAATACGGCGTACATCACTCTCTTTGGGCGGAACGTTGATGGTAAATTCCGGATTCTGGTCTAAAAGCACCTTTGTATAGCGGCTTTCACGAACAAACACTGTAAAGACCGGCAGGCTCCAGTCCGTTCCCAGGGTTCCCCAGCCGATGGTCATTGTATCCATTTTGCCATTTGCGGCACTGGAAAGCAGGATTCCTTTAGGCAGCTGTTCAAGAATCTGACCGGCATATTCATAAATGTTGATGGGAATTCGTCTCATGTTTATACCTCTTTCTTGAACCAGCATAGCACGATTCAAACCGAAGGTTCCAAAAGCTGGCCAACAAGAGTTGCCTAATCCGCAATCCAAAATTGATCACTTCAAAACCATTTCTGCTCTCCATTCAAATAGAACTTTCCCAGTCGATCACACTATACGTATAGTATCCTAATAAGCCTATAAATCATCATAATCGATGATTCGTAGGCTTTTATTTTATCGTTTTTAAGAATATACGGCGAATCGATACTGCGAGCAGCTGAATAACCGGATTGCTCTGCTCTCAAAACAGTTACTTTTTGAACTGAAATCAGCCTTTGTATAGTTAAATAATAACCGATATATGATATAATATCCCTATACATAGGAGGACTATCTATGGCAATTCCAGCTGAAATCAG
>JADGIS010000290.1 GCA_015233825.1 Erysipelotrichaceae bacterium RD49
CAAGACTGTAAGGCGACAGGCTTTTGGCTATCATGACGATGGATATTTTTTCCTGAAGATCATCGATGCGTCATACAATACGACAGTCAAGAATCCCAAATCCCACCGGATTTTTCAGTGAGCCAAAGAAATGGAAGTAAAGTCATGGAAAAACAAGTGATTTTAAATATCGAACATCTAAAGAAAGGCTACGACGGACTCGAGGTGCTTGAAGACGTTTCTTTGCAGGTGAAAAAAGGAGAAGTGGTCGTTATTCTCGGCCCATCCGGATGTGGCAAATCCACTTTCCTGCGCTGTCTCAATGGCCTTGAGCCGATCCAGCAAGGGTCCATTGCCATTGAGGGGATACCGGTGGAATACGGAAATAAGAACCTCTCGAAAATCCGTGAAAAGATCGGCATGGTCTTTCAAAGCTATGAACTTTTCAACCACCTGAGTATTCTGAAAAATATCGAGCTTGCACCGATTAAAGTGCAGCACAGAAATCCAGACGAAGTCAGAAAAGAAGCGCTGGAATTGTTAAAGCGGGTCGGTCTGGAAGAAAAAGCAGACAGCTTTCCCCGGCAGCTTTCAGGAGGTCAGAAACAGCGCGTCGCGATTGTACGTGCTTTGATCATGCATCCTGAAATTCTGCTTTTCGATGAAGTGACGGCTGCCCTGGATCCGGAAATGGTCCGGGAAGTGCTGGACGTCATTCTTGAATTGGCCAAACAGGGCCAGACCATGATCATTGTCACCCATGAAATGGCGTTTGCCAAAGCTGTGGCTGATCGTGTCATCTTCATGGATGAAGGCCATATTGTCGAGGAAGGAACTCCGGAAGAATTTTTCAATCATCCAAAAACAGAACGAGCCCGAAAATTCCTGCATATGTTCACCTTCGACTCGATCAAAAAGAAAGACAGCCAGAGCAGCTAAGCTGCAGATGCTCTGACTGATCAGAATATCAGAAAAATGAAGACAGGTTTCCCTGTGAAACCGGAAAGGAAAATCTTTATGAAAAGCATTAAGAGTCTTAAAAAACTGATTGCCCTGCTGGGGGCGCTTGTACTAGCCGTTTCGCTTGCGGCCTGCTCCAATGGAAATTCAAGCACCAGCAATACCGCAGGGGGAGAATCCTCCACATCCAACGCTAAATTCAGAACTGTTGATGAAATCAAGAAATCCGGCACCATCAACATCGGCGTCTTCTCCGACAAGAACCCGTTTGGTTATGTCGATGAAAACGGCGAATACCAAGGCTACGATGTTTATCTGGCTAGAAGACTGGCTGAAGATCTTGGTGTAGAGCTCAATCTTGTGTCCACCGAAGCTGCCAACCGCATTGAATATCTGCAGACTGGAAAAGTGGACGTGATCCTGGCCAACTTCACAGTGACGGATGAAAGAAAAGAAATAGCACCACTCGCCGCGACCCCTAATGATGAAAATTGGGAGCCTGATGACGTAACCTTCTGCTTTTACTATAATGTTGCGCGTGAAGAACTTTGAGCACGTTCTCTTTAGTTACA
>JADGIS010000291.1 GCA_015233825.1 Erysipelotrichaceae bacterium RD49
CTTGAGCTGGGCTCTCAACCAGCTTAAAGATGGTCCGGCCTATCCAACGCAGTCCGATCTTATAGATCTTCTCCCTTACTCTGGGAAGATCCCCAAAGAAATCCGGGTCAAATAATCATAAAACACGCTGCATCTACTCATACTTCAGAATCTTGGAGGGGTGTGAACAGTAACGTAACAACAGCTCGTCTAAAAATTTGGAAATAAATAAATTTTTCTATTTGACATTGCCAGCTGACTTTTGTATTCTAAATGGGCACTAAGGCGATGGAGTCGTGTCCGAGCGGTTTAAGGTGCAGTCTTGGAAAGGCTGTGTAGGAGAAATCTTACCCAGGGTTCGAATCCCTGCGACTCCGCCATTTTGATCATAAGCGCAGACCGAAATCATTCGAATCTGCTTTGATATTTTAACCGGCCTGAATTTTCAGGTCTTTTTTTTCGGCTGTCTCAAGCAGCCTTTTTTATTTTCTCTATTTTCTATCTGCTTTGTATCCAGCCTCTTTCGCGGTCGTCCGTTAACGAATAGACTCTTTTTACGAATCCAATGTGGAATTTATTTCCACGATTTTTCTTTTTAAAGACAATGAATTGTCTTTTAGAGCTGGATTCATTTCAAAAATGAGCCTGGCAGGAAAAGATTTATCTTTTTGCGCCAGGCTGACCTGATTTTTGAACATTCCGGTATAAAATAAAGGCATGACGACTGGACAGAGGCTGCGTGATACACGCTTAAAACGGGAAAAAACATTAGATGAAGTTGCTCATGCAATTGGCGTTACCGCAACTTCGATTTCTAAATATGAATCCGATCGAATCAAGAATATTCCCCAAGATAAACTTCAGGCGATTTCTGAATTTTTAGATGTCTCCGTTTCATATCTGCTGGGTTTGGACGATCCCATCAACGCTTCTCCCATTGTTCTTTCTATAGATGAACAATTACTGATCGAGGAATATCGCAAACTCTCAGAGCTCAACAAGGAAACCATTAAAATTCTTTGCGAACGGCTGGTTGAAGTAGAAAGCGTAAAAGACAAAATTGTTCAACTTCATCTTTAATCGTGGTCTTGCCTTGTCTGCTGTCCGTGAACCTCCCCCCAAACGGACAAATGCATCAGCATCTGTCCTAAAAAAACCTCTAAAATGGTCCATTTGGACGGGGCTTCAGGAGCCGAAACGGATGTGGTCGTGTGAACCGAAGTTCAAAAACGGACATTTCCTGTTCAAAAATGTCATCACGTCTCAGTAGTCCAGAGCCTGTTCACCGGCTCATACCCGAAAGGGCGGATGTCTGATTGAACTGACCGGTTTTGCCTCTGGCAAGCTAGTCTTTTTTGCCTGAGTCAGACATTTTGTTTTGAATTGCCTGCTTTGATGCAAATGAGGATTGGATTCGCCATACATCAGCTTCGAAGTTTACCATCTCTGGAGTAAACAGCTCAGGAAACAGCTTG
>JADGIS010000292.1 GCA_015233825.1 Erysipelotrichaceae bacterium RD49
TTAGGAACTTCGTAAAAGTAATTCCAAATTTAATGTTCCACATAATTCCCATAATTGGTTTTATCAGTCCGATCGAATCCACTAAGACAAAACTGTGTTTCTGATTTTAGCTTTCGTTCGTTCTATACTTTAACCGAAGAACTTGTTTTTCTTTGGAGGTATGGATAATGAAGAAAGCCTATGAACCCAGTGATGAAGTCAATTACTACCTTGAATTCTACAATGCCATGCAGGACAGCTTTGATGAACCAACAAATCGAAAAGCCCTAGCCTGGATCTGCGAAAAATGTGGGTACGGAACTCAGCACTATGTCCAGATCGTTACTCATACTGACCCTAAAACAATTGAGCGCGGCAGAAAAGAACTTCATGGGGAGATTCCCACTCCAGAGCAAGGTCGTCAAAGGCTGAAAGGTTCAGGACGCAAAACTGTCATAGATCATCATCCAGAGATTTTGGATGATCTTCATATGATCATTGACGACTATACCTATGGCAATCCGATGAATCCATTGTCATGGACCACTCTTTCTGAATCCAAAATTTCCGAAAAATTCATGGAGGAATATCAGATTTCTGTCTCCCCTTCTGAAGTCGGCATTCTCCTTGAAAAGGAAGGATACAGCCGTCAGAACAACAAGAAGATGCTTCAGGCCGGCAAACCACATCCAAACCGTGATGAACAATTCCAGACGATTAATGAGACTGTCAAAGAATTTCTTGATGCAGGGGACCCAGTCATCTCTGTAGATACAAAGAAGAAAGAGAACCTTGGTAATTTCAAAAACAATGGTACGGAATACCGGCCAGCTCACGACCCCAGACTTGTTTTGGACCATGACTTCCTGGATAAGGAACTTGGAAAGGTCAATCCTTATGGGGTCTATCTTCTCAACAACAATTCAGGTTTTGTAAACCTGGGAACAGATCACGATACGAGCGATTTTGCCATAGAAAGTATCCGTAGATGGTGGCAGATTGTCGGAAAACCGACCTTCCCAAATGCAAAGCGGCTATATATCAACTGTGATGGTGGAGGCAGCAATGGAAGCAGATGCCGTTTATGGAAAGAAGATCTGGCCAAACTCGCTGAAGAAACGGGACTGGAGATCTGGGTCAGCCATTTTCCTCCTGGAACAAGCAAATGGAACAAGGTCGAACACCGGCTGTTTTGTTATATCACCCGAAACTGGGAGGGCAAACCGCTTTATGATATCGAGACAGCAGTTGAGCTGATCGGCTCAACAACGACAAAAACCGGACTGAAAGTTAAATGCGTTGTAGATGATCAGGAGTATCCAATTGGCAAAAAGGTATCGGATGAGGAAATGTCCAAAATCGATATCACATATTTTGGGAGCGAAACACATTGGAATTACATAATCAAGGGATTTAAGTCCGAATAAATCGGGATTTATTTTTACGCAGTTCCTTA
>JADGIS010000293.1 GCA_015233825.1 Erysipelotrichaceae bacterium RD49
CAAGACTGTAAGGCGACAGGCTTTTGGCTATCATGACGATGGATATTTTTTCCTGAAGATCATCGATGCGTCATACAATACGACAGTCAAGAATCCCAAATCCCACCGGATTTTTCAGTGAGCCATAAAAATAGACAGAAGAGAAATATCAAAAATTTCTTACTGATCAAGCTGTAAACCAATATTGCAAGCATGCCTGTCGCAATTAGATACCTGTATTTAGACTTGTTTAGTACAAGAAATATTCCATTCCCCCATCCCACATAAGCTTGCAGACACAGACCGCAAATAAAAATAACAATCGTAATCAAAAGTTCAATACGGATTACTTGCATACCACCACGATCCAACTTGGCTATAATTATAAGACATAGATTTCCCTTTTACAGCAAAATTGACACTACAGTTTTGGTATCGATATGCAATTTGTGGATTAAGAGCTCCACTAAGCTGGACAGCGCCTGTGGTTCGGTACAGGTTATAGGTAAAACCACCGGAACAATACCACCCAGCGGCTAATGACCCAAGACCTACTGCGCCCGCCCAGTCCCCAATCACACCGGCAATACTTGGTAAAGCAAGACCTATAAGGTTGGCTACGCTAATAACGCCTCCAATTAATGTGGCTATTGCACTGATGCTGGTCACAATATCATTAAATGATATTGTTTGAGTATTGACGTAAACAGGCGTATAAGAGGTACTAGCCATTTTTACATTAGTACGACTTAAATTAGGATCTTTGAATTTTTCAATTCTTAATTCAATATCGTCTCCGTTTAGAGTAGCTGTTTTGGAAGATCTATCATAAATAAATACGTTTCTTTCACCACTTTCAGAGATTGTTTCATAAATCACATTATTGTCTGTCACTTCAGTTTTCACAGAGTATTTTTCTCCGAAAAGTTCTGTTTGCTCAAAGTCTGCCTTTTGTTCGTTTGCCATTATAGTAGAAGTTGTCGCCACTGACAGAGATAAACAAGATATTAAAGCTAATGCCGCCCTTTTTTTCATCATATATTCCTCCCAAATTATACATGCATTTTCGAAATAGTTGGTCCTAAATCCCCGGATGCAATTCCACCTACAGCTAGAAATTAAATAGTAATACTTACTATATCTACTATAAGTATCGCACTTTTATATTCTAATTCGTCTACTTTCATTGTGGTGTGTGGCCGTAGATATCCTTAAACATCAGATTCGGGTGTATATGTTCACGTTTTACAAACATAAATATACCTATTACGCTTTTGCCTGTCGCATCTAATTAGAAATAGCCACCAAATCAATTGATTATTTAGGGTCTCTGAAAAAATTGGTGGGATTGGGTTGGTGGCTGAATTTGATATGTCAAAAAAGAAATATGGAAAACAAAAAAGATCTCCCGTAGGATGGAAGAGTCTTACCAGAGACGAACAATCCATAC
>JADGIS010000294.1 GCA_015233825.1 Erysipelotrichaceae bacterium RD49
CAATTACAACAAACACTTTCTAACTGAAAATTGGACGAGCAATTAAAATATCATCTATTTTGTCCTTGATTCTAGAACAAAACACCTGAAAATAGACTTGTGAAAAAATCTATGAATTATTCAGGTTTCATGAAATATAAGGACTCCTTCATGCTAGCTCTCCATCGACCATGATGAGAACCTACAATAGTGGTGTTTCCTTTGTCTAATCCCAACTTTTTGAGAATAAAAGCTCCGGTTGTGGAATGGTGAAGAAACTTCACCTGGCCTGAAGTGGGATTGGGAGGTAAACACGAAAGATACTTTTCGGGAGAATCTAACATGTCCCATGCTTTCAATTGAAAGACGGGGGTTGCCTTTCCTACATCATGAATATAGGCAAGTAGTACATATAGCTTTTTTAGCTCAGTATCACTGATATTTAAAGATGTACATAAGAAGTTTTTGGTAGCAGGTGGAACCCAATGCTCGTATAAGTAAGCAGCACATAGAGCAGTGTCTTTTAAGTGCGTCTTTAACGGCAAATAAGAGCCATCGCTTTCGAATTTCGCATAAAAATTCAAGATGATTTCCTTTCTAAAATAAAGCGGTCAAAGAGCGGATCATTATGGATCCCTAAGAACTGTTCGGGGACAAGAAAACAGTTCGAGGAACCCCAATTATCTTAATAAACTCATCATTCTATTAATATGTAAAATATAAAAAAATGAGAATATCTTTGGGCAATTCTCTTGACCACAATGATATTCTAGCACATCTGAAATCCCTTTCAATAGATAAATCTGAAAAAGCAGATCTTTTATTAAATTTGGTATCAAATTAAAAAACCCTACGCGTGTAGGGATAATGACTGATTTAAAACTCATCAATCAATGAATATCGATTCACCCCTACTGGCGTAGGGATAATTTTCAATCCACGCACCTCGGATGAGAAGTGACGGATTCACCCCTACGAATATAGGGATTACTCAAAAATTGTATCATGAGTCATGCTGACAGCAAGATCCACCCCTAAAAGCAGGAGTTCTTCTCGAGGAAGAGAACGTGTAGATCATCACATCAGATAATATGAAAGGCCCCCCGGATTTGCAAAACGTGGATTTAGACCGATACTTAGGATGTAGAAACAAGTATTTGTCTTTACCACATACAAACGGAGGACCTAACAATGAAAAGTGTAATTCATGTCGGAATGGATGTCCATAGTAAGACGTTTAGTCTTTGTGCTTATAACCCTAAAACCAGAACCTACAGCCATCAGGTAGAGATTGCGAACGACCCTAAACTAGTCAAAAAATATGCGTATAAGCTACTCGCTGAAGCTGATGATCTGGATGCAACACTGGTATTTGGCTATGAGGCCGGCTGCCTGGGATTCACTCTGGCAGACGACATCAAGAAAATGG
>JADGIS010000295.1 GCA_015233825.1 Erysipelotrichaceae bacterium RD49
ACTGTAAGGCGACAGGCTTTTGGCTATCATGACGATGGATATTTTTTCCTGAAGATCATCGATGCGTCATACAATACGACAGTCAAGAATCCCAAATCCCACCGGATTTTTCAGTGAGCCAAAAATCAAGGAAACAGAAAATACCCGGCCAGAGTTAAAGCGATTCTGGCCGGGTAAAATAAAAACCGAGGTTTCCCTCGGATTTGTTTTCAAGATGGTGCCGATACGCGGAATTGAACCACGAGCTCATCCTTACCATGGACGTGTATTACCATTATACTATATCGGCGACTGCTTGATTACTATATAAGATTTTCCTGACGAATGCAATACTTTTTCAATGAATTTTTTTGAAGGGTATTCAACGCTTTCGACATTGGCCAACTAGCCAGTTCTTTTCTTTGGAGCTTGGAAAATCCGTTACCTATTGTCATACAGATCAAGCCTTAATGCAAGTCTTTTAGCCACGATTCGACAAGTTCCATCGGCAAACCGACTACATTGCTGTAAGATCCTTCGATTTGATCGACAAAATCGACATCTTGAATGCCATAGCTGCCGGCTTTATCGAGCGGTCCGCCGCTTTGAACGTAGGCTTCAATTTCTTCATCACTCAGATTTCGAAAATGGACTTTGGTCGTGATAACTTCATTTTGCATGGTCCGGCCATGAAACATGGCTACACCAGTCTTGACTTCATGCCAGCGGCCTGAAAGCTGATGCAGAACCTGGCTGGCTTGTCTCTTATCTTCAGGCTTGCCTAAAATCTGGTTTCCATCGACCACAATCGTATCCGCACTCAGCACGACATGATCCGGATAGGAAGCAAACACTTCTTTTCCCTTTGCTGCGGCCACTTTCTTAAGTGCCTGGTCAATATCACCTGGTTCAAACACTTCTTCTTTACAAGCGGGAATGCAGTCAAACGCGGGCACAACCAGGCTTAAAAGCTCTTTTCGTCTGGGCGATTTGCTCGCAAGAATTAATGGTTTCATTTTCTTCCCTCGTTTCTTTTTTATACCAAGCCGGCTTTGAATTGGACCAGTTTGTATCATTCGCCTCTCCTTGAATGAAGCGGCCGTTTTCAGCCTTTTCATGATTGGCTTGGCTTGTTGATCGCTGACCGAAGATCGATACGATTTTATCATGCTGAAAAAGAAATCCAGCTTTAAAAAAATTCAACCTCTGCTGGCTCTTATAAAGGATTGCTCACTCGATGTCCTATCCGTCTAGTGTTTCGTCTCAATGACATTTTGAATAATTTCTTAGTCGTAAATCTGCCCTGTACCATATCTTGGTTCAGGGTACTTTTTTGCCAATAGTTGAATGAATTCTACGAAAAGTAGATACACTCAT
>JADGIS010000296.1 GCA_015233825.1 Erysipelotrichaceae bacterium RD49
AGATGTGTATAAGAGACAGGTCTAAAGCATCGATTGCAAATCTAATTGTTCACATTAAACAAACAGAAATTTACCTGTGATACTTTTGTCGGTCGCATCTAAGGAAAGCAAAAAACGAAAAGACGAAATGATTAGAGATGCCTTGGAAAAAACAGGATTAAGCGGATTTGAGCATCGAAAAGTATATGAGCTTTCCGGTGGGGAACAACAGCGGGTGGCCGTAGCTAGGGCTCTGCTGAAACCTGGAGAATTGATTTTGGCTGATGAACCAACCGGAGCGCTGGATACTCAAAATCGCGATATAGTGATTCGCCTGCTTCGGTCAATGGCCGCTGACCAAAAGACAGTTGTTATTGTGACCCATGATCCAGTGGTTGCAGATTTATGTGATCAAATCATTAGGCTGGATTGAAAAGTGCATCCAGTGAATCTTGATATGCCTTTACTTTTAAAACTTCAACGAACAAATTGCCAGATCAGATAGATTTGAATATTTTCTGATCTGGCGTTTTTTGAAAAGCTCAGGAATCATATTTTAGAAAATGGGATGCGGGAAAGCTGACTTTAAGCCTTGAATGATCCTTTTCAGACAAAAATTCAACTTTGCATTCAGTGGGCAGAAAGCTAAGATCAGGTTTTTGGGCTTGAGCAGAGCATGACATGGTAAAAACCATTGAACCATTCTCATTCTTTTGACGAAATAGAAGAACACGCTCTTGTTCCTGAGACACTGCCTTCAATCCGGATTGAAAAGCCGCCTCGTACAACTGGTAGATCTTGTTAGTCGTTAATGCAGGAAGATCTGGATCAATCATGGTTGTGGAAATCTGAATCGCTGAATCTTGGATTTCTTTTTGATGTTCCATGAGAATGGCACTCAAAATTCAAGAGTTGCAAGATATTTGTGAAAACAGTTTCTGAAGCTTTTGAGAATCAGAATTAATAACTTGGGGTGAACTACTCGGTCATTGAATGGCCGAGCATCTAAAGAAAAGCAGAAACTCGTACCATGAAAACCGCTATATTGGAAAGACAAACCGTTTAATCCGATATGGAAATCAACAGTATTGTTCTCCT
>JADGIS010000297.1 GCA_015233825.1 Erysipelotrichaceae bacterium RD49
CGGTTCTTTTCACCTTTCCCTCACGGTACTTCTTCACTGTCGCTCACTCTTACTTATTCAGCCTTGGCGGATGGTCCCGCCTGCTTCCGACAGGATTTCTCGTGTCCCGTCGTACTCAGGATTCCGTTCACTACTCTGCTTGCTTGCCAGTACAGGGATTTCACCTTCTGCGTCCGTGCTTTCCATCACGTTCCTGTTCGCTCGCATTTCATTTTCTACGGTCCTACAACCCCATATTTCTATGGTTTGGGCTAATTCCCTTTCGCTCGCCGCTACTTAGGAAATCACTGTTGTTTTCTTTTCCTCCAGCTACTTAGATGTTTCAGTTCACTGGGTTGCTCTCCATATCAAGAATATGGATGGCTGGATATGACTCCAGCCGGGTTCCCCCATTCGGAAATCCATGGATCGTCGCTTTCCTGACAGCTCCCCACGGCTTTTCGCAGTCTGATGCGTCCTTCATCATTCAAGAGTGGCAAGGCATCCTCCGTACGCCCTTCCTTGCTTGATCTAGTTTCAAATTAATATGCTTGTTTTCGAGATTTTTCTAATAAGAACTGTTAACTGTTTTCTGACTTGGTAAATCTTTCATTACTTTCGTAACGTTGCTACTTACAACTTACGTCAGACCTTCTGTTATGTCTTATACTGATGTTCGTTTTTCAAAGATCCATGTTTATCAGGAAGATCGCTCTTCCAAAACTCTGTTACAGACCCAAACTTAGTTACTTAATTACTCCCTTGTACTTTCTCCTTAGAAAGGAGGTGATCCATCCCCACGTTCCCGTAGGGATACCTTGTTACGACTTAACCCCAGTCATCGGCCCCGCCTTAGACGACTCACTCCCTTTTGGGTTATGCCATCGGCTTCGGGCGTTGCCGGCTTCCATGGTTTGACGGGCGGTGTGTACAAGGCCCGGGAACGTATTCACCGCGGCATGCTGATCCGCGATTACTAGCGATTCCAACTTCATGAAGTCGGGTTGCAGACTTCAATCCGAACTGGGACGCCTTTTATCGGGTTTGCTCCACTTTACAGCTTCGCTTCCGTCTGTAGGCGCCATTGTAGTACGTGTGTAGCCCAGGCCATAAGGGGCATGATGATTTGACGTCATCCCCGCCTTCCTCCGGTTTGTCACCGGCAGTCTGATCTGAGTCCTCATCTTACTGGTAGCAACAGATCACGAGGGTTGCGCTCGTTGCCAGACTTAACTGAACATCTCACGACACGAGCTGACGACAACCATGCACCACCTGTGTGGATGATAACCTC
>JADGIS010000298.1 GCA_015233825.1 Erysipelotrichaceae bacterium RD49
GAACGATCAGAAGTGATGAGTTCGAAGAAAACTACCGGTTCAGGAATGGCGTAGAGGCAATTCCAAGCCAGCTGAGAAGAAATCAAAAAATTGATAATCTTCCGTACAGGGGCTTTTTGCGCAAAAAAAATGGGTTATTTCCTGGCTATCACAGCTATCAATGTAAGAAGAGCCCTGAGATATGCGCAAGAGGAGGCCAAAAAGGTATTGGACTATATTTTTCAGCTGGTATTTACAGGTA
Organism: Erysipelotrichaceae bacterium RD49; assembly: GCA_015233825.1. Lineage (GTDB taxonomy): Bacteria > Bacillota_I > Bacilli_A > Erysipelotrichales > Erysipelotrichaceae > Allobaculum. The sequence continues at coordinate 242 of JADGIS010000298.1, forward strand.
TACTTGTGAATTTTGATTTAGTTTCACAAAGTGATTAAAACTGTAGTGAAGAAACGATCGTGACAGATGAACAATTAGGTCTTCAAATCGCCATAAACTCACTTTTGTCTGTCGCATCTTTTAGATTCCAATACAACATCTGGTACTGTACCCAAATACTGGGATCCTTATATTCGAATATTCCATATCGAAGTGGCAAATATATTTTGAAAACAAGAAACATTGCTGTCTCGCTAATTATAAAATTTATGATCAGCAAGATGACAAATATCCAAAACCATTTGTATTTCATTTGATTGCCTATACTGTAAACACAAACGTCGTACTAACCGGATAACGATAAATTGTATTGCCACCCACCGTAACTCCAACCTGAACGCCTAGAATGTCCGTTCCTATAGACGCACTGGTAGATATAGTGTATGTAATTGAACCATTGCAATAAACAGTAGCACTCGTTCCAGAACATGAAGAAGAACATGATCCTGACATGGCTGAATCAGTACATGGGCCAGCTAAATCCACATTTGGAGCTTTTACAGCAATAATCTCGATATACCTATTCGTCAAATTATCTCGAACTACATCTAAATAAGCTGTACATCTTAAGTAGGAGGAACTATTGACTTTTCTTGTTACTGATCTTAAAACCGTCACCACTGATTCCGGATCCACACGTGCCTGAATTCTATCCAGTCTAATTTCTTCTTCCGCTCCCTTGTAAGGCAGATTCTCGTATTTCGAAATAGCCTGAATATATTCTTCTTGGGAAACGATTACATCTTTTACCATTACATCTTCGTTTTCCTTCGCACTTAATCCAATAGATACATTACCTGCCAGAATCGAGCACGATAATAGTAAATTAATTATACTTTTAGCAATTTTCATACCTTTTATTCTGTAAATTACTCCCAGGTCTAACACAAAATTGCGTATAGGCCCCCCTCCCCACAATTTCCGCGTTTCTAGGCGCCTAATTCTGGGCTGGTTTTTGTAGAGTGTTTCTGTATAATGCTA
>JADGIS010000299.1 GCA_015233825.1 Erysipelotrichaceae bacterium RD49
TCGTACTCAAGGCGGTCATGCCATAACTGAATACTAGTTTCTTGGAAGTGATACATGAGAATCAAGGAACGAATAAGCATCCGTGGATCAGTAGCGGGCCGTCCTCTGGGGGAATACAGGCAGGAAACCACATCTATAACCGGATCCAGATCAAGCAGAGCAACCTTACGTAAAGCCAGAGCGTATGGCAGGGCTCTAAGTCTGTCAGTCTGTGAAGGGTGCATGATGGTGATCTGGCCGTTCAGATTCCGTAAAAAGTCATGATGGGTATTAGAAACAGTTAACATCTCGATTTCTCCTTTCAAAAAGTCATTTTTCTGCTCGGCTGCAGGCCGCAGAAGGTGTTAAGCTTTCAACGATCAATTCAATGCTTAATAAAAAGTTAATGTTTATCCAAATAAAAAATACCATTTTTCGCTTCGAAATGTAGGAGAAACGAAAAATGGTAAATATAAAACTCACGACACCTAAAGGTGTTTCGAATTTATGAGAGTCCTCAAGAAAAGAAGCAGGAACTTCATCAGAAGACAAATTGGTTTAAGCCAACTACAGGTACTGTTAAACAATACCGAAACCTTAAGGCAAAGCTTGCAGCAAAGAAAAGAGCTCTGGATCGGAAGAAATGTTCCAGGGCTAAGCTGGAAAGACAGCTTGAATCTGGTGTTTTCTCCATTTGCTTCGGCTCCAAAAAGCTTTTTCGACAGCGAAACAATACTGACCACCCTAACAATCCATTTTCTTCAACAGAAGAATGGAAACAGGAATGGCACTATCAAAGAAACAAGACGTACAAGTCTATCGGAACAGGCAAAGAAAAATACTCCAATTCAATGGTCCAATTAGTTCCTGATCATCAGCCCAACTTCTTTATCGTTCGAGTTTCAAGCCCTTTTGCTGACGAAAATCGTCGCTTTTTTGAATATCCCATAGAAATCCGGTACTTAAATAAAGAGCTTAAAGAAGCCCAGCGTTTACAGCGTCCATTTACTGTGGTAATCAAGGAAGAAAACGGCAGGTTGTATCTCAAAGTAACAATCCATAAAAAGCTGGAAGCCACTTCTTTCATTGCTCCAAAGGGAGCATTAGGCCTTGATTATAACGATGGATTTATCACTACAGCCTGGATTGATAAAAAAGGAAACCTGATGGCAACAAAGAATATCGCCATTCCTAACCAGCTTTCTTCTGAAAAGAACCAGACCATCATGGAACAAAAGATTGTTGCAATCCATAAATATGCTAA
>JADGIS010000029.1 GCA_015233825.1 Erysipelotrichaceae bacterium RD49
GATCTTGGCAAAAAGAGATCCCAAGAGTGGACAACAAAAAATCCAGCTTAATCAAGCCGGATCTTAAAAGACGAAGCTGTACTTATGTACAGCCATATGAACTACCACTGTCTTAACAGGGCATGTCCCTGTTCGGACTGTATAGAGGAGAACAATACTGTTGATTTCCATATCGGATTAAACGGTTTGTCTTTCCAATATAGCGGTTTTCAGGGTACGAGTTTCTGCTTTTCTTTAGATGCTCGGCCATTCAATGACCGAGTAGTTCACTACATGGTATTGGAAGTTCCAGTGAATAATTTAGATTTGGCTAGAACTCTGTGTGGCATCAAGATAAGCGTTATCTGCTAAAAGAGCAGCTTTGGTATTCACTGCAAAAAAAGTCTGTATCAGGTCGAGTAAATACGAGATACAAGACGCTGGAAATCTGCATAAAACTGAAAACGAGAAATCTATCCCAGACGAAGGGAGATTTCTCGTTGCTTTTTTTCGGACCAAAGATCTGTTTCCAATCCCGGTTAAAGTTTACTGAACAAATTGCTCTTTTAAGCCATAATGATGAGCGGGCAGTTGAATTGTACGGGACCTTCACTGATAACGCATTGCTTCCAGAGCAGAGACTTTAACGGATCGTCTGGCTGGCAGATAGCCTGCAACCAAACCAATCGCGATCGAGAACAACAGGCCAAAGCCGATCAGCCAGGGCGGCAGTACAGAGGTCGCATTGCCGGGGGTATACATCCAGACCAAGAAGTCCCAGAGGTTACCCATCTTGTCCCAGACAAAGTAGTTGATGCCCATGCTGATCAAAATAGAAAGCACAACGCCGGCAATTCCTCCAATCAACCCGATGGAACCGGCTTCGCATAGAAAGATCATTGAAATATCACGTGTTTTGCAGCCTAACGACTTCATGATGCCGATTTCACGTTTGCGTTCCGTTAAGGACATGACCATGGTATTAGTGATGCCGATCGCTGCAATCAGCAGGGAAATGGATCCTAATCCCGCTAGAATCAGCTGAGTGTTGCGATACATTTCTTCAACGGATTTGACTGAATCCATCTGGCTGTAAATCTCGACGGTATCATCATTGATGAGGGCTTTGAGCTCATCCTGGACAGGACTGACGTTTTCAACTGAATCGACATCGACCATCAGCTGTGTGTAGACCGTTTTTTGGGCAGGCTTGCCCGCATCCCGGTTGACTTGCTGGAGGATCTTTTTAAGATCCTCATTGCGAAAAATCAGTCCTTCGCCAGTCTGAAAGCCGATTTGGTAGTTTTCTTTGACGATGCCTACGGGCTGCAGGCGGATCCGGGTTACCGTTTCTTTACCAGAGGGATCCATATTTGTGATCTGCAAGGTCAGCTCTGTGCTCAGCGGGTCAAAATAGGGATCTGGCGGAATATAATCCTGGACTTGATCGCTGTTCATGGCTGGGTCCATTCTCATGCCCCCCGCAAAGGCATCTCCTGTCCCCTCGGCGCCATAGTAATCAATCCGGTTTCGGCCTTCGGGACGGCGGGTGTCACGAAAATTGTAAGCCATACGCTGGCCAACCAAAACAGGAATCCTGGTGCTCGTGGAAGCAGGCAGATCCAAAGTTCCTTCAATGACTTCGAGTTCGCTGTTTTTCAGGTAGTTTTCATTTAACCCAAGCACTGAAGTCCAGTCCGCCTTATAAACATCATCTTTCGCACTTAAGCTGACACTGTAGTTATCGAGATTGCCAAGCGGGCTGATGGCTTTGACATGCTCAACGGATTCGAGCTGAGAAATCAATTCATCGTTGAGTAGTGAATTGGGCGTTCCGTTAGAGGAGTAGTTGTAGCAATAAACGTTGATATGGTTGAGCGACCCCATCCCGGCCATCATCTTCTTGGTATTTTCTTCCATGCCAATGCCAATGGACATCAAAATCAGAATTGATACACAACCGATCGCTACGCCCAGCGAAGTCAGAATGGTACGGCTTTTGTGACGTTTCAGATTTTGAAAGGCAGTCAGGAAAATGTCTTTAAAACTCATTTCGTCCCCTTATCGGCATCATCCGCAAACCAGTTCGTATCCTCAAACTTCTCTGTCGTCTTTTTCTTTTTCTTCTTTTTCCAAAATACAACGCCTGCTGCAGCACCAGCCGTAATGGCCGACGCGGCAAGGATCCATGTCATTGAATTGTTCTTTTGTTCAGGTTCTTCAGCCGGCATTGGATCTTCCATAATTGGTGCGGCCGGCATCTCCATCTGGGCAACTGGAATGGTATATTCGAATGTCTTGTGAATTTCTTCACCCGAAGCGTTTTCGTAGAGCAGGTCGACCTTCAATGGATATTCACCAGGCTGGTCAGGTTCCAAAATGATATCGATATTGCCTGATTTACCGGGCTCAAAGTTGCCGAGGTTTTGAACCTTCTGCAGAGCTGGGATTTCACTTTCAATGGTTGCACTGACGTTGTAAAGGGTGCTTTTCCCTTTGTTTACGTAGGGGAAGGTCAGAATCATTTCATTGCCCGCATAAATTTCGGTGGGCATTGATGGTTCGGTGATTTCTAAGCGATCAGGCTGGTAAACCGGAATGGCGATCTTTTCGCTGCTGGTCCGGCTTTGCCGGGCATCCAGATCCACATACTCATACGAGAAAGTCACTGTGATGGTTGGCGAGGTCGTCTGGTCGGAGCCTAAAGCTTTGAGCTTGATGGTTTGCGAAGTATGGTTTTGTGCACCGATTTTTTCGAAGTAATACGTATTTGAAGAGTTGGCAATCGACAGCCCCTCACCAGTTTCAACCGACATGACGATGTTTTCCACCGCTAGTTTCCGGCTGGTGTTATAGAACTCGATGTTCAAATCAAAAGTGGATCCAGCAGTAACGGAATCGGCTCCATACGAGTACTTTTCGATAATCAAATTGGGGGCCGGCTGGCTGATGGGGGTCATTTCCTGTCCTTCGCGCTCACTGGTCTCATTGACAACGGTTGGATTGGGAGCGGCTGGTGCGGTGATTAACGATTCAGCGGCAGGAGGGACACTTGCCTGGGTATCCGCCAGGGTTTGAAGACTGGCCATACTGGTTGGCTTTTGCGGGGTTTGAAATTCTTGCTGGCCAGGCCGCACCAGCCCATCGGATGAGGCTTCATCGATTGGATCAGATGGAGCCGTTTCATCCAGAATCAAGATTGGAAAGGTTCCCATGGTGCCATTGAGCTGCTTGGCCGGGTAACTGATGTACCAGAAAAAACTGCTGCCATCGCCCGTCCAGTACACATCCTCTAAGGTGACTTCAATGGTCAAATACTGGCTGGAATTGGAAAGCAGGGTAATGACAGGCTCTTGATTGGTTTGAAAATCGCATTTCAGCAAATCAAAATCCAGCGACCGGGTAATGGCCTTGCCGGGAGTGATTTCGTTTTGCTGAATGGTCTGGGCGGTGGATTTATCGTTGCTTTGAAAGCGGAGCTTGACGGTTTTAGACTCATTTCGTTTCCAGTTTGTAGAAAATGATCCATCCGCTTCATAGACATACAGCGATAAAAGATTAAGATGGGCAGTCGTTTCGGTGCCATAGGCAAAAACTGGCTGCCATGGGCCTCCAAACAGGTCGGGCACCAGAAGGCTGGCCACCAAGACACTTGTGATGAGCAGGTATGATTTTGGTTTCATAAGCTTTCAACTTTCTTTATTCAACAGGCAAGATTGTATCCAGAACCGCTGAACAGTTTGGATCCAATCATTGACTTGCCGCAATGGAACTGGCTGAACAGGCAGTCTTTTGCGGGGAATGCAGGACTTCAACGAGTTGGTGGGAATCAGGATCGCGGTATTCTTCTTTGACGATCCGCCCATCAAAAATATGAACGACATGATCTGCATATTGGGCCGCATCGGGGGAGTGAGATACCAGAACGATTGTCTGGTGGAAGCGGTGAGCAAAGTCCTGGATCATATCCATCACTTCCTTTGAGGATTTCGAATCCAGGTTTCCAGTCGGCTCGTCGGCAAGGATAATGGCCGGCTTGCTGACAAATGCACGGGCAATTCCGACCCGCTGCTGCTGGCCGCCGGACATCTGATTGGGGTAATGCCCCATGCGGTTGTCCAGGCCGACCTGCTTTAACATATAAGCGGCGGCTTTGTTTCGTTTCTTTTTGGCCATGCCTTGAAACATCAAAGGCATGGCTGTATTTTCAAGTGCCGTCAGTGATGGCAGCAAATTATACGCTTGAAAGATAAAGCCCAGGCTGTTCTGTCTGAATTGAGCCAGCTGCGATTCAGACAGCGAACTGATGATGGTTCCATCCATCCGGATTCCGCCGCGGGTTGGCTTTTCAAGACCTGCCAATTGATTGAGAAGCGTGCTTTTTCCCGATCCGGAAGGGCCGAAAATGCAGCAGATTTCGCCTTTATTGATCGTGAGATTGATGTCATCAAGCGCGATCACTCTTTCATCCCCGACAGGATATTCTTTGGTCACGTGACGAACTTCAATCATAGGTGTATTTTTCATAGCCACCCCTTTCTATTTAAAGATACCCGTTGTAAAAAATTGGCGTATAAATATTCTCTTAAGTTTTTGAAAATTGTTTTGGATTCCTGATGGATGTAAGAATACTGCTTGTTAAAAAAAGATTGGTTTTCGTTCATTCCAAACAAATTTCCGCGAAAAAAGTCGTATACTCCAAGCGCGTTGAATTTTTTCCTTGTCTGTTGCCAGGGATTCTTTTCATGTTTTGGCTGAATCTGTTTTCCACTTTTTGGTCTGCCTGTTGTAGAATGGCGATCGACAACCCACCCCAAGAAAACCGCCATCGAAGGGAATCCTGGCCAGGATGCTCAATCAAAATCCCATTTCATCCCATGTTTGCTCGATTTCTTTTTTAAAAATGCACTCATTTCGTATACAGCTGACTGGAGTTGATAGACTTCATTGCCCCACAATCTGCAGCGATGATAGAATGAAACCTGTTGCAGGAATTGCCGGTTCATTTACAGCGATTGTTTCAGAAAGAAATCTGAAAGACCTGCATGACAAGGGAGGATTTATGAAGTATTCAGCTTTATCTTGTGCATTTCTTTTATCCGCAGCCATGCTGGCCGGCTGCTCAAATTCCAGCTCCAGCTCCAGTTCTGCAAGTGCAGCTGCTGATGGCTCACAGGCAGCATCTGCAAGCAATTTAGCCGATAAAAAAACGTTTACGGTTGGCTTTGATGCGGAGTTTCCACCATATGGGTATATGGACGAAAACGGGGAATATACTGGTTTTGACTTGGAAATGGCCCAGGCTGTAGCCGATCTGGAAGGCTGGGAACTGGTCAAACAGCCCATTGACTGGGACTCCAAAGATATGGAACTCTCTAGTGGCTCCATTGACTGCATTTGGAATGGTTTTACCATGGATGGCCGTGAAGACGCATACACCTTCTCCGATCCATATATCGACAACTCACAAGTCTGGGTGGTACCTGCCGATTCTGGCATCAGCTCCCCAGCCGATTTGGCAGGCAAAATTGTTGGAGTCCAAAAAGACTCTTCAGCTTTAGCGGCTTTAGAATCCGAAGACAATGCTGAACTGACCAGCAGTTTTGAAAAGCTGACCCAGTATGGCGACTACAATACCGCTTTCATGGATCTGGAAGCAGGCGGCATTGATGCTCTGGCTTTGGATGTCGGAGTAGCCAATTATCAGCTGGCTAACCGCGGGGATGCGTTTGTTAAACTTGACGATCTGCTGGCTTCGGAAAAATATGGGGTTGGCTTCTTGAAGGGCAATACCGAACTGAAGGACAAAGTTCAGGAAGATATTTACAAACTGTACGATGAAGGAAAAGTGAAAGAACTGGCTGATAAGTACGACTTAACGGAGTTCCTTTGCATTGAAGAATACAAGAAGTAAAGGATTCACCGCTCGAAAGGTGAAAAAATGGATTTACAGACAACTTTAATTCAATTGGGGCAGGGGCTTTGGGTTTCCTTTGAAATCTTTGCTCTGACATTGCTTTTTGCCTTGCCCCTTGGCATGGTAGTCGCTTTTGGACGTATGTCGAGCAATAAAATCATCTCGACTTTAACCAAGATTTACATCTCGATCATGCGGGGCACTCCATTGATGCTGCAGCTGATCGTGGTCTACTTTGGCCCCTGGTATATGTTTCGGATGCGGATTTCGGATTCATACCGGTTTATCGCGGTTATCATCGCCTTCTCGCTCAATTATGCTGCTTACTTTGCAGAGATTTACCGAGGCGGCATTGAGTCGATTCCTAAAGGGCAGTATGAAGCCGCCCAGGTGCTTGGCTATTCAAAGTGGCAGACCTTCTGGCACATCATTCTGCCCCAGGTCATCAAGCGGGTTTTGCCTTCCGTGACCAATGAGATCATCACGCTGGTTAAAGACACCTCTTTAGCCTTTGCCATTGCGCTGGCCGAAATGTTTACTGTTGCCAAGCAGATCTCTGCGGCTTCATCGACGATTGTGCCGTTGATGATCGCTGGTCTTTACTATTACCTCTTTAACCTGGTAGTTTCCTGGGGAATGGAACAGATCGAAAAGCACTACCGCTATTACAAGATTTGAGGAAACAGGTATGAGCCAAGAAACTTTGTTAGAAATTGAACACATGTCCAAAGCCTTTGGTGACAACCAGGTTCTCAAAGATATCTCTTTAGACGTTCATAAAGGCGAAGTAGTCGCCATTATTGGTCCCTCGGGATCGGGAAAGTCAACCCTGCTGCGTTGTGCAACCTTGCTGGAGACAATGGATGGCGGGTCCATGAAATACTCCGGGCATCCGGTCTGCCTGGCAGAAGATGGCAAGGCCGGGCCGGCAAAGTACATCGAAAAAAACGAACTGAAAAAGATGCATCAGTATTTTGGACTGGTTTTTCAAAACTTCAATTTGTTTCCGCACTATTCCGTTTTGAAAAATGTTGTCAATCCGGCATTGATCAATGGCATGGGAACCAAAGAAGAAATCGAAGCCAATGCCAAGGCCCTGTTAGACCAGTTTGGACTGGCTCAAAAATACGATGCCTATCCCTGCGAGCTTTCCGGCGGCCAGCAGCAGCGTGTTTCCATTGCCAGAGCCCTGGCGCTTAAACCAGGCATCTTGTTTTTGGATGAGCCGACTTCTGCACTGGACCCGGAACTGACCGCTGAGGTCTTAAAGCTTTTAAAGGAGCTGGCTAAGGAGCACATTACGATGATTATCGTTACCCATGAGCTTGGCTTTGCCAGAGAGGTCAGTGACCGGATCTTGTTTATTGAAGGCGGCAACATTGTCGAGCAGGGAACACCAGACGAGTTGTTCAACTCGCAAAACCAGCGGGTTCGCGATTTTATCGGCAAACTGAGCAGCCATTAAAGGATTTGATTTCAATCGCAGAGCAATCTGCGATTTTTTCATGGCCTGAATCGGAAACTTTGAAAGCAGAATGCAAGAAAAATGACAGCGGCAAACGAGTGACCTTGACTGGAAAGTGGATACAATAAAAAAGACACTGCTTAAAGTCTTGAAAGACTTTGGTTTCTTTTTCCAATTGTTTGTCACAAGGGGGACAATTTTTATATGAATGCACAAAAGGCTGACCGGAAATGGCTGGAAAATCCCAGAACCGTTCAGGTCAATCGTCAAAAACCTACCAGTTCGATGCATCGTCAGCTGCCAGACCACAAAACCATTCAGTCATTGAATGGCACTTGGATGGTACGCGCAACCGATCATCCAATCTGGAATAATGATGGTCTGCCAGGCTTTTTAAATGATGAAACGTTTGTGCCCATTCACGTACCTTCTCATTTACAGCTTAATGGCTTTGGCCAGATTCACTATACCAATATCGCCTACCCATGGGACGGCAAAGAAGAAGTCGCCTATGGCAAAACACCCAGCGAAAACCTGCAGGCTGAATACGTTCTGGAATTTGATCTGGATCCTGAATTAGAGCAGGAGGATGTTCGGCTGGTGTTTAAAGGCGTCGAAAGTGCCTTTTATGTCTGGTTGAACGGCCGGTTTGTCGGCTATTCGACGGATTCATTCAGTCCGTCATCTTTCGATGTCACCAACCTGATCCGGCCTAAGGATAACCAGCTGGTCGTGCTGGTTTACCAATTCTCGGCAGGATCCTGGCTGGAAGATCAGGACTTTTTCCGCTTTTCGGGTATTTTTCGCCCTGTCCAGCTCGAAGGCCGTAAAAAAATCCATCTTGAGGATCTCAAGATCACGACCACTGTCAATCCCGATCTGCACCAGGGCCGGATCCGTGTGCAGCTGATGGATGCTGGGGCCGACCACTTTGAGCTGACGCTCACCGATCCGGCAGGCACCATTCTGCTTCGTCAGAAGACGGATCTGCGTGATGTCTGCTTTGAGCTGGACCAGGCTAAATTCTGGTCGGCCGAAGAGCCCAATTTGTATACACTGGAAGTCAGGGTCTTTGATGCTCAGGACAAGTTCCAAGAAACCGTGATTCAAAAAGTAGGCATTCGGCAGGTCGAAATCGTCGATGGCATTATTTATCTCAATGGGAAAAGACTGATGCTCCATGGCGTGAACCGGCATGAATTCTCATCCACCAAAGGCCGGGCTATCGGACGCGAAGAGATGGTGACCGATTTGGTTACGATGAAGAAAAATAACATCAATGCGGTTCGAACCTCGCATTATCCCAATCAGGAAGAATTCTACGATCTTTGTGATGAACTGGGTCTTTATGTTATGGATGAGACCAATCTTGAAACCCATGGCACCTGGCAATGGGGAAGCGTTGAAGATGGATGGGATGCACTGCCGGGCAACCGTATCGAGTGGCGGGATGCAGTCCTGGACCGTACAGAATCGATGTATGAGCGCGATAAAAACCATCCTTCGATTTTATTCTGGTCGCTGGGCAATGAAAGCTGGTATGGCGACGATCTGCTTGAGCAGGCGGCCTGGCTGCGGCTCAAAGATCCTGGCCGCATTCTTCACTATGAAGGCAGCTTTCGATCTGATGATTATTCCGGCTGCTCGGATGTGTATTCCCGGATGTATCCCCAGGTCGATGAGCTGAAGGAAATTCTGGAAAACAAGCCGGATAAGCCGGTTGTGCTGTGTGAGTATATGCACGCGATGGGCAATTCCGTCGGGGGCATGTATCGCTATATCCAGCTTGAGCAATACCCGCACTACCAAGGCGGCTTTATCTGGGATTATATCGATCAGGCCATCAGCCATGCCAATGAGGAAGGACAGACGGTTCTTGGCTATGGCGGTGACTTTGATGATCATCCCAACAATGGGAACTTCAGCGGAGATGGGCTGGTATTTGCCAATCGGCGCCCGTCAGCCAAAATGCAGGAAGTCAAAGCACTCTATGCACCGATCCGCATTGTACCGGATGAGCAGGGGGTTCAGATTCTGAACAACAACCTGTTTGTCGATACCAGCGGCTATCGCTTCTTCTATGAGCAATGCATTGAAAACACCCCGATTTTAACTGGTGAACTGGAGGTCGATCTGGCTGCTGGCGAATACAAGCATTTTGATATTGACTGGATCATGACTGAGGAAGAAAGTGTCTGCACCGTCAGTGCTGTTCTTGCCAAGGATACGGCGTATGGCCACGCGGGAAATGAGATGAGCTTCGGTCAAAGTATCATTGGCCGGACGGATTACTACGCTTCAGTTCCCGATTTGATTCACCGTATTGAAGGAAAAGAAAATATCGGCTATGAATTTGGCTTGTTTAAAGCCATGTTTAACAAACAGGGACTCGTTTCGCTTCGCTATGATGGTCGGGAATGGATTCAATCCGCACCACGCCCGGTCTTTGCGCATGCTTATACTGACAACGAAATCGGCTATGGATTTGACCAGGCCAGTTCTTATTGGTATGGCGCTTCTTTGTTTTCCAAAGTGACCGACTTTACAGAAACCTTTGATGAAAAGGGAATGTATGCCACCTTGACTTACCGCTACCAGCTGCCGTATCCCGCTCCAAGCCAAACAGGCTGCACTTTAACCTATTCCATTGCAGCTCCAGGCACAATTGGTGTGGATCTGAAAATGGATCCCTGCCGCATGCTGCCTGATCTGCCTGTGTTTGGTATTCAATTTGAACTGCCGAAAAACTGTGACCGGTTTATCTACTATGGCAATGGTCCGCAAGAAAACTATACAGACCGGCAGGAAGGCGCAAAGCTAGGTGTCTTTTCTTCCAGCAGCCACGTTGATTTGCAGCCGTATCTGCGGCCGCAGGAAACGGGCAACCGCACGGATCTGCGCTGGCTGGAAATGTTCAATCCCAAAGGACAGTGCATGCGCTTTTCCAAAGTCGGTAAGCCGTTTGAGGCTTCCGTACTCCCTTATTCTTTTGATGCCCTTCAAAATGCAGCCCACCAGGAAGATTTAGGCCCGTCAAGAGCCACCTTTGTACGGATTGCTTCCCAGCATATGGGGGTTGGCGGAGTTGACTCCTGGGGCGCGCCGGTTGATCCAGCGGATTGTCTCCATGCGGGCAACAGCCGCCAGATTGCCTGCTTTATTACCTTCCCGCAGTCTCCTTTTCCAAAAGGGGAAGATGTCGCCGCCCCTGAATTAGACGTGCTGGAAGAGTCTGGTTTTGAAGAAAGCGGCCAAGAACTGGACGAATCTGAAAGCCAGCTTGTTGTGGAGCCTGTAGAGGCGCAGCCTGAATTCGGGTTTGAACTGGAGCTGTCCAGTCAAGCGGATCAGCCAGAAAAGCCATCAGATGATCCTCAACTTTCTGCATCAATTTCTTCTCAAGAAGAGCTGCTCCAATCGCAGGCCCAGCAATCTCCAACCAGATCGGAACAAGATGAACAGGCAAAAGCGTTCAACCCATCTATTCCAGCCGACCAAGAAGCCAGAGAAGAAACCCCAGAGACTTTCCTTCAAAATGGAAAGAATCAGGCCGGCCAAGGCTTTGAAGACGCATCTGCTTCTTCCTTGCAGGCTTCGGGCTTGATGGAAGCCATCCAGTTGTCAAATCATGAGAAGGCGCCGGCGGCAGCAGCCAAATTCAAAGAGCCTTCCCAGCTCCAGCGGTTGATCCAGGCGGATAAACATGGCGAGGATCAAAGCATTCCGAAACAAGGAGAGCCGGAAAGTCAGGCAGAACTCGAAACCCGGTCTTCCACTTCATCCCTGCATTTAGTGGATTCCAAAGATTATCAGGAACCTGAATCGGACCGGGATGCAATTGATGCTCTGTTTCCAGATATCCAGCTGCGTCTTGATCATCCGGAAAAGCTGCAGCGCAGCGCCAGACGGGCAGCTTTACATGAAGATACGGTGTCTGAAAAGCCATTTTCTTTGACTTCACAAGCTGGAGAGCAAGAAGACAAAAATCCAAAAAGCGATGTTTGAAGGACATTCAAGCAAGTTGCTGCATTTGCAAGTATATTGGCAGGATTGATCCTGGTTTTGAAAGCTTTGCATCATCACCGCTGAACGCTCAAGCAGGATCAGCCATTCAAACGAGATGCCGGCCAGAAGAACAGATTTTTAAAGCGAAACCATAAAGTGAACTGAATCCTTCTGTTTTAACGAGCAACGCCACCATTCAAAAACCCGGGTCAGCCCGGGTTTTTGAATGGTGGCGTTGAGAAAAAAGAGGGGATTACTTGGTCTGAACAAACCGATACAGAATTTCTTCATGCTTCGGCTTGCCAGCTTTTAAAATCGCATCCGGATGTTCCTGGTTGTGAATGGAGTCTGGAACATACTGCGGTTCAATGGCAATGCCATAGTTTTCACCATAGACAATGCCATCGCGGCCCTGTTCATTTTCCAGGTAATTGCCGGTATAGACTTGAGCGCCCGGGAAAGTCGTTTCGATTTCCACCGACCGGCCTGAAACCGGATCGGTTAAAACCAAAGCTGGATTTTCACCATTTAAGACAAAGTGATGGTCGATGCCTTTGGCATTTTTGATTTGAATCTCTTCAAAGTCAAACGAATCGGCAATTGGTTTTGGCTTTCTAAAATCGAGCGGGGTGCCGTCCACTTCTCTGAACTGACCAGTGGCCAGAACGTTTTCATCGATCAAGCCATGGCGGTCAGCACGAATCTGCAATACGAGCTTGGAGCCATCAGAGGCCAGGTTGGGGTTGAAATAGGTATGATGGGTGAGAGCGCAAAGGGTATCCTGATCACAGAGGGCGTCGTAGTCGATCTTTAATTCATTGCCTTTCAAGGTCAGGGTGCAGGTCAGATCGAGATTGCCAGGATAGCCTTCTTCCATATCTTTGGCATGATAGGTAAAGATCAGCGAGTTGCCTTCAATGCGCGAATCGAAGTTGCAATAGGAGAAGCCGTTCTTGCCGCCATGCAAAGCATTGGGGCCATTGTTGACGAATAAGGAGTATTCTTTGCCATTGAGCTTGAACTGACCGTTGGCAATTCGATTGGCTGTCCGGCCGACAAGCGCACCAAAGTAGGTACCGCTTTTTTTCTGGTAATCTTCGATTGTGGGGTAGCCTAAGATGACGTTTTCGCTTGTGCCATCTTCTGCTTTCATATCAATCTCCATCAAAGTGACGCCATAGCTCGAGACAATCACTTTAAGCTGATCGTTTTCCATTTCATAAGTGCAGATGCCATCTGCCCGTTGTTCTAATAATCGAATCATGATTGAAGTATCCTTTCTGACTTGGTAAAGCATGTCATGAGGTAAAGCAAACCGCAAACAGGCGGTTTTTCGACTCTCCTATTGTAACCGGTTTAAGGCGCTCAGGCCTATCGGTTCTGGCGATTTGAAGTGTTTTTTTGATGGATCGCCAAAGACTGAGCCCATCAAAACCAGGTCAGGCGGCCCAAGGGCAGTCAATTGGAATGGCTGGCTGAATCGGTCTGTCTGAAGGCGTGTCTGGCGCAGGTGGAAAACCACAGAAACAATTGAATAAGAATCACCGGCTGCCTAAAGGATTCAAAAGATCGCAAAAGCAAAGATACCGCTTTGTTTTCAAGTACGACTGACCAAGCGGCTGTTTTAAAAGCCGCTGGATTTGTATTCATTTCGAAGTTTTTTATAATTGGGAAGATGGAGGTATTTTATGTTGATCTTAGCGCTTGATTCCTTGGAAGATCTTGACTCTGTAATGACCAGTAAACCCGATGCTGTGTGCATCGGGCTGGATCCTATCAGCTCGCGCTCGCGGGCCAGAGTGGATCTCGAAACACTGCCCGCAGCGATAGAATCTTTTCATGAACAGCAGATAAAGGTGTACATCAACGCACAGGCAATGGTCGAACAGAAACTGTATCCCCAGATTCAAGAAACGTTTTACAAAGCTGTCCAGGCCGGGGCTGATGGCTTTTATATTGCCGATGATGGCTATATCACCATGGCAGATGAATATGAAGTCCAAACCGGCCGGAAGATTCGGGATTTATTGATCATGCAGCCTGAAACCTTGCTTTGCTCAGGTGAAGATGCTGGATTTTATCTCGAGCAGGGTCTGCAGGCGGCTTGTCTGGCGCATGAGTTAACCTGCGATGAGATCGTAAAAAGCGCCCTGACCAGCCAAAAACCCGCCCAGATTGAAGTGCAGGCTGCTGGGTATTACACGTGGATGGAAAGCCGCCGGCCATTATTGGAAAATTACCTGTGTTATATTGGAAAGCCGGACCAGTTTGAGCCCAATGCACTGTACTCCATCCAAGAGCAGCTGCGGCCGGCCAAGCTGCCTGTATGGCAGGATGAAAAGGGAACGCATGTCATGGCTGATGCGCCCATTCAAGCTGGCCCTGATATTCTGGACATGAAAGAGGCTGGCATTGAACGGTTTCGAATTGACGCCCTTTTCATGGGTAATGACTGGGGGGCCAAACAGGTGGAACTGTACCGCAAGATATTGGAGCATCCCGAACAGGCGGCTGACTTTGCGGTTGCCTCGACGTTTTTTGCTGCTCCCTCTTTGATTCGAAAGGAGAAAGACAATGGCCGCCATTGAATTGTTAGCCCCGGCAGGCAGCCTTGAAAAAGCCAAAACAGCGATTCGCTATGGTGCAGATGCAGTCTATATCGGCGGCCAGCAGTTTTCACTGCGCTCGCGCGCTTCCAACTTTAGTCTTGACCAGATTGAGGAACTCTGCAGCTTTGCCCATGAGCATGATTCAAAGGTCCATGTCACGGTGAATATCATTCCGCATCCAGATGACTTCAACGGCTTGGAAGACTACCTGCAAGCTTTAGACCAGGCTGGTATTGATGCCATTATCAGTGCTTCGCCAGCGATCATTTCTACCGCTTTAAAAATGCCTGACCGCCACTTTGAGGTTCATGTTTCCACCCAGCGCTCGATTCTCAATGAAAAGGCCGTTCAGTTTTGGAAAAATCTCGGTGCCGATCGGGTGGTTCTGGGCCGGGAAACACCGATGGAAGCCATTGAACAAATCTGTAAACAAGGCATTGTTCCCATTGAGGCCTTTATCCATGGCGGGATGTGCATTTCTTTTTCTGGACGCTGTGTTCTTTCGAATCACATGACCAACCGTGATGCCAACCGAGGCGGATGTGCGCAAAGCTGCCGCTGGAAGTATTTTCTCTATCGAAACAATGAGATGATCAGCGACGAGCAGACGCTGTTTTCCATGTCCAGCCGTGATCTGCAGGCTGCTGACCAGATTGAAAAGATGATTCACGCGGGCGTGGCAAGCTTAAAAATCGAAGGCCGCATGAAATCGGATTACTATCTGGCTGTGGTGGTCGGTGCCTATCGGCGGCTGATCGATGAAATTGAAGCCAATGGCCAGGCGGATCCTGAATTTTTAGCCGAAATCATACAGGAGCTTTACCGGGCGGAAAACAGACCGACAGGCCCAGGCTTTTATCATGGGCTGCCCAATGAAAACGTTCAGCTTTACCGCAAGCATGATGAGACCGTCACCCAGGAATACATTGGTTTGGTTTTGGAAGCCGACCGGCCAGGCTATTTAAAGGTGCAGGTAAAAAACCATTTTGCCAAAGGCACGCCGGCTGAATTGTTCGGTCCGGGGATTGCTCCTTATCCTTATACCATTGATGAAATCCAGGATCTGGAGGGCAATTCTTTAGAAGTATGCAATCACCCTATGGATATCGTCTATCTCAAATGGGAGGGCCCTTCTAAAGCGGGCTCCATGATTCGCAAGCAGCGAATTTAGCACAGTTTGCAGCCGATTATTTGGAATCGTGTGATTTTTCTTTAAAATCGAATAGACTAATACCACACTCAGGCAGATGCACAGGATGGCATAGAAAGGAAGTCTGCCTGTCAAACATCCTGTTTTTTGAATTTTTTATGAAACTATCAAACAGCTTTTTTTATACTTTGCGTGAAAACGCCAAAGACGAAGATTCGGTTTCCAGCAACCTTCTGGTTCGCGCGGGAATGATTAAAAAACTTTCTAACGGCATCTATATGATCATGCCAATGGGCAAACGGGTTCTGGCCAATATTGAACAGGTGGTCCGCGATGAAATGGATAAGCATGGCGCCCAGGAGCTTTTAATGCCGGCTCTCATTCCGGAGGACGTTTATGTCAGCAGCGGCCGGCGCGAATCGTTTGGGTCCAATATGTTTGCCCTTAAGGACCGTTACGATAAAAAATATGTTTTAGGTCCAACACATGAAGAACTGTTTGCCATGGCAGCAGCCATGGATGGCAAATCCTGGAAAGATTTTCCTTACAATCTGTACCAGATTCAGACCAAGTACCGCGATGAAACCAGACCGCGCTATGGCCTGATCCGGGTGCGGGAATTTATCATGAAAGACGCGTATACCTTTGATAAGGACGAAGCAGGCCTGGATGCCGGCTATATGAATATGTATGATGCCTACAATAAAATTTTCGACCGGTTAGGACTGACGTATAAAATCGTAAAAGCCGACACCGGTTTGATGGGCGGTCTGCTTTCAGAAGAATATCAGGCAATTTCTTCGATTGGCGAAGATATTGTCGTCGGCTGCGATTCCTGCAACTTTTCCAGCAATGAAGAAATCACTGAAGTTGTCGACACGCTTGAAGATGAGAACAGCCCTGAACTCGAAATTGAAAAAATCTATACCCCAAATGCTGGAACCATTGAAGAAGTCAGCGCTTTTTTAGGCAAAGAGCCTTCTGATTTTGTCAAAACCCTGATTTATAACGCGGACGGCAAGCTGGTGGCTTTTGTTTTGCCAGGGGATCGCGAACTCAACGAAACCAAAGCGGGCAAACTGCTTGGCACAATCGAGTTGAATCTTGCAACGCCTGAAGAAGTCAAGGAAGCCACCGGGGCCAGAATTGGATTCGCTGGTCCTGTCGGGCTCAATCTGCCGGTCTACATGGATCGCCAGATTGCCCATAAGAAAAACTTTATCGTTGGCGCCAACGAGGATGATCATCACCTGAAAAATGTCAATCTCAAAGATTTCAAGCCGGAAGCTGTTGTGGATCTTTGCATGGTCCGTGAAGGCGATCTGTGTCCGGACTGCGGCGGCAAGCTGACTTTTGAGCATGGAATTGAAGTCGGCAACCTGTTTAAGCTGGGAACCAAATACTCCAAAGCCATGAACTTAATGTATTCTGACCAGAACAACCAGCTTCAGCCGGTATGGATGGGAAGCTATGGCATTGGTCTGGAACGCTGCATGGCTGCGGTTGCCGACCAGCATCATGATGATGCCGGTCTGATCTGGCCGGATAATCTGGCGCCATTCAAAGTGGCTTTGGTTATCGTTTCGATGAAGGATGCCAAGCAGGTGGAAGAGGCCAATAAGCTGTACGAATATGCCAAGTCAAAAGGATATGAGGTTTTACTGGATGACCGCACAGAACGTGCAGGGGTTAAATTCAAGGATATGGAATTGATCGGCATTCCGCACCGGATCACTTTTGGCAAAGGCGTAGCCGATGACAAGGCTGAATATGTAAAGCGCCAGGACGGCCAGAAAATCGAAAAGGCCTTGGAAGAGCTGCCGAAGCTGCTGGACGAGATTTTTACCAAGTAAGCAGGCGGCATGAATCGCTTTCAGGAGATGAAAGCGTCGCTTTCAGAAAACGAAGGCCTGATCATGAACATTATCGGATTTGGTGAACTTTCAAGACGAAATAGATGAGATTCGTCTGAAAACGACAAGCAATGTGTAACTTTTTCTAAAATATTATGTTATTTTAAGTGCCTGAACCCCGGGCGCTTTTTTTGTGTGATTTTTCGTGTAGATTGGATTACAGGTTTTTAGTCCGGGTAAGAATTCACCCGGAAGACAGAATAGAACCGTCTAGATGTGATTTGAAGACAAATCCCGTCAAAAATGCTTAAAACAAGATGCCCACAGACTAAATTTCGGATCTGTGTACATTTATAATGCCTTTTTGTAGACGATTCGATCCTTTTCGTGGAAACTGTTAGTCAGGAGGGTAACCATCATGAACAAAAAAGACGAGCTGGTTGCCAATATTCAGCTTTTAAAAGATTTAAACATGAAGCCAAACATTTCTGAACTCGCCAGAGCTTATGATCTGGACCGCAGAACGGTGAAAAAGTATTTTGAAGCTGGTGAAGTACCAGCCAGAAAAAAGAAAAAAGAGTTCAGCAAATGGGACCAGTATGAAGAATCCATCGAGAAAATGTTACAAGTGCCAGGAGTTTCGATCCGCGCTATTCATCGTCATTTTCTTGAAACCATGGGTGAAGATAAGGTCCCTGGCACTTACGAAAGCCTTAAAGCCTTTGTGAAAAAGAAAGGATTCAAAAAGACATCCGACTGATCTGAAGTCGATGTTCAAGTCCGTCGTGGTTGTCCGCAATGCTGCGGGCATTTTTTTATGGCCAGCTCAGCCATAAGACAGAATGGCCTGAAAAGGCAGCTGCTTTCGATTCTGCTGGTTTATCGTGATTGGCCAATGCATCCCGATTGGTAATTTCGGCAATTTTGGTCAAATCTGGTCCGAAAAAAGAAAAGCCGGCGGACTGCAGATTCCAGCGGCTTTTTTTCGTTGAGAGAATTTGAAAGGGCAAATTTCAATTTGTGGTCCATGTCAATGGTTTGGCAAACTTGAAATTTTGGTTTGCCGCTCTTCCTTTCAATTCCAGCAAAGAGGCGGCTATGGATTGGCCTTCTTAAAGGAGAGACCAAAAAGACCTGGCAAGGCCAGGCCAGATTACAATGCTCAAGTTTTTCCTTGGTGCCTTCAAGTGCTGGCAAAACCCATTGGGGCTCAGATTGGTCTTCAAAGGATAAAGACATACCGCTAAGAGCAGCCATCAGCTTTCGTCGAAATAGTCTTCCTCGAAGTCGCCGCCTTGGTTCTCGGGAAGTTCCTGGGCTGAAGAAGAGGAGTCTTCATTGGAACTGGCAGCAGACGGCTGTTCAGATTTTGAAGAAGAGGCATCGTTTTCTTTTGGCTTATCGCTTCCATAAGCGCTCGAGCGGGCGTTATTGATATAGGACTGAATATTTTCCTCAATCAAGCCAAAATGGACATCACCGGCCTGTAAAAGCGCGTTATTGAAGTCGACCGGATCATAGAGATCGCCCAAAGACTCTTTGGCAATTTCCTGGAGCTGCAAAATCTTCATGCAGCCATAGTAGTAGCCAAAGAAAACACCAGGATTTTCCGCGAGCTGGTTATAAATTGCCTCACTGCCTTTGCCCCAGACATTTTCAAACTCCGCCAGGCTGTAATCATCATAGTTAATCTGAATGTCCATCAACAAAACCGAATAGTTCGAGTACTGGTCTGTCAGTTCCCAGACGCGGGTGACATTTTCATCAATGCCTGTCCAGTCAATGGTCTGGTAGGCAGCATAGGTCGCATAGCCTTCCTGCATTCCAAAGGAAGAAAGAAAGTATTGAATCGGGTGCTTAAAATGGTCGCGGTTGTATTGAGCCTGGTACATATGACCGGGGATGCCTTCATGCGCAAACGTATTGTAGAGGGTCAGGCTTTCCGGATCACTGCCGTAGTCGCGGGCATTGTAGCGGATTTCGTAAGGACGCCTGGAATCAATCGGCTGGATGACGAAATAAGCCATCACGCCGTTTTTAGACTGTTCAGGAGAGAGTTCTTTGATCTCGTAGTCCATGGTTTTGACAATCGGAAATTCTGCCGGGTAGCGTTCTTCTAAAAACGGCATGATCTCCGACACACTTTTAAACTGGGTCTGCGGTTCTTCGATCATTGCGGATTCCGGATCTTCACGCAGAATGAGGCGGTATTCGGTCACCGCATTATCCATGGCAGTCCGGATTTCTTCTTTCATCACTTCAATGTCGTCATTGGAGCCGGCATAGCTTTGCAGAACATATTGATACGCTTCACGGCCGTTTTTATAGGAAGCCATGCCTTTGATCGCACCGTTTTGGTCTTTGAGTCCCCCTAAGCCATCGATAATGGTCTGGAAAGAAGGGAAGAACGACTTTTGCAAGGCTTCACGAATCTGTGTTTTGCTGCGTTCAGCGGTTTCCTGGTCCAGCCCCAGTGCATCGACTTCAGCCATCAATTCTCTGGTCACCGGAGAATCGTCTTTGGAGTTGACGATTGACTGGCAGGTGCTGATGACGGTATCCAGATCAATGGCCAGCGTCTTGGCTTTGGCTTGGTTTTGAGAATAAACAATGGCCTCATTGACATAGCGGGGAACATCATTGATTAAAGCGATCAGCGGTTCGATATCCGCTTGTGAATACAGCTGGAATTCTGCAAAGGTATCGGTCAAAGAGGCCTGCACACCTGAAATCTCCGACCAGATTGAACCCAGATATTCGAATTTTTCATCCGAAAGATTTAAGGCAAGATTCAGTTCCCAGATCATCTGGCTGCGGATCTGCTTGTTGACTGCATTGAGATTGGTGTCTTCGAAGTTTTCAAGAATATTCAAAGCTTTCTTTTCAAAGGCAATATCCTTTTCATCGGGCGTAAAGGATCCCAGCGTAATCCGGCATTTGGCAATATCAATGCCATAGTTTTCGGGATGTTCAAAATACCGGTGGGTAAGCAGATAGTCGTTTTCACAAAGCTGGATCACATACTGGTCCAGGAAGTTTTCAAACTCCGCATTGGAAACAGCAGTCGGAGTGATTGATTGGGAAGTTTCTCTGCTGGAAGTGCTGCTTTGTGAACTGGTCTCGGGTGTACTGGATGTACAGCCCGCAGCGAGCAGGGCACTTAAAAAGACGAGAAACAAGCGGTTTACATAGCGTTTAAATTTCGTTTTCATAAATACTCCATATTACGTAAAATACTCCAGATTACGTAATCATTGAAAAAAGAAGAAGACTATTCAAACTAAGAAAGATTGAAAATGTCCGGCGGGATACATCGAATTGAAAAGGCTTGAGCCAAAATCTGCATCTGTTCTCATGATACCAAATCTGGAAATCAACCTTTCAATACCGCCTGAAGGTTTTGAAAATCTTAGGAAGAACTTAGGAATTCAAAACAGATTAAAAAAAAGAGCTTGTTTGTAAGCGTCAATTTTCACTTTCTGCAAGAGATTTAAGCGGTCATGGCAGCATTTAGAAATCCTTTCCTTCAATCTGGATCCCGATTGGAAAGAGGCTGGCAAAGAAAGCCATCAAAAGCAGTGAAAAGAAAAAGACCTTAGACCCTGGAATCTAAAAATTCTACACTATAGCCAAGTCGAAACAGGTGCTCACTTTAAAGCGAACACCTGTTTTTTGATGTCTTCCTCTGATAAACAAAGCGTTTTGAATAATGCCTTCTGCTTCTTTGTCATCGCATAAGAAGGAATCCATCCATTGCATTTTTCATTCTCATTGATTTCATACTTGTCCAAAGTTCCAAGAATTTTTCCAAGAGTATCTGACGTAGTGAGACCCTCTGCTTGCCGGCAAAACCACAATAGGGATTGACACATGACCAGCCCAACAAAACAAACGAGCATTTTACCTTCGAAATTTCGTTTCGAACGCATATGACTCTTGCTCATTTTCAAATGGTCTTTCATGCGGCAGAAGACCTTCTCAGCACGGTCTCTGGCCCGCATTTTCACAATCACTTCAGTGCAGCTTAGATCTTGATTCCCAATTACGACAAAATAGCCAGCCTTATCCATCATCTTCTGAATATTTTCGTTATTATAGCTAACTGTAAAATTTGGCTTTCCTTTTTCGGATTCTTCTTTCTTTTCGATTATCAGCCATGTGGAATATTGTTCCTTCAGTTTTTCACTGAATCGTTTTCTTTCCATAACTTTTTCTTTGTACAGTATCGCCCTGGTTTCGATAGAAGCCCTCTCCTGTGCAGCCCGCCGAGAGTCATAATAAACATAGCTGTAATAATCCCCATCCAGGATATGGACTTTTCCTAAAGCCTTTCCGTAGATAGATTCTTTATCAATAAAGTAATCAAACTGGTCTTGAATCTCTTTGTTTTCCGCGATCAGTTCTTTAGCCTTCACTGAGCTTTCCGACATCATGACATTGAATTCAATTCCTTTCTCGTCCAACAAAGCGACATTGTCTCTTGAGACATAGCCGCGGGCCAGATCCATGTAAAGCTTTTGAAATCCAAGATCTTCTACCCGGTCGAGAGTAACAGACAGCTGTGTTTTATCCAGAAGAGAACCGATATAGTTTTCAATATAAAGTGGAATCCCAGTAACTAAATCAGTCATGACAAAAGTGTTGATACAAGGAAGGCCTTCATCAACTTTAGATTTACCATACTCTGCCAGGCTGTTATGGTCAGAAAGTGTATTCGTATTTGCGGAGTCACCGGCTACCATGAGAGTATCCCCTTGTTTTAAGCCGGACTTCTCATAATTTTCTCGAAAATTGAAAAGCAAGTCGTAAACACTGCCTTGATCCAGTCCGATTCGTGTGAAGAGATCACTAATTTCTGAATCATTTAAAGGCCTGGATAAACCGCAAAAGTGGTCAAAAGCCCAAAACGGAAAATCTTGAGCGGTAAAGTTATCAGCTAAAACGGCATGAAGAGCAACCGCGATGATATGATTCCAGTCTTCAGGAAAGTTTTTTTGAAGAGCATCAAGCATCCCACACAATTCAAGTGCCTTTAAGCAGGCGGCATAGGCACCATAATTCATCTGAAATGAATGATTACCAGGATTGGGTGATTCTATCTTCTGATCTTTTTTCTTTTCTACCTTCTTCATTTCGCCAGGGAAGAGTTCAAAGTACTTTTTGTTAGGAAAGAATTGTTTTGGATTATCAGGATCAAGTTTGCCAATTGATACTCGTCCAGCAGCGGGCTGCTTCTTCGTTTTGTCCCAGGAAGATGTTTCTTCCCAATAGACATAACCAGTTTTCAGGATATGAAGATGACCTGTTGAAGGGAGTGGAATTGGATCAGATTTACCGAAATACATAAGCGTCCTCCATAGTATAGTTATCTCCGTTTAATATACTATGTTCTTCCCCAAAAACAAAGCGACATTCACAAGAAATATCGCTTTGTTTAAAACATTTGTTTAACCAGCTGCTTACCCGGTTCACTGTTTCCTAGAATAATAAAATTCGATTCCAGGTTAGACCAACATTTGGGTCCAAGGTCTGAATGGTTTCAAAATTCAGTGAACCTCCCCGCCCAAACGGACAAATGCATCAGCATCTGTCCTCAAAAGAACCTTTAAATAAAATGGTCCATTTGGACGGGGCTTCAGGAGCCGACACGGATGTGGTCGTGTGAACCGAAGTTCAAAAACAGACATTTCCTGTTCAAAAATGCCATCACGTCTCAGTAGTCCAGAGCCTGTTCACCGGCTCATACCCGAAAGGGCTGATGTCTGATTGAACTGACCAGTTTTGCCTCTGGCAAGCTGGTCTTTTTTGCCTTAGTCAGACATTTTGTTTTGAATCGCCTGCTTTGATGCAAATGAGGATTGGATTCGCCATACATCAGCTTCAAAGTTCACCATCTCCGGAGTAAACAGCTCAGGAAACAGCTTGCGTCCGATATTCGCTGCACCATTCAAGTCAGCATTGATTCCCATTCCGTTTTTGGATTTGTACTGTCCTCTGGTTGTTCTTCTTGGGCTGAATTCATGTTCGGACTCCTCTCCATATACAGGCAGACCATCCTCATCCAAAAACGAAGCTTTGGAGGTGTAGCTTTCTTCTGTTTCCAGATACAGAATTCCTTCTTTTTTGCATCGGTATTCAAGCTGCTGGCGTAACAGGTTGGTTGGCATTGTACAGAAGTTTTGGTTGTTTTTGGTTCCAATGTTAATGTCCGGCTTCTGCCCCTTGTTGTGTCCAACAATCAGCGTATCAATCTCATTTTTCTTAAGGGATTTCATAATCCGCACGGCTGTTTTAGAAACCAGATCTTTCGTTTGGTTTTCATAGTGCTGGATCCATTTGTTATATCTCCTGGAAGGAATGAATTTCTTTTTGGATCTTCCGCATTGTCCTGACTGGAACCGGGCAGCCCGATACTGCTCGTTTCGCCTGGTGTTCTGTACAGCTTGGCCTTTCACAATGAGGCCTTTTGAGCCTGAACTTGTGACAATAGATGCGAAGTTGTTGAGTCCTGGATCGAGCGCAGCTGCCCGCATCGTCTTTTCGGGAAGTGGCTTTTCATCCTCTTCAAAAACCAGATGAAGAACAAAGACTCCATGAGTTGGACAGACTTCCACCTGCTTGAGCTTCAAATCTGGATTGATCTTGCCAGCATCAAGCCGGATATCGGTCAATGGCAGCTTGAACTTCTTGTCTTGCTCGACATGCTTACAGTCCTGATTTGAAAGGATGGCAGTGCATTGCCCGCCCTTCTTCTTGTAGCCGGGAAGCTGAGGGGTGCCAAGAAAAGCAGTGGGATTTCGTTTATATTCTTTAGACGACTTAAAAAAGCTTTTCATATCCTGAACCGCCTGTTTAAGAATGGCCTGCGCCGACTGCCTGGGAAGCCCTTCGGCCAAATAGTCTGGATTTTAAGTCACTTTAAACAGCCCGTCTAAGAAGCCATAAGAGGGCATCCATTTCCTGGCGGTGAGCATTTTGAGCAAGGACAGCTTGGGTTCTTTTTTGCCGCTTTTATCTTCCAGCGCTTCATAGTCATCCATCTTTTTCTTCCAGGCTGCTTTTTTGATCTGGTTCATTTCTGGCAAAGCGGCTTCAATCTTTTCAACCACTTCCTTTTCTAGCGGCTGACGCTTATCTGGATCTTTTTGAAGTCCGGTCATGCACTGACGGATATGAAAGAGTCCAGCATTGTAAAGATTATTCGAAAGAGATGTCACTTTAGCGCACCACTCATACAGCTCATGAT
>JADGIS010000002.1 GCA_015233825.1 Erysipelotrichaceae bacterium RD49
TATTTCACCGACCAAACAATATGGTAATTCATGTTGTACACAGTGGTTCTACCATGCACCAGATTGTTTTTCTTCATGCATATAGTATATCATAAATATGATTAAATATGCTTAAATAAAATAAAAAGATATAACATCCAGTAATGCATCTTTATGCACCGGTCGCTTTCATCTCGGTCATTGAATGGCCGAGGATTCCCGCTCCATGTCCTAAACTCAATTTTTGGTTTCAGCCGATCGGCATGTCAGGCAGCTGCTTCATTTCTCCATTCGAGAGACTGAGTGCCAGCTTGTTTGTTTATTCTTTGTTTTCAACATCAGCTTCTGTGTTTGCAGCCTGGCGATGGCCATGGATCTGGTCTTTGAGGCGCTGGACACGTTCTTCACGAAACTGTTTGCGGGTCACATAGCTTTTAAACGAGTTGTAGCAGTTGAATGGATTGTCTTCTAAATCGGCATATTTATCTTGGAAATAACGAAAACTGGAAGCCATGGTGATCCCGTAGGTCACCAGCTGGTCTCTGATTTCTTCTTCATAAGGATCGAACTGTGAACGTTTCGGTTTACGCTCTCTTCCATTTGGATCTGGATTGCTCCAGATTTTGGCGACTGTCTGTCTTGTAATGCCATATTCTTTGGCTAACGCACTGAAATTGGGTTTGATGGGGGGTGTGCTGTTTTTCATCTCGAGAATCACTTCCCGAACCTGATCCATCATTTCTTTGGTGGCTCGATACATGAATGCTCCTTACCATAACGGCAGCTTCTTTCTTTTTTGACGAGGGCAGTTAGCAGGCTTGACCACGATGAAAGGAAAGGAAACCGTCTGTTTATTCGAACTATTAAAGTAATTATGTATGATTTGAACAGCGATGTGTCAGTTAATTTGATATTCTTCAAAAGATTTGGTGTTTTTATGGGTTATTTGCCAATAATTGAGAACAGTAGTCAAAAAAAGCCGCGGCATTTTCTTGCCGCGGCGATTTTTTGAGTTAGAAATCAGAAGATTTCAATTTTTGGTTTAGAGTCCTTCTTTTTCGATAGCTTTTAGACGGTCTCTGCGTTTCTTAGCATCTGCTGCTGCTTTTTCAAACATAGCATCAGATTCTTCTTTGCCTTTGAGTTTCACCAGCTGAGCGTAACGAGCTTCTTTGAGCATGAAGTCTTTCATCTTGCTGTAGTCTGGTTCTTTCTTGTTATCGATTGTTAAAGGCTGTTCCTTGTTGTCCGGGTTGTAGCGATACAGGTCAACATAACCGCATTCAACGGCTTCTCTTTGAACCTGCTGATGGTTGCCTAAACCGCCTTTGATACCGTGTTCAGCACATGGTGCATAAGCGATGATTAAGGATGGGCCATCATAAGCTTCAGCTTCGCGGAATGCTTTCAGAGTCTGGTTCTTGTCAGCACCCATGCAGACAGAAGCAACATAGACATGACCATAAGTCATCGCAATCTGGCCGAGGTCTTTTTTGGCAGTTGTCTTACCACCCGCAGCGAACTTCGCGATAGAAGATCTCTGGGAAGATTTGGAAGACTGTCCACCAGTGTTGGAGTAAACTTCAGTATCCAGTACGAGAACGTTTACGTTTACGTTGTTGGCCAGTACATGGTCAAGTCCGCCGTAACCGATATCGTAAGCCCATCCGTCACCACCAACAATCCAGTTGGATTTGTCAACGAGGTCATAGCCAGCAAGGGTCTTAACGTCTTCGTCGTAGTCAGCTTCAGCCACCAGGCGTTTGATTTCTGGTTCGAGAGCTCTTTGTTTGTCGCGGTCGTTGCCAGCGGCAATGTATTCTTCCATTTTTTCTTTCAGTTCAGGAGCAACTTTATCAAGGTTGTCTTCCATGATCTTCAGAATCTTAGCCTTGTTCAGGTTGTTGGCAAGAGCCATACCATAGCCGTATTCAGCGTTGTCTTCGAATAAGGAGTTAGCCCAAGCGGTTCCGTTTCCGTCTTTATCTTTAACGAATGGAGTCGATGGGTTGGCACCGCAGTAGATGGAAGAACATCCAGTAGCGTTGGCAATCTGCATGTCTTTACCAAACAGCTGAGAAGCAAGTCTGTAGTATGGAGTTTCACCGCATCCTGGGCAGGAGCCTGGAACTTCGAAGTAAGGCATCTGCAGCTGAGATCCTTTGATTGTGGATTTCGGGAACAGATCCGATTTGTATTCAGTTTGTTTGAACAAGTAGTCAGCTAAAGGATCAAGGTAGAGCTGAGAGTTAACATCAACCATCTTGAGGGCTTTTTCGCCTTTTTTACCTGGGCATTCAGATACGCACAATCCGCATCCAACGCAGTTGGTTGGGGAAACCTGTACGCGCCATCTGAGGTCAGTATCTTTTTTACCCATTAATGGAAGAGTAGCAAATTCCATTGGGGCTTTTTCGATTTCTTCTGGAGTTAAAGCAAAGGTACGGATTGTAGCATGTGGGCAGACGAAGGAGCAGAAACCGCATTGGATACAGTTGTCTGGATTCCATTCTGGTACATGAACAGCAATAGTACGTTTTTCATTGAAAGCAGCGTTGTTCTGCATGGTACCATCCAGAACGCCGTGTTTCAAGAAAGAGGAAACTGGCATGTTGTAGCCTTCCAGGCCGTTGATGCGGGCAGCATATTCGTCCCAGTAAGCATTGCCGGTAGGCTTGCGCAGGTCGCTGACTGGCAGGTTGGACCAGTCTTTGTCAACTTCTACTTCTACCAGACCGTCTTTACCCATATCGATGGCTTTGTAGTTGAGCTGAACGATATCGTCACCCTTTTTGCCATAGGATTTCTTCGCAGCTTTTTTCATCAGGTCAACTGCTTCGTCATAAGGCAGGATCTGTGGGTTCAAAGCGAAGAATGCAGACTGCAGGATGGTGTTGGTGCGGCGGCCCATACCGATTTCATCAGCGATTTTGTTTGCGTCGATGATATAGAACTTAGCCTCTTTGTCAGCCAGTTCTTTTTTCAGACGGTTAGGCATGTGCTTAACGATTTCATCTTTGTCAAAGGAGGTGTTCAGTAAGAAAGTACCGCCTTTTTTCAGGTTATTCGCCAGATCGTATTTGAACATGTAGCTGTCCAGAGATACGGAGATGAAGTTGGCGTTGTTGATGTAGTAAGTTTTGTGGATTGGTTCAGAACCGAAACGTAAGTGAGAACGTGTTACACCACCGGCTTTTTTGGAGTCGTAAGCGTAGTAGCCCTGTGCATACATATCCGTGTTGTCACCAATGATCTTGATGGAAGACTTGTTTGCAGAAACAGTACCATCAGATCCAAGACCCCAGAACAGACATTCTGTTGTTTTGCCATCGTCAATGATGAAAGAATCATCAACTGGTAAAGAGGTATTGGTTACGTCATCTTGGATACCGATTGTGAACTGGTCTTTTGGCTGATCAGCTTTCAGGTTATCGAATACCGATTTAATGTGTTTTGGAGCAGTGTCATGGCTTCCTAAACCATAACGTCCACCGACGATCTGCAGTCCTTTGTCGCGAAGAGCTGCAACCACATCGAGGTACAGAGGCTCGCCTAAAGCGCCGCCTTCTTTGGAACGGTCAAGAACAGCGATTTTCTTCACTGTCTCAGGCAGTACGTCAAGCAGGTATTTTGTGGAGAAAGGACGGAACAGGTGAACTTTGATCATTCCGACTTTTTCACCGTTTTTGTTGAGTTCATCAATGGTTTCTTTCGCAGTTTCAGTTACAGAACCCATTGCGATAATGATGTTTTCAGCATCAGGAGCACCGTAGTAAGTGAATGGTTTGTATTCACGGCCAGTGATCTCGCTGATTTTTGCCATGTAGTCATTTACAATATCTGGTACAACTTCGTAGTGTTTGTTGCGCGCTTCAACACCCTGAAAGAAGATGTCATCATTTTCGTTAGCACCACGAGTTACAGGATTTGTATGTGGCTGCATCGCATTTTTCTTGAATTCGGCAAGAGCTTCATAGTCGATCAGATCTTTGTATTTATCAACGTCGAATACTTCGATCTTATCTACTTCATGAGAAGTTCTGAATCCATCAAAGAAGTGCAGGAATGGTACGTGTGCTTTGATTGCTGCTAAGTGAGCAACACCAGCCAGGTCCATAACTTCCTGAACGGAGTGGGATGCGAGCATTGGGATGCCAGTCTGACGAACTGCATAAACGTCGGAATGGTCACCGAAAATATTCAAAGAGCGGCTTGCAAGAGATCTGGCTGCAACGTGCAGTACAACTGGAAGGTTTTCACCAACCCATTTGTAGATGTTTGGAATCATCAGCAGCAGACCCTGTGATGCTGTAAAGGTCGTGGGCAGGACACCAGCCTGTGCAGCACCATGGACGGCACCAGAAGCACCAGCTTCAGACTGAAGTTCAGCGATTTTTACGATTTCATCGTAAGCATTTTTACGGCCCTGAGTTGCCCAGGTATCCATGACTTCAGCCATCGGAGAAGATGGTGTGATTGGGTAAATACAGCTCATCTCGGTTAACGCATAGGCATTATGAGCAGCCGCAGTATTACCATCCATGGACTGGAAAGTTTTTGTTGCGTTTTCTACCATGTAGAATAGTTCCTCCTTTAAATTTTGAACCTACATTCGGTATTCATTATATTCGGATTACATAGGGTTTGAAAGAGATTTATGAGCCGTGGACGTCTTCAAGCAGTTAGCCACAAATAACTAGAACATGATTTTTCCCACATGCATCGCATATGACCGAACGAATTTGAAACCACTTCATCATCAGAATTCTCGGCAGAAAATGTACAAAAAATGGATTTTTCCATTTTGTGGATTTTTCACACTTTCCTTCGACCTGATGCCTCCTGGTTTGCCGAAGCAGAGTCAACCTTTGACGACTGTATTATGCACCTTTCAGGATAAATTCCAAAGGGTGATCAAAGAGTCAGGCAATTTCCTTTTTCTTTACGTCCCTGTGACTTAGAATTTCACATTCTTTTCGGCATGATGTTGCGTTGGCAATCCATTTGTTGAATTGATCTTCGAATGCAGATCTTTTAACAAATCTGGTTCCAGCGCTCTTTTGGGGCAGCGTGAAAAGTTCTGTTCTTCCTTTGTCGTTCAAATTGTTACCTGCGCAATTCCTGTCTCTTACAGAAACCGATTTTTCTTGCATTCTTCTAGCGGCTAGATCTTTTCATTTTCCGGCTTTTCAATCAAGCAGCGGCCTTGAGGCAGACAGAATGGAAAAACAGAGTCCAAAAACAGCCACCAACAGATCAGGATAGAAAATAAATGCAGCTGAACCGCCAAATCCAGCAAAGATTTATGTTGGTTTCAACCTTTTTTTCTTTTTCAAAACGAATTTCAAACCAAAATATCTTCAAGCTGTCAAAACCAGGGACTTGTAGTCGATAATATACAGTTGAATGTCAGGCATTACAGCTTTGATTTTCAAAGTTCTTGGCGAACTGGCTGTTTCCAGTCCATGCCCTCCTAATTGTGAAAAACAATAGTCTTTGTTTTTGCTGCTTCAAAGCCCGACACGCTTGACAACCCAAACCAGAAAATATGTATAAATGTTTAAGGAGAATAAAGTATGGCTCAACCCAATCCAAACGCAAAAAAACTGCGTGAAAAATTAAAGGAAATCCGGGCAGGCAAATCGGATGAAGAATCGAAGCAGGCTCTCAATGAGGCAGTCGAGCTGATGATGTCGACGCCGCTCATTCTGCCGGTTGCCAGCCAAAAAGAGAGCAATCCCAATGACGAAACATTGCAGGCCGATACTGCCCCGAAGCTTTCCCCATTTACTGTAACCAACAAGAAAGGCCTAAAGCTCTTTCCATTCTTTACCAGCGTTGAATTGATGCAGAAGTTCTTTGACTTTCCTGTCCAGACCTTTCTGACTTTAAGCATCGGTGAATATCTGCCTTTGCTGAAACAGGCACAGGACGTGGCAGGACTTGTCATTGACCCTTCCGAAGCAAGCTATCCGTTTCCAACGTCTTTTCTTGATGCGCTCTACCAGCGCATGACAAAACAGGCCGAACCTCAAAAGACAACCCAGAATGCTGACTCACCTTCCAAAAGCCCGGCGAATGACGATCAGGAAAATGCCCGGAAGCTTCAGCAGGCCCTCGCTGGTTTTCGTAAACAACAGGATCAGGATTCCTATTTAAAAGCGGCTGCAGCCTTGATGAACGCTGCCGTTTTCGTTCCGGTCTATCCACCTGAAAACCAAGAAGTCAATCCCGAACCTGGCCAGACACAGCAGATGCGGCCGATGCTTGTTGCAGGGAAAGGACAGGACGAACGGCTCTTCGTCTTCTTTACGGACTACCAGCAGCTAACGAACTTTACTAAAAACGCTCCCGTTCTTCCCTTAAAAATGAAATTTACGGACTTGATCCCCATGCTTGAAAATACGATGAAAGCGGTCAAAGGCTTTGTGATCGATCCACTGGGCGTCAATCTCGTTTTTGATACCCGCTTTATCAAGCAGTTCAATCAAGCCTACGGCAAGCAAAGCGGCCTGCAGATGAAAGAATCCAAAGATCTGTTAGGGACGCTGAGTGATCCAGCCGAGCATAACCAGGATTTGGAAGCGGCTTTGATCAGCGGGGGATTCCACATTCCTGAAATCAGCAAAATGTTTTTAAAAGAGCAGACCGATTCCAAAACCGGGCAGGTCAGCTGGTTTGTCCTGGTCGAAAGCGACAAACATGATCCCGCTCTTTTTAGCGAGCTGGCCAAAACGCTTGGCAAAACCGCAGGCAATCGTGAAGTTGGCTTCATGTTTATCACGCCCCAGCAGTCTGCGATGTATGCCAAAGAGGCAATGCCCCTCTACGCCCGCATGTAAACGTTGTGCGCTATCTTTCCCTTTTCGCATTTTGAATCTTGCCCTGCAGTCCCTGGCTTTCTTCAACCGGCTTTCGGCCGGTTTTTTCTTGTCCTCTTTTTGCTCTTGTCTTTCCTGATGCCTTTCACACTGTATTCTGAATTCTTGTTTCGTTTTTTCTTTTTAGAGGTGTTTAAAACCGGTGTCTATTTTTGCGATTTGCCAGCTTAGCAAGCCAAAAAAGACAGCCAAATTTTGCTGAATCCACCAGGCGTTTTTCTTAGTGGATTGAAACCTCCTCAAAGAAAACAGTCACTGGATATCCCATTTTGTAAAATGAGTGGTGAAGAAAGAGAGTGATGTAACATTGTTATATTTTTAGGGATAAACCGGATGATCCACAAAAAAAACTTGCCAAGACTTACCAGACAGGCTTGAAAATAAAGTTTGTCCGGACTAATATAACAGTGTTATCGACAACAAATATGTCTCGACCATTGACGAAAACCCAGCAAAAAATTTTGGAAGCCGGTATTGATGAATTCCTGGCAAAGGGATTTCCAGCCGCTTCCCTTCGCCAAATCGCTTCGAAAGCAGGCGTTACAACCGGAGCCTTTTATGGCTGTTTTCCCAGCAAGGACGCTCTGTTTGCAGCGATTGTTGAACCTTGTTACAGCCAGATTATTGATCGGTTTATCCAAATGCAAGAGCAGTTTACCAAACTGCCTGAATCAAAACAGCCAAGCCATATGGGAGTTGAATCCACTCAATACATCTTGTGGATGATTGATTATATCTATGATCACTACATTCCCTGTAAACTTCTGATCTGCTGTTCCCAATCCACCCGTTATGCGGGATTTATCAACGAAATGGTGGAAATCGAAGAGGAATATACCGATCGGTATATGAATGTCCTGCGCTCGCTTGGCCATGAAGTCCGTGAAATCGATCCGCAGACCATTCATTTGATTGTCAGCGCCTTGTTCGAAGGAATTTTTGAAATTCTGCGCCATGACTATCTAAAAGATCATGCCCGCAAAGCGGTTTTACAGTTCATGGAATTTTATCAAGCAGGCTGGAACAAGATAATGGAGCCTTAGCGCTCTATTCTTTTTTGGTTATGAAGTTAGTATTAACTAACTATATACCCGGAGTTTCTGCATCGTCTGGGCGAGATTTAAATTGTGTTTACTATTGATGATTCAAGGAGGTAGTCGTTTGGAAAAGCAATCCAACTTTTCCGAACTGATGACTTACGCTGGCAAGCGTAAATACTTGACGTATGCATCTCTTGTTTTATCAGGGATCAGTTCGGTGCTCTCTGTCTTTCCCTTTGTCTTTTTATACCGGAGAATTCAAGAAGTTTTATCCGTTGCTCCTGATTTTGCGAACGCCACTCATGTAGTTTTCAACGGCCGGCTGTTGGCTTTGCCTTGCTTGACATGGCCGTCAATATCTGCGCCCTGATGTGCTCGCATTTAGCCGCTTTTCGCATTGCGACCAATATTCGCCAAGAACTGGTAGACCATATGGCCATCATACCCGATGGTTTTGTTGAACAAACAGGCAGCGGCAAACTGCGCCGGATTATCATCGATTCTTCCGCAGCGACTGAAACATATCTGGCCCATATGCTTCCCGACATGGTGAATTTTTATGTCACGCCGATCTGTTTGTTTGTGCTATTGTTTGTCTTTGACTGGCGTTTTGACCTGGCCAGTCTGATCCCGCTGGCTTTGGGATTTTGGACTATGTTTAAAATGGCAGGCCCCAGCATGGCTCAAGATATGAAACAGTACCAGGATGCGCTGGAGGGCATGAACAATGAGGCTGTGGAACATGTCCGTGGCATTCCGGTTGTCAAAACCTTTGGTCAGACTATCCACTCCTTTCATAACTTCAAAGCAGCCATCGACAACGACTACTCGTTTTGTGTCGAGTATTGCCGAAAATGCCGTACACCGATGGTGTTGTATACCTTGCTTTCCAATAGTGTATTCGCTTTTTTGATTCTTGCTGCTTTGTTTTTAACCGGAAATGGGGCTGTAGACCGTACTGTGCTGTCCAACTTGATTTTCTACTCGGTTTTCACACCAGCCATTACAACTGCCATGTCAAAGGTGCTGTTTGCTTCTGAAAACAATATGGTCATTAACGATGCCCTTAACCGCATTCATTTCATTTTGGATACAAAAGGTCTTCCAGTTGCTGCCATTGCACGAAGACTAGCGGATGCGTCAGTCAAGCTTCAAGATGTTTCTTTTGCTTATCCTAAAACCACACACCCAGCCCTCAGCCATGTCTCTCTCAATGCCCCGGCGGATTCAATGATTGCTTTGGTTGGACCTTCAGGATCCGGTAAGTCGACCATTGCTTCCCTCATTGCACGCTTTTGGGATGTAGATGCCGGTGTGATTGAAATTGGCGGTGTCAATGTCAAAGAAATTGATCCCAGCACCTTGGCCGATTGGGTCTGCTCTGTCTTTCAAGACAGCCATTTACTCAAGACATCGATCTTAGAAAATGTAAAGATGGGAAAACCGGAGGCCAGCCGGGAAGATATCGCTGCTGCGTTACACGCCGCCCAGTGCGATGAAATTTTAGCCAAGTTTCCTGATGGCATGGATACCGTGATCGGGACCAAAGGCATTTATTTATCCGGTGGCGAGCAGCAGTGCATCGCCATTGCCAGAGCGATGCTCAAAAATGCTCCGATTCTAGTCCTTGATGAAGCAACTGCATTTGCAGATCCCGAAAATGAGGTTCTCGTCCAAAAAGCTTTTCGCAAACTGGCCAAAGGCAAGACGGTCATCATGATCGCACACCGGCTGACTACCATTCAAAGCGTCGATCAAATCTATGTCCTTGATGATGGCCAGGTGGTCGAACATGGATCCCACCGGATTTTTCAGTGAGCAAAAAAAACGACCGATCTCTGTCTGGTTCAGTTGATCGATCGTTTTAACTCGAAATTCAGATATCAGATATAGTCGTTCAATGGATTTCAAGCAGTTGTTACTGGAATCAGAATCAAGCAGCCGATAAGTCTGGTGACTCTTTGCTCAGTTCAAATTCATCCCGCTAGGCAAGGATACTCTATCCAAATTGCTAAGCAGGTTGGGTGGGGTCATTGACTTTCAAACAACGCATTGGCTTGAAGAAGTTTTTGGTAGTATTCACGATAGGAATTGCTCAGTTCTCTCATAGCTGGAATGAAAATATCATTATAGCCATTTTCTTGATTGAACTGGGTAAGCAGATTTTGAAGCTTATTTGCAGGGCTGTTCTGGTATTCATCGGTTTTTTTATAAGCTTCATATCGGATAAGCATTTCCCTGTTTCTCTCGAGATATTGAGCGGGTTTTTCTAAAAGCTCAGCTATATTCTCTTCAGCCTGTTTTTGAATCTTTGCAAAATCTAAATTTTGGGTCGCTTCATCCAAATATTCTTTCAAATCCTCCGGAATTTCGATCTCTACACGATCCAGAAATTGAACGATTGTCTCAAATGCCTTTTGCTGGTTTGACGTTTGGCAAGGTTCATTAAGATAAGGTCCGAAATGAACCGCAAGCATTTTTCCATAAGAACCTGGAAACTGGTTCATCAGCTTGGAAAGAATAGTCTGCTTCTTTTCAAGGATTGCGAGTTGTTCTTTGGTTTCCTTCCAATCCTGGTCTGCAGCAAGTTTTTCCAGCAGCTTTTGTCTTGCCCGAAGGTTGGATAGTTCCAATTCTTTTTGGTTCAAAATTCTTTGGAGTGCTGTCCATCCATCCTGATCTAAAACGGTTTTGATCTCGGATACCGATAGCCCAAGTTGGCGTAGTGTGGCAATTTTTCTTAATCGTTTCACATCTGCATCGGAAAATTTTCGATAGCCATTTTCCATTGCTTCTGGGCAGATCAATCCCTGCCGCTCATAATATTCAATTGCCTTTTTTGTCACTTTGCATTTCTTGCATACTTCATTGATCAGCATATTTTCCTCCTCTACTTGCAGGTTAAGCTAACCTCCAAGGGAAGAGTCAAGAAGATGTTTGGACTTTTCTTTATCTGCCATCCATGTGTTTTGCTTTCGAAAGAGCAATCCAATCGCCTTTGTCTCCATATCGATAAGCAACGAGTACTCACTCCTGGGCGAAATTTTCACCCGCTCATTCTTTGACAGATCTTGTGGCAAAAAAAGTCGGTATGTTTAATTCATGCAGTCTGCCAGCGCCAGCCGTATCTTCGTAAAGGGCTGTCAATTTAAAGCCGGCTTCCAACTGTCCACCGATCTGTTCTTCAAGCGAATGCGAAAATTGAACGCCTGCATCTTCCCTTTGAAGCTGTTCCATCTGATCTTTGTTTCGAAGTGGATTAAATGGCATCTGGTTGATAATCGTCTTTTCCTCTTCGTCTACCATATAGATAATGGAGTGATTCATTCCCGAAATCAGGACGCCGCCTTTTTTGAGCACTCGCCAGCATTCCTTCCAAATCGGTTTGACGTCCTTTGCATAGCAATTGGAAACCGGATGAAAAACCAAGTCAAATTCTTCATCTTCAAAAGGAAGCCTCCTGGTCATATCCCCGCGAACAATTCGAATCGAGTAGCCTTCCCTTTTGGCTACCAGGCTTTCACTTTCCAGCTGCTTAGGCGAATAATCCAATACCGTACACTCGGCCCCTAAAGCCGCAAAAACAGGCATCTGCTGCCCGCCGCCGCTGGCAAGCCCGAGCACCTTTTTTCCTTTTAGATCGCCAAACCATTCATACGGAACTGGTTTGGTCGGCGTCAGCACGACAGTCCAGCACCCTTGCATGGTTGCTTTAAACTGCTCATGTGAGATGGGAATTCCCCATTGCCATCCATCCTGCACCCAGCGGTCGATCGTCTGCGCATTGATCTCTTGGTAATCCATTTTCTTTTTTCCTCCCCTGTATTATCCTAATCGCTACTATTCTATCAACCAGAAGCGGATTATTAATATCTTCAATCCTTACAATTTTTGGAAGTTCTTTCCTCTCCTGATCCGCTCCATTTTCATTGCTGAACGCAAAAAGCCGCTGGAAATCCAGCGGCTTTTTGCGTGATGATTCATGATTGTGTTAGAGAGTAACGACAATGTATTTTATTCTTTACCGAGCAGCTTGAACATATTCTTCTTGTAGATTTCAACCCCTGGCTGATTGAACGGGTTAGATCCGTTGAGCAGGGTTGTCATGGCAATCGCTTTAAAGAAGAAAGCACACATATTACCAAAATCATAAGCGGTCATGCCAGGCATGGTCATAACGATGTTTGGAACGCCACCGGTTACTTCATGAGCTTCCAGTGTTCCCTTGGCAGCCATCTTATTGACCCAGTCAATGTTCTTGCCAGCAAGGTAGTTCATGTTGTCCAGGTTTTCATCATCAGAGGGGAATGGGAAATCTACTGGCGGCTGGTCGACATACAGGTTGGTTTCGAACAGAACTTTTTTACCATCCTGGATGAACTGGCCTAAAGAGTGCAGGTCAGTCGAGAAGACAGCGGAATCAGGCAGGATGCCCAGACCATCTTTTCCTTCGGATTCACCAAACAGCTGTTTCCACCATTCAGCAACTTTCTGCATCTGTGGTTCATATTCAACGAACATTTCCACATCATAGCCCTGGTTTTGCAGGATTCTTCTGGCTACTGCATACTGGTAAGCTGGGTTTTCGTCCACATCTGCGCTGCCATATTCTTTCATGCCATCGGCAAGACCTTTCATCAGATCTTCAATGGAGATGCCGGCAACAGCAATTGGAAGCAGACCAACTGGCGTAATTCCAGAGAAGCGGCCGCCAATATCATCAGGGATAACGAAAGTTTCATAGCCTTCTTTATCCGCCAATGCTTTTAAAGTACCTCTCGCTCTATCTGTCGTTGCAATAATACGGTCTTTCGCTTCATCGCCATATTTATCTTCCATGAACTGTTTCAGAATACGGAAGGCGATCGCAGTTTCTGTTGTGGTTCCGGATTTCGAGATAACGTTGACAGTAACACGTTTATCTTTGATATACTCCATCACCTGGTTGATATAAGTTGAGGAGAACGTATTGCCCGTGTAGATGACTTCAACTTTCTGGTTCATTGGATATAAACCATTAACCATTTCGATGCAGGCACGAGGACCTAAGTAGCTTCCGCCAATGCCGCAAACGACAAGCACATCACTGTTCTCCTGGATCTTTTTAGCGGCAGTCAGAATCCGGGCAAACTCTTCCTTGTCATAATCCTGGGCCCAGGTCATCCAGCCTGTAAAGTCACTGCCCTTGCAGGTTTTGTTGACGAGCTGTTGATCGAGTTCGGCAACTTTGTCTTTCCATACACTTGGAGACTCATTGAGTTTTGCATGGGATAAATCAAGTTTGATCAAAATTTTTTCCTCCTGAATCTTTGCTACGGCTATTATACCATCGCTCTTGTTTTCGGATGCAATCCACTCGAAAACGGGCACAGGAATTTGAAAACAGCCTTTGACTGAAAAGAACTGAAATGCAAATCCACTTCTAAGACCGATCCCAGGCCTGGCCAGACAGGCCAAATCCAGAGGCACCAGAAGCAATATCCTTGGTCCTGATGACGCAGTTCTGCGTACAACTTCGGATACTGGAAGGTTGATGGAGGCATTTTCTGCCCGGGAATCTGTGCCTGGCAATTGGCTGATTGTGAAAGCCGATTCAAGAATTGGGCAGTGCTATACTTGAAGAGAATGAGCAGGAATTTTATTTTTTAAATCATTAAAAAGCAATTCCATTTCATTGAAGCATAGACTCTTTAAGAAAGAGCGGCTCTTTTTTAGACTGCTTCTTACAAGCAGCAGTCCTCTTTCTTTCAGCCAGGATTTATCCTGAATTCAGGATGAAATGATTTTGTAAGGAGGGCGAATGTTTCCATCTTCACTATATCCATTATTGACTTCATTATTTGCTGCTGTTCTTGCCCAGGTTTTTAAGATTCCGGTGTATTATTATCAGACTGGCAAATGGGAGCCGCGCTGGGCGCTGGCTTCCGGCGGATTTCCTTCCAGTCACTCTTCAACCGTGACCGCTTTGTCGATGGCAATCGGGATTCAAGAAGGCTTTGATTCTGCCTTGTTTGCGGTAACAGCCGTCTTTTCTTTGATTGTGATGTACGACGCTTGTCATGTCCGTCTTTATGCCGGCAAGAGCATTGCACTGACTCAGGAGCTGATTAAGGATATCCGTACCTCTGGAACTGTTAAACTCGACAGTCCTTTATACTCAGAAAAACTCAAAACCGTCCTCGGTCATAAAACAGTCGAAGTTCTAGGCGGCTTTATTGTCGGCTTGGTTCTTCCCTTTCTTATGGCCCCGGTATTTGCATAAGAAAGGAAGTCTTAACGATGTCTGAAAAAGAAAACACAGTAAACGAAACGCCAGAAGAAAAGATCGAACCTGTTCCAGCCACGATCGATCCGGAAGGCGAAGCTGAAAATACCGAAATCAAGCCGCTCGCACCTGGGGAAAAGCTGACCCGTGCCCAGCGCGATGCCTGGGAAATCAAAGCCAACGACATCATCGATAAAATCCGTCCCTATATCCAGCATGATGGCGGCGATGTTGAACTGCTCGGTATCGACGAAGATGGTATCGCTTATGTTACCTTCTTAGGCGCTTGCGCCGGCTGCATGATGGCTGGTGAAGATTTCTCAACCGGTATTCGTCTGCTTTTGCTGGATGAATTTCCTGAACTGCGGGAAGTTGTCCTGGTTGGCGCTTAACCCATTTTTCAATTCGGATTCTATCTTAAAGCCTTCTCTTTGGAAGGCTTTTTCTTTTCAGGGGCACATACAAAAAGCAGATCTTTGAACCCGACAGATTCAGGGGTCAAAGACCTGATTTGAACGTTAAAGATCGCTGGAAAACTGCTTCACTCAGCTTTTTTAAGCATTATTGCGGCCAGATTTTCGTTGAGGCTGTTCAGCTTTGTTTGAAGGACTCTGTCATCGAGCTTTGGATTGACACTTTGCGCCTTTGCAATCATCCACTCCTGCAGCGGCTGGGGCATTCGGACAAACGTCTGCCACGAATACGGAAGAACACCATACGGATATTGAGCTTCCAGGCGATCGATGGCACTCAGGCTCATGCCGCCAGCTAAGTTTGTATTCAGCCAGTCCACTGGAATTCCATTCATCACCATCTGGTGAATGCGTTTCATGGCGGATAAGGACAGATTGGGTTTGAGCAGCATCGCCCGCTCCGCCGCAAAATGGCGGCGGTCTAAAAAGCGCTGAACTTTGCTTGAAAACAAGTAGGAACGCACCAGGCTGTAAAATGGAGTGCGGCTTCGCGAAAGATAGCTTTCCGCTTTGGCTTTTGATAATCCAGCTGCCAAGCAGGAAGCCAGCAGCCGGGTTTCCTGTGCATTGAGAAGATGACGGGTTAAGAATTCAAGGTCTTCTTTCTCGAGCGAATCTTGGACATCTTCATGAAACCAGCAAGTTCCTGATACTTTGGAAACGGGCGGATAGGTATAGTTTCGAGCGGTCTGAGGCAGCCTTTTAAAAAGCTGCTCATGCTCTTTTTCCAGATCGTAAAGAGGCAGAAAACGATTGTTTTCGATGGACCACTTCCGAATTTCTCCAAACAGAGGACCCTCGATATAGAGTTTTGGAATCGGGTAGCTTTGGCTGATCCGCTCCAAAAATGGCTCCAGCTGGTCGACAGGCATTTCAACACACTGCGCCCGGCTGTTTTCAATCTCCAGGCCAAGATTCAAATCAGCAAGCAGACACTCGGGCTGGGTAGTCGATACAATTTTCAAGGTATCTTGATCGCGCCTGAGATAAAGGGACTCTTTATCCTTGCCAGTAAACTCGGGATTGTCCATCCAGGCATCAAGAATGGCTCTAATCTTGTCTTTCCAGTCTTCTTTCTGGATCTTTGTTTTGGCTGGATCTAATAAGGAGACAAAACGACTGGCATAACAATCTGCCAGCAAGTCGAAATCTTCTTTTGGAAACGGGCGTTCCGCTTTCTTCTGACTGGCTTTAATCGTCTCGTATTGTGCCTCCAAACGACCAGGGTTGCTGGTTAAAATCAATTCTTTGTATTCAGGTTCACCCGCTAAGTCGGCCGCTTTTGAAAGAAATGAAGGGCTGACCTTCTTTTTAAGCCACTTCTCAAAACCACCCTGACTCACCAGTTCAGGAATGTTTTCAAATAAGACTTTAACATCCTCTTTGCTTGCAGGATCCACCATGGCTAAATAAAGATCTGCTGCATGAGCAAGCTTCCATTTTCGAGCCATCAGGCTCTGCGCCCGAACCTTGGCATAAAGCGGCTGGAGCAGCTCTTGCTCCGGCCGCTCACAAAAGGCGCCCATCAAACGGGCCGTTTCCAGACCAATGGCAGCTTCAGTATCTGTTGGGTCTTGAATAGCAGCCAGCTGGTTTTTCCGAATCCAGGTCGTGATGATGGAAGGGCGTATTTTGCGCTCATCATAACGGATGACAAATTCACATCCCGGATATTGTTCTTTTAAAAATGCAGCGATTAAACATAAAACTTTGGCCTCAAGCTGGCCGGCTTTGGGAGGAATTGATGCTCCAAAACCGCTCAGATCGGCAATTCGATAGACGGTATCCAGATACTCTTCGACAAATGGAAACGTCCCTGCATCCAGTTTTGAAGGATCAAGATGATCCAGCCGGCTGCCTTTTACTTTTTTGATGCTGGCAGCCTGA
The DNA here is from genome assembly GCA_015233825.1 of Erysipelotrichaceae bacterium RD49. GTDB lineage: Bacteria > Bacillota_I > Bacilli_A > Erysipelotrichales > Erysipelotrichaceae > Allobaculum. Next base: position 16,526 of record JADGIS010000002.1, read on the forward strand.
AGTCTGTTTTCGACGTCTTTAATTCGGGCATACGGGCAGGCAAGAACAAAAAACTGTTTCTGATCCCCCTTATCCGCCTGTGAAAACCAGACGATGACCTGGTCTTTTTTCAATGCCATGTCCCAAACATCCTTTCTAAAAACAAGATCCATCCAAATGGATCCGCAAACTTTAAATCTGTGATTTTTCGCAATTCATATCTATATATAATGATCCAGCAAATGATGCAAGTGCAGGATCAAGGCTTTGATGCTTACAAATCTGATCTTTATGACATTTCGTCAAATCGAGCACAGACAGCAATTGCTAGACATTGAGTATCATTTTAGCCTGAATTCAGGTTGAAAAAACTCTTCACTTCTTATTTTAACCGATTCTTGAATTTCTCTTCTAACAAGATGGTTTGATTTTACAATGCAATACCTGGACGGAGAGGATAGATGGATTCACTTGGTCAATAAGCCGGCAAAGATCAAAGACCTTAGCCAGAGGTCGTGAGCCCAGAGTCAAAAGCAGTTGCCTTTTCGAAGCCAGAACAAAATTTGAGCAGCCGCTCAAGATTGATTGTACTCGTATTCCAAAACAAATTTCTTTTCATCGATTGATTCTGGCTGCAAATCAAAGGCCGCTATCTTTCAAAACGCCTCTGGAGAAAATTTTACCGCACCTTTTGTAAGATCGCCTGAAGTCTGTTGGAATCTGATCAAGAAAGAACAAGCTTTGGTGAATTGCAGCGTTTTATCAGCAATCCTGTTCATTTTTTTTGGAAGACCACATCTTCATAAATATCTGTGATAACATATAAAAATCTAATAAAGCATATTTTCATGCTGATCGGTTCAGCTGATCAAGAAAGGAAAAACAGTCATGGAACTTGAACAGATCAATATCGGCAAGCAGCTTTCTATCCTTCGCAGCCAGCTCAATCTGACTTTGGAAGACACCGCAGCCTTAACTGGGGTCAGCAAGCCTATGCTTTCACAGATTGAACATGGAAAGTCGATTCCAACCATCACGATCCTTTGGAAAATCGCAACCGGCCTTAAAACGCCCTTTTCCTATTTTCTCGATTCCCCCAAAGCAGACTATATGATCGGCCGCCCTGATCAGGGCTGCATGGTCAGCGCAGAAGAGGGAAAAATGAAGGCTTTTACACTCTTTCCCTATGATCCGCTGCGATCTCAGGAGACATTTTTTATTGAATTTGAGCCTGGCTGCCTGCATCATTCCCCAAACCATAACCCAGGTGTTGAGGAGACGGTTTTAGTCATTGATGGAACTTTGGACATGATTTTAGAGGGCAAAACCATTGAAGTGAGTAAAACCCAAGCCCTGCGCTTTCGTGCAGACTGCAGCCATACTTACCACAATAAATCCAATAAGCCATGCAGAATTTACAACATCATCCATTATCCGGGTTGATTTCCATCCATGATCATCATCCTAAGACCATCAAATCTTCAACCAGATGCACTCTTCAAAAAGCAGGCGTTTTATTGCTTTTGCTTGATCCTTCAATGGATAGAGTCTGTCTGATGGTCTGAAAACTCTCCATTATCTTAAAAAAGCGAGGCAATTTATGTACGAACTTCATCAAGTTTCAGATCACTGCTATTTCATTCAATCGCCGGCCAAAATCGGTCTGGTCCAGATCAACGACAAAGAAGTTATTCTGATCGACAGCGGCAATGACCAGGAGGCGGGACGAAAAGTCCGCAAGCTGCTCGATGCCAAGGGCTGGACGCTCAAAGCGATCTACAATACCCATTCGAACGCCGACCATATTGGTGGAAATAAATATTTGCATACCCAGACTAACTGTGACATTTATGCGCCGGGAATCGAACAAGCCTTTACGGCTTTTCCTCTGCTGGAGCCTTCATTTTTGTATGGCGGTTATCCGCCAAAAGAGCTGCGTCATAAGTTTTTGATGGCCAAACCAAGTCCTGCCAAGCTGCTCAGCCAAAAGAGTCTGCCAGAGCAGCTGGAACTCATCCCGCTTCCTGGCCATTTCTTTGACATGGTCGGCTTTAAAACCGATGAGCAGATCATCTATCTGGCAGATTGCCTTTCCAGCAAAGAAACATTAGCCAAATACCAGATTGGCTTTATCTATGATGTGGCCGCCTACCTGGATACGCTTGAAAAAGTCAAAACCCTCAAAGCCAAACTCTTTATCCCTGCCCACGCTGCACCAACCGACAACATCGAAGAACTCGCCCAATATAATATCGACCAAGTCAACAAAATTGCTGATCATATCGTTGAACTTTGCCAGACGCCCAAGACCTTTGAAACCTTGCTTGGCCAGCTTTTTACCGACTATGATCTGATCATGAATTTTGAGCAATACGCTCTGGTAGGCAGCACTGTGCGTTCTTACCTTTCCTGGCTCCAGGCGTGCGGCAGAATCCAGGCTGCTTTTGAAAACAACCAGCTGCTGTATAGAACGATTTGATTGGTTTGGGACCCCGTTTTGAGAATCAAATCCTTGAAAACAAATCGAGTTCACCTACAAAACGTCCGAATGCAATCATGGAAGGTAAAAGCTCAGCTTTGAAATCCATTCGACATTGTCGAAAAACAATCAAATTTGCTTTGGATCCAATACCAATGGACTGTGCATTTCCTGGTTTAAATTCGATCGAAAGCGTTTGCGTTTACTGTATTGAGATGACTATTTTTTATCTTTTGCTAAGAGCGGATCCATAAAAAGCGGCCTCTTTTGCCATGATTTGCGCAATTCCCGCCATCGACATCCGGATTTTCTTTTAAAAATACGCCAATTTCCACCTCTCAATCTCCAGAAGAGCAATCTGTCTTTGTCAAGAATTTGTTTCGTTATATAATGATTCTGCCCGGGTAACCGGACAAACCTCCTTTCTATTTTTTATGCTGAACCGCCGCTGATCATAAATGGCGGAGAAAGGTCATAAGACTTTTCGGAAAAAGGCACTGTGACGTCCAGTGTCTTTTTTTCTTGCCCAAGTAAACTCGTCAATGGGCAGCCCATCCCTTTCTTCCAGGTCCTGCTTTACCACAATTTAAAAGGCCGCACCGAAGTGCGGCCAAGAATTCGTCTGCCCAATAGACCGGGGGCTGATTGGAAATGTGGGATCAATCCCTTAAACCATCTCTGGCAAGTAGGTCATGATCTGCTTTTCCCAGCTTGGCCAGTCATGCGGCGTATCCTCACCCCAGAAGTAGGTAGGAATCTGAATTCCTTTTTGATAGAACAAATCCGCCAGACGGCGCAGGTCATGGGCCGTTTCGTTTTCCCAAGCCCCTAAGCCAACAACAAGCCTGGCATCATTGGCATTGTACTTTTGAATATAGGGATGATTGGGATCCATATTGGGAAGATAAGCCAATGGGCTGTTTTGATAGAAATTGCCATCAAAGTTATTGTCGTAAATATAAGGGGACATATCGTAAACCCCGGACAAAGCAAGCAGCTTGGTAAAGCGGTCTGGAAAGCGTAAAAAGAAATTCAAAGCGTGGGTAGCACCCATGCTTGCACCCATAATCATCATCGGCTCATCATTGGGTTTTCCAGCTTTCGCCAATGCCGAAGGGATGAGTTCATTCATCACATAGTTGACCCAGTTTTCCTGCTGCGCCATGCGCCAGTCGCTGCGCCCATGAGACGACCAGGTTTCTTTGTCCACCGTGTCGACAACTACAAACTGAATGCGACCTTGGTCAATCAGATCCTGCATCAGTTCAAACATTTTGCGGTCTTCCCACTCAAAGAAACGGCCATCCTGACAAGGAACAATCAAACAGAGAATTCCATCATGACCATACATTTTGAACTCCATATCTCGATTGAGATATTGAGAATACTCTTTAAAATAACGTCCTTCCATAAGTCAAACCTTTCCTTTCCTTGAAACTTTTTCTATTTTGTCACATTTTGTCAAAGAAAAAAATTCGCCATCCTGGATTCGTAAGAGTTTACCGGGATTTGTCGTGTCTAGTGGTTTGAATTTAGCGGGGGTCAAGACTATAATTCCCTTGACTTTGAATGAAATGAGGTTCCAATGTCAGATAAAGAAAAGATTGTCAATATCGCAGTAATCGCCCATGTTGATGCGGGAAAGAGCACCTTGGTAGACGCTTTTTTAAGACAGAGTGATGTCTTTCGCGACAACGAAGAAGTCGTTGACTGCGTCATGGATTCCAATGATCTTGAACGAGAACGCGGAATCACGATTTACTCCAAGAACTGTTCCGTCATCCACGATGGCGTAAAAATTAACATTGTCGATACACCGGGCCACGCTGACTTCTCAAGTGAAGTCGAGCGGATCATGGGCACGGTGGATACCGTTATTCTTTTGGTCGATGCCAGTGAAGGTCCAATGCCGCAGACACGTTTTGTCTTGTCCAAAGCCCTTGAAATTGGTTTGAAGCCCATTCTCCTGATTAACAAAATCGACAAAAAAGACCAGCGCGCTCAGGAAGTGGTTGATGAAGTCTACGATTTATTCCTGGATTTGAACGCGACCGATGAGCAGCTGGATTTCCCGATTTTGTATGGAATTGCCCGCGAAGGCATCGTTCAATATGATCTGGATACACCTTCCAATAACATTGAGCCGCTGTTCCAGACGATTTTAGACCGCACTGAACCGTACCCGGATCTGGACGATGAACCAGCCCAGATGCAGGTTTCCGCCCTGGCTTACGATGATTATATTGGCCGTTTGGGAATCGGCCGCATTAAACGCGGCGTATTGCGCAAAGGCGACAGCTATATCCGCACCAACAATGATGGACTGGAGAAAAAAGAAACTATCTCCAATTTATTCGTTTATAAAGGACTTTCCCGCACACCTGTTAAAGAGGCGCATAGCGGGGATATCGTTGTAGTAGCAGGTATGCCGGATGTCTCTATTGGAGATACGATTTGCGATCCTGAATGCATTGAAGCACTGCCTCATATTCCGATTGAAGAACCAACTTTGTCGATGAACTTCCACGTCAACAAATCACCGTTTGCCGGCCGCTCTGGTAAATATGTCACCAGCCGCAACATCAAAGAACGGTTAGAAAAAGAGCTGGAAGTCAATGTTGGTTTAAAAGTTGAACCAACAGAAAGCGCCGACTGCTTTAAGGTTTCCGGCCGCGGTGAACTTCATATTTCGATCCTGATCGAAAATATGCGCCGTGAAGGCTATGAACTTGCGATTTCCAAGCCAGAAGTCATTTTGCACCGCGATGAAAACGGCCAGAAGGTTGAACCTGTGGAAGAAGTTGTCTGCATTGCCCCCGAACAGTATTCCGGCACGATCATCAATAAACTGACTTTGCGCAAAGGCACCATGATCAACATGGATGAAGAAAACGGCTACGTCAAACTGACCTATACTGCCCCAACCCGCGGCTTGCTTGGCTTCCGTAATGAATTCATCAATGATACCCATGGTGAAGGAACCCTGCTGCGCCGTGTATCCGGCTATACGCCTTATACCGGTGAAATTCCCCAGCGTATGTTAGGGGCTATGATTTCAACGGAAACCGGAAGTGCGATGACTTATGCGTTATGGAATCTGCAGGAACGGGGTTCTTTATTCATTTCCCCGCAGACTGATGTCTATGAAGGCATGATCATCGGTGAATCTGCCCGCAACATCGATATGGATGTCAACCCGCTTAAAAACAAGAAACTGACGGCCATCCGTTCTTCCGGTCGTGATGAAGCCATGCTGCTTACCCCGCCCCGCATCTTCTCGTTAGAAGAAGCTTTGGAATGGATCAATGATGATGAACTGGTTGAAGTGACCCCTGAAACCATCCGCCTGCGCAAAAAAGGTCTGACACCACAGGACCGCCGGGCACTGTACCGCGAAAAGATGTCCGCAGCTGCCAAAGAAAACGACTAACGATTTTCTGCCTCATTCCCTTGAATGGGGCTTTTTGCCTGTCTGCTGGCCGAGCTGGACTGCACAGGCTTGAAAAAGGGTGAAAAGCAAGTTTTGCAATCAAGTCAACTGGAGTGATGCTCTATTCACTCATTCTTGGCTGCTATACTCTTTTCGAATCTTACTGGTATTCTTTATTTTGTTTCAGTCAATCGATGTGAAATCCATTCTGCAAGAAAACAAGATCGACAGAACAATATCCAAACAGATTGAATTGAATCCATTCAATTATTGAAAGCGAGAACAAACCGTATCATGAATTACAATTTTCACCAGCATACCTTCCGCTGTAAGCATGCCGAACTTTGTTCGGATGAGGAATTTGTCAAAGCCTATTTAGTATTTGCTGATCAAATCATTTCGGCTTTATCTATCGTTGAAATCAGGATATTTGAAGTGATAAAGTGCAAGGGAAAAACCGGTTTTTGCCGAAAAAGCTTGCACTTTCAAAGATGATGCCGACCACCTGTTATATGGTGAAAATATGAATTTTGTATTTGTTTTTTAAAATTAAAATTCTTATATTGCTTTAGGTAAAGCGTTTATTCGTTTGGCGCTTTGGCATTACTATTGCGAAATTTACTCTTTTTAAACGATCTGACGAGTTTTCGAATTGATCAGCAAATACTATTTAGACAATGGGTTTGAAACCATTGCCTTTACCGATCACACTCCGCAAAATCACGTCATTGATCCCCGCCAGACTATCCGCATGGATTCTGACCAGCTCGAAGACTATCTGACAAGCATTCATCATCTCAAAGATCAGTACAAAGACCAGATCAAGATTCATGTTGGCCTGGAAGTTGAATACCTGCCTGAACTCATGGGCTTTTATGACCGCATCAAAGACAGGCTGGATTTGATGATTCTTGGCCAGCATTTTGTTCGTCGGCCGGATGGCGAATTGATTGTTATGGGCAGTGAGAAGCTGACAGACCAGGATGTAGACCTCTATGCTGATCTGGTCGTTCAAGCTATGGATTTGGGCCTGGTTCGAATCGTGGCTCATCCGGATTACTATATGCTCAACCGAACGACCTTTGGTCCAGCCCAGCAAAAAGCTGCCCGCAAAATCTGTGAAGCTTCTTTACGCACTGGTATTCCTTTAGAAGTCAACCTGCTGCCGCCTTTTAAGCTCAACCATGGAAAGCTCAACCAAGTCACGTATCCTTGCAAAGCTTTCTGGCAGATCGCCGGCGAATATGGGGTGCCGGCGGTATACGGGCTGGACACCCACCACCTGCCGCAGATTGATGACGTTCAAGCCTCTATCCAAACCGCCCGCGAACTGCTTGGAACAGAGAATCTGGACAGGCTTCACTTTGTCTGCTGATTGAGAACGTTCATGTTCAGCTTCTTTTGCAGACTCTTGGTGGATCCTGCTTTCAATTGAATCAGGCCGTCCATGAAAAAAGCAGACGAAGCGGCTTGCTCGTCTGCTTTTTGGGTTGTCCAATGTGCTTTATTCGCCATCTTCTGTACAGATAGTTGTCGTTGACTCAATCACAGGTTTTCCCTGTTCTTCCAGCCTCTTGACATCTAATGTGACAGCATCAACAGCTTCTGGTCCCCAGATTACATAGAAAGAGGCAGAGTGCTGCTGGATAATTTCCAAAGTACTGGCAATTGCCTTCCAGTTCTCACTGGCTGCCGGCCAGTGGAAGACCTCCGTGACTCTGACTTCAGGATCCGCATATAAAAAGCGCTTGATCTCAGGAAGAGTCTGCTTTGGCAGGTCATAAAATGAGCACAGAAAATCAGCTGGATCTTGGTCAGGATGAATGGTTTGGGCATCAAGAATATAGGTTTGCATGACTAGATTATAGTCCAACGAAGGATGGATTTTGCTGGCTGGACCATTAAATCCATCTTGAACTGATCGTTGAGTTTAATTTGGCCAATACGGCACGAATATTCTGGTTCTCCTGGCAGGCGTAGAGGACAGATTCTTTTCTTAGAACAGAAGTTTCCAAAGCCAATCCGGCCTCCCTTTTCCTACGGTCTCTGTCAATAGGTCATCCTCTTTTCTCAAGACAAAGAATGACAGGAACACAAGTCGCAAAGAACCATTTCAAAGGCAGTTCCCTCTTCTTGAGGAACATGAAGTTTCTGGGTCATTTCCAGCGCTTTGCGCACGAATTCTCCCGCCTGTAAAGCCGCTTGATCCAGCGGCTTATTTTGCAGCAAAGCGCCTGTCAAGACCGCACAGAATAAATCGCCAGTTCCAGAGCGCATCTGGGCATTCTTTTTTGCTTCAAGCCATGCCGGCCTGCCATCACGCTCTAATGTGCAATCACAAATCAATTGGCCGTCTTCAATTCCCGAAATCACCACCTGGTTTGCTCCAAGTTCAATCAGTTTCGCAGCAATCCTTTCAATTTCCGCTCTTGAAAACTGCTCTTTCCAAGCTGTCTTGGTCAGAATGCAGGCTTCCGTCAGATTCGGCAGCAAAACATCCGCTCTACTGGCAAGCTGATGCATTCCGTTTTGCAATTCAGGTGTAATTGTCGGATAGGGTTTTCCATGGTCACCCATCACCGGATCCACCACCAGCAAAGTCTTTGGTGTTTGAAAAAGATCTAAAAACCGCAGGACATGATGAACCTGTTTCTGGCTGGATAAAAAGCCAGTGACGATGGCATCGACTTCCACTTCCTGTTTTTGCCATTCATCCATCATGCCGTCGAGATCTTCGGTAAGGTCTTTGAGATAAAAAGATGGATAGCCGGTGTGGTTGGACAAAATACAGGTGGGAAGCAGCAGACATTCCACCTGCATGACAGAAAGCACTGGCAGCTGCACGCTGAGCGAACAACGCCCAAGCCCAGAAAGGTCATTGATCAATGCAGCTTTCTTTTGACGACAGGGTTTACTCATTTGACTCATATTTTCCTTATAACCTCCAGATAACCTCCAGCGGGGATCTGCGCAAACAGCCTTCGTCCTCTTTGCACATCCCTCTTTCTTGAATTCATTGGCAGTATTGGCAGTTGTTTCTTTTCAAAGGGTCAGTGCTATTTTAGGCCTGGATCTTACTAACCATTTCTTGAATGAACATCCATCTTCTGGTTCTTCTCATCTTCCTTGAATCTTCATCCAATTTCTTTTCAATCCTTCGACAAAAAAGCCGCCGATCTCCAACTCTGGATACAAGTTGAGAATCTGCGGCTTTGGGACTCAATCCATCTGGATGAATCCGGCCAGAATGAAACGCACTTTCAAAACAGACTACGCTTGTCGGGCTTTCATTTGAGTAAGCGAAATTTCGGTCTGTGCTTTGAGTGCTTTATTCTTTTCGAGTTTTGCCTTTTCCTGATCAATCTTGGCCTGCGGTGCTTTATTGACAAATCCAGGATTGGACAGCATCTTTTCACCCCGTGCTACTTCTTTTTGCAGATGGGCAATTTCTTTTTCCATTTTGGCAATTTCGGCTTCAACATCAACCAGATCCGCCATAGCTGCATTGAGCTTGAAGCCTTCCAGATCGCGTACCAGCAGGTCTTCGCTTTCCAGGCGGTCAACCAGAGAAATTTTGGCCATGCCCTCTAACAAGGCCTTGCCCTCATTGGTCAGGCTGTAAGGATTCCCTTCGTTGTCCGTTAATAAGAGATTGATCTTTTCTTTAGGTTTTAAGCCATATTGTGTCTTGATTTCACGAACGGTTTCAATACCACGCAAAATCAAGTTCATATCGGCAACCGCCTTTTTTGAGATTTCCAGTTCCGGCACTTTTGGCCATTCTTCCAAGTTGATGCTTTCCTTGCCTAAGTTCAAAGCTGTGTAAATATGCTCCGTCACAAAGGGCATGAATGGTGAAAGCAGAATCAGGATCGATTTTAAAACATAAACCAGAACAGCAATCGTATTTGAGCGGACTTCCTCATTGGAAGAATTCAAAGCAGCTTTGGACAGCTCAATATACCAGGAGCAGAAATCATCCCAGACAAAGCTGTACAATTCGTTGCCAACCATCGCCAGTTCGTAGCGGTCGAGGTTTTTGGTTACATTTTGGATTGTTTCATCCAAGCGGCTTAAAATCCACATGTCCGCTTCGGAGAGTTTGCCAAAGTCAGGCTGGTAGGTATGGCTTTCTTCCATCTGCATCTGCACATAGCGAGCTGCATTCCAGATCTTGTTGATAAAGTTCCAGCTCGAATCCAGCTTGGTTTCATCAAAGCGCAGATCCATGCCAGGCGCGGAATTGGTCGTTAAGAAGAAGCGCAGAGCATCCGCCCCTTTGCTGTTGATGACGTCGATTGGATCGACCCCGTTGCCTAACGATTTGGACATCTTGCGGCCTTGCGAATCCCGGATCAATCCATGAATCAATACCTCCTTAAACGGGCGGTTATTGGTCATATGACGGCCCTGGAAAGCCATGCGGGCAACCCAGAAGAAGATGATATCGTAACCAGTTACCATCACATCGGTTGGATAATAGCGTTTGTAGTCGTCGGTGATTTCCGGCCAGCCTAATGTCGAGAACGGCCATAAAGCCGAAGAGAACCAGGTATCGAGCACATCTTCATCCTGAACCCAGTTTTCAATATCCTCTGGCGCGGTTTCACCCACGTAGATTTCACCGGTTTCTTTATGGAACCAGGCGGGGATCCGATGGCCCCACCACAGCTGCCGGGAAATACACCAGTCTTCAATATTTTCCAGCCATTGATTGAAAGTATGTTCAAAGCGAGGCGGGATAAAGGCAATATGCTCATCGGTTTTCTGGGCATCCAATACAGCCCGGGCCAGTGGTTTCATGCGGACAAACCATTGTTTGGACAGATAAGGTTCGGCAATAACCCCGGTGCGTTCAGAATGGCCGACATTATGCGGATGGTCTTCGATGTGATCGACAACACCTGCTTCTTCAAAGTCTTTCAATAAGGCTTCGCGGCATTCAAAGCGGTCCATCCCTGCATATTTATGAGCCAGCTCGTTCATCGTGCCGTCTGGATTCATGCAGATCGGCATTTTCAAGCCATATTTTTTAGCCAATTCAAAGTCGTTAGGGTCATGGGCAGGTGTACATTTCATAACGGCTGTTCCAAAGTCCATATCGATATAAGAATCAGCCATAATCGGCAGGGATTCCCCATTCGCCGGGTTAATCGCATGCAGGCCGACAATCTCTTTATAGCGTTCATCCTCTGGATGGACGAAGATAGCCTGGTCGGCAAACATCGTTTCCGGACGAGTTGTGGCGATGATCAGCTCTTTCCCGGTTTCTTCAACGATGTATTTGAAATAGTACATCTTGCCTGGAATTTCTTTATAAATAACTTCAATGTTGGACAGTGCCGTTTTGGCCTGCGGGTCCCAGTTGATGATGCGTTCACCCTGGTAAATCAAACCTTCGTTGTATAAGGTGCAAAAAACTTTATTGACGGCGCGGTTCAATCCTTCATCGAGCGTAAAGCGTTCGCGGGTGTAATCGAGTGAGAGCCCCATCGTTGCCCATTGTTTGCGGATAAAATCAGAATATTCACCTTTCCACTCCCAGGCGCGCTTCAAAAAGGCTTCCCGGCCTAAATCATAGCGGGAAATGCCTTCAGACTGCAGTCTGGCATCGACTTTGGCTTGCGTAGCAATACCTGCATGATCCATGCCTGGCAGATAGAGAACGTCATAGCCGCGCAGTCTTTTATAGCGGGACAGAATATCCTGAAGAGTATTGTCCCAGGCATGCCCCAAATGCAGTTTTCCCGTTACGTTGGGTGGTGGAATCACGATGGTAAATGGAATTTTGGACTGATCTCCTGCTGTGAAGTAGCCCTTATCAATCCAGTTCTGATACGTTTCTGGTGTCTCGACCAGCTTATGATCATACTTTTTGGAGAGTTCTTGCATAAAAATCCTTTCTTGAAAAATAGCAATGGAACTTGATGGCAGCGCTGCATCTCAGTCAAGAGCGGAAAATAAAAAAGGGTTTTTCATCCTGATCTAGGACGAGAAACCCGCGGTGCCACCTAACTTGCTTTCAGTCCCGCTTTTTTCTGCTGCTCCGTCTCTTTTTAATGACAGGGCAAGGGTTGTACACTTGCGGGCTGAAAACCTCTTCGCTTAACGCTGCGTCGGCGTCAACTTCTACTTCATTCAAAGCCGCTGCTCCCAGACTACCTTCCCTGTTCTTTCTGGTTTCCTTGCACCAACCGGAAACTCTCTGCTGTCTAAATCCAGGTACTCCTTCTGTTCCTTGCATTTATGTTCAGTTTAATCATTTTCTTTCAAAACTCAAGAATCGCGCTGGTTTGAGGGCAAAAAGTATCTCTGATTTGAACATTTCATTGGGCTGTCTTCTCATTTGAGCCAAATTATGAGTCAAGCAACTGATAGCCCGTAGTTTTTATCCATGCGGATTGGTTTTTAGATGGCTCTGGACTCATCCAGCCAGAGACTGACGAACAGAATGGCAATCTTTCAGTGCTATTTTTCCTTGCCTGAACCGATTATCGGCTCGACAGCCATTTTGATTGATCCTCTAGCGCAGACATTTCCATTTTGCTTGAGTTTCGGCTATTTTTCCGCTCTCTTTTTCAGACATTTTCTTTCTTTTCGATCTACTCGGTATACTCATTAACAGTCAATTCTGAATTGAAAAGAGAAAGGATCTATATGCAGCGAGAAAAACTCGGCTCCCGTTTGGGCTTCATTCTGCTTTCAGCGGGATGTGCCATTGGGATTGGCAACGTCTGGAAGTTTCCATATGTAGCGGGCCAAAATGGTGGAGCCATCTTCATTTTGATTTACCTCTTCTTTCTGGTCATCCTTGGACTGCCGGTTATGACCATGGAATTTGCGATCGGGCGGGCAGCCCAGAAAAGTCCAGCCTCCATCTATAAAACCTTAGAGCCGCCAAAGACCAAGTGGCATTATCATACTTGGTTTGCAATTGCGGGCAACTATTTGCTGATGATGTTTTATACAACCGTCGCCGGCTGGATGCTGAAATATTTTGTCGATACGCTGATCGGCCGGTTTGAGGGCTTGAATCCAGAGGGCGTGGCCACCCAGTTCAGCGCTACGCTTGCCGATCCCATCAGTGAAGTTGGCTATATGGCCATAGTTGTTGGAGTTGGTTTTGCGATCTGTGCCATCGGCTTACAAAACGGCCTGGAGCGCATTACCAAAGTCATGATGACAGCGTTGCTGGTGCTGATGGTCGTGTTAGCCGGCAACTCCTTATTTTTAGAAGGGGCGGATGAAGGACTTCGCTATTTCCTGCTGCCCGACTGGAACCGCTTTTTAGAAATCGGCCCAATGAATGTCATTGTAGCCGCGATGAACCAGGCCTTCTTTACCTTGTCACTTGGCATCGGGGCGATGGCTATCTTTGGTTCCTATATTGATAAAGACCGTGCTTTGCTTGGTGAATCGTTGAACATCTCCCTGCTGGATACTCTGGTAGCCATCTGTGCAGGTTTGATTATTATCCCCGCCTGCTTTGCATTTAAAGTGGACGTCACCTCCGGTCCCAGCCTGATCTTTATTACCCTGCCAAACATCTTTAACCAGATGCCATTAGGCCGGTTATGGGGAAGCTTGTTTTTCTTGTTTATGACCTTTGCAGCTTTTTCCACCGTCCTGGCCGTCTTTGAAAATATTCTGGCTTCCTGCATGGACGCTTTTGGCTGGAGCCGCAAAAAAGCGTGCCTGATCAATGCCATCCTGGTCTTCCTTCTTTCTCTTCCCTGCGCACTGGGGTACAACATCTTAGCTGGTATTCAGCCGCTGGGCGAAGGCAGTGCGATTTTGGATTTTGAAGACTTTTTGGTCTCGAATATCCTGCTTCCTGGCGGGTCGCTGATCTTTGTTTTATTCTGTACCTCCAAGCTTGGCTGGGGCTGGAAAAGCTTCACGAAAGAAGCCAATATGGGTAAGGGCTTAAAAGTGCCGGACTGGATTCATCCCTATTGCAAGTATGTTCTGCCCTTAGTCATCGCGGTGATTTTGGTCATCGGTCTGCTTCCCAAATCTTAAACACCAGAGAACCTTCGGGTTCTCTTTTATTTTTTGGATGACCGAGTCAAAAATTTGAACATGCCTGATAAACGCTTGAATGCTGGCCTTAAACAGGCAAAATGTCAGCGAATGGAGAAAAAATAAAAGATTTGATTCAAGAACCGGTCGGTTTTCAATCCCCTTTGAGAAATAGCATTATAATACCTAAGAATTTTTCAAGTTGAATTCCATCCGTAAATAAAGAAAGTCAGGTATTTGTATGAAATATGCTGCTCAACGTGTCAACAACATCAACGCGCCTTCTTTTTCTGATCTGGCCGCCTCGAAAACGGCCTATACCAACCGTACCGGTAAAGCGGTCATCGACTTTTCAGTCGGCTCTTCGAATATTCCACCCTGTCAGGAAGTCAAAGAGGCGATCGCTCAAGCTGCTTTAACTGACGAAAACTATCAATATACGCTTCAGCCCTCCAAAGCGATTTTAAAAGCTGTGCAGGACTGGTATTTAAACCGCTATAGTGTAGAACTCAGAGAGGAAGAAATTTTCCCTTTGAAAGGATCGCAGGAAGCTTTAAGCCATCTTCCGATGGCTTTATTGGATCCAGGCGATTTAATGCTGATTCCTGATCCCTGCTATCCGATTTACCGCACAGCACCCCTCCTTGCCGGAGCCGAAACGTACTTTATGCCGATGCGTAAAGAAAACAACTATCTCATTGACTTTGATGAAATCCCCAAAGATGTAGCCAAGAAAGCCAAGTTAATGCTTGTTTCCTACCCTTCCAACCCAACGGGAGCGATTGCAGGGGACGACTTTTATGAAAAGCTGATCGATTTTGCGACCAAAAATGAGATTCTAGTCATTCACGATAATGCCTACAGTGAATTGATCTTCAATGGCGAGCCTGGCCGCAGCTTTCTTTCCTATCCGGGGGCCAAAGAAATCGGTGTTGAACTCAACTCATTCTCTAAATCCTATTCAATGGGTGGGGCTAGAATGGCTGTTTTAGTTGGTAATGCTGATCTGGTCGCTCCCTATTCCAAATTGATGAATACGATTGATTTCCAAAGCTTTGGTCCTGTTCATGCTGGTGCTATCGCCGCTTTAACGAAATCCGGTGACTTTGTAGCGTCCGTTCGCAACGAATACAAGCGCCGGGCTGACTTTCTGATCGATCAGTTTGCGAAAGCTGGCTGGCAGATTGATCCGGTAAAAGCGACCATGTTTGTCTGGGCCCAGATTCCTGATGGTTACGCCGATTCCTCTGAATTTATGAACGTGCTGTTAGAAAAGACAGGTGTCTTGACCAATCCTGGAACCAGCTTTGGCAAAGAAGGCGAACGGTTTGTGCGCTTAGCTTTAGTTCGCAGCGACGAAGAAGTGGCGGAAGCCGCTACGCGGATCGCTAAGTCCGGCTTATTTGCCTAACCAACCCATCGAAAAAGACGAAAAATTATTGTGCCGAATCTGCTCTTTGTAAAGGAGATCTGACATCCAAGCCATGTCTTTAGTACGGAGACCCGTAAAAACAGCCGAAATCATTCAAAACGATCCATTGTCAAAGCATCAAAAATAGATAAAAAAAGACCCAGCTTCATATCCCTTGTGTCTACAGGAAGCTGGGTCTTTCAAAGTGGTGTTAAACGAAATGAACGTTTTGGTTTCGAAATAGGATTAGAAGGCAGATTTCATCCGTACATTAGAATAAAATCCATCAATCTTTTGAACAAGCAGAATCCTGGCGGATTGAATTCAATGAGCAAAGCCGGCTTCAGCTTGACCTTTCCCTCTGCTTTCTGGAATCTGCTTCTGACAATTGACTCAACGCAGTCGACGAAACAGCAAGTTGTTTTGGGTCTCATTTTTCTAAAGGACTTGTCCTTTCAATCGGGCTGTAAGGCAGATTTAAAAAGACTCTGCGTTCGCCGCTGTCTTTAACCACCTGTCAGTCATTTTTACTAGAAAACTGGCTTGATTCAAAAGTAAGGTAAATCAGTCTTGTAAAGAGTTCTATTCAACTGCTTTTTCATTGGATCGAAACCGCAATCAAACATCGTAGCAGTGAATTAAATCTTCTAAGGTGAGTTTCTGCTTTTCTTCGCCTTTAAAATCATGGGTGATCTTCCCATCCTGGAAGATCAATAAGCGGTCCCCATTCTCCAAAGCATCTTTCAAGTTATGGGTAATCATCAAAGCAGTGATCTGATTGCGGGCAATCAGCTTATTGGTCACTTCCAAAATCTTTTTGGCACTGACTGGATCCAAGGCAGCGGTATGTTCATCCAATAAAAGCAGTTTGGGTGGATTGGCGACAGCCATCATGAGGGCAACCGCCTGGCGCTGTCCACCAGAAAGCAGACCGATCGGGGTTTTCAGCCGGTCCTCAAGCCCCATATCCAGCTCAGAGAGAATTTCTTTGAAAAGCTTTTCTTCTTTTTTGCGAACAGCAATCGCAAATGGCGAACGATTTGAAGAAATTGCCAGTCCCATATTTTCTTCGACAGTCATATGAGGGGCCGTTCCTTGAGAGGGATCCTGAAAGAGCCGGCCAAGAGTGCGGCTGCGAACATGTTCCGGCTGGTCGGTGATATCCTGGCCATCTAACAAAACGGTTCCTGATTTGACCTTGGCGCTTCCGGTAATGGTATTGAAAAAAGTTGACTTCCCTGCTCCATTGCTGCCTAAGATCGTCACAAATTCACCGGGATTGATGGTAACAGACACGTTATCGAGAGCTTTTTTTTCAAGGGTAGTTCCTTCGTTAAAAATGACGGTTACATCTTTAAGTTCAAGCATTTTTCTTCCGTCCTTTCACGAGTTTCTGATCTTTCATCAGTTTCTGGATATAGGGAATGGAAATCGTGATCGCAACCAGGATTGAAGAAACCAAGTTCATATCGGCTGCCGCAAAACCAAGTCGTAAAGCCAGAGTGTACAGGATTCGATACAGCACCGCACCGACTGCGGCTGCAACCAGGCCCATTCCAATATTCTTTGGTCTTAAAATCGCTTCACCGATAATGATGCCGGCAAGACCTAAAACCAGCATGCCTGTTCCGCCAGAAATATCGGCGAAGTTTTGAAACTGGGCCAATAGAGCGCCCGATAAGCCGACTAACGCATTGGAAAGAGCCAGGCCGAGAAATTTCATGTTATCCACGTTGATGGATGATGATTTAACCATCATTTCGTTATCGCCGCTGGCCCGAAGCATCAGACCTAAATTGGTTTTAAAGAAGAAATACAACAGACCGATGATGACAATCACAATTGTCAGCAGAACAAACAACCGGGTATCTGGATTGGATAAAATCGTCTGGGCTGGTTTGCCGCCAACGAATAAGTTGACAGTTGGAGAGTTATTCATAATGCGCAGGTTGATGGAATACAAACCCGTCATCGTCAAAATTCCCGCCAGCAAAGGCTGGATCTTCATTTTTGTCTGTAAAAACGCGGTTGCAACACCACACAGGGCCCCGGCTAAAAGACTGGCCAGCAAGCCAAGATTTGGCATGCCTTGTAAAGTAAGCATGGCGCAGACCGCGGCACCGGTCACAAAAGAGCCATCAACCGTTAAGTCTGGAGAGTCCATCACATTGACGGTGATGTATTCGCCAATCGACAGCACAGCGAAAATCAAACCGAGCTGGATGGCATTTAAGAGTATGGTTCCGTTCATAAAATCCTTTCTATTTCATTGGCCGGCAGACAAACTGCAGCCAGATCCAGTTTCAGGTCAAACAAGATCATCCCTTTAATTTCAAGAAAGGCAGCCGACCTTTTCAAGCAGTTGTGCCGGCTGTCTTTCTTGAAAAAGCGGTGAATCCGCAGAATCACCGCTTGATGCCAGTGGTTCAATTCTGGCGGTTTATTCAGTTGTTGTCACTTTAATCACGTTTTCGTCTTCTTCCAGGCTGGCTGGAACTTCCACTTTGGTTTTGCCTTTGGATTCTAAGTCTTTCAATACATCTTCGTTGATATAAACATTCAGATCATCTTTGAATACTTTAACTGGAAGCGTTGCTGGATTGGCGCCATTAAGAACATCAATTGTCATTCTGGCACTTTCACGACCGAGATCTTCATAGTTGATGCCGACTGTCGCAAAACCACCGGTTTCAACCATGGAATCGGCACCTACATAGTAAGGAACGCCAGCATCCCGTGCAACCTGTCCTAAAGAAACCATACCCGTTGCCACGGTGTTGTCATTAGGTGAGAACATCGCATCGACACTATTGGCCAGTTCAACAGCAGCTTGCTGCATCGTTGTGTTATCCGTTCCTGTTTTTTCCGTTACGGTTAAGCCTTTAGATTCGGCGTATTCTTTGAAGCGGCTGGTTGTCGCGACGGAGTTGGCTTCGCCTGGGTTATAAAGCATGCCGACAGTTTTGATATCCGGTGTCAGTTCAAGCATTAAATCGACGATTTCATCGACCTGGATTTCATCACTGGTGCCGGTGATGTTTCCTCCTGGTTCTTCTAAAGATTCAACCAGACCGGCCTCAACAGGATCGGAAACAGCTGAGAAGATCACAGGCGCTTGGTCCGCATAGTTTTGGGCGGACATTGCGGTTGGTGTTGCAATGGCGATGATCGCATCAACCCCATCAGTCGCATAGCCGGACATGATGGAATCTAAGTTGGATGTTTTGCCTGCCGCATTCTGGTAGTTAATTTTCAGGTTTTCGCCATCAACGTAGCCTTCCTTTTTGAATTCATCAAGCATGGCATCGCGGATGGTATTTAAAGAAGGGTGGTCCACCAGCTGAGCCAGGCCGATGGAATAAACCGTTTCACTGGTTGATCCTGCTGCAGCTGTTGAAGATCCAGCAGATGAAGCCGAAGATGGACTGGAACTTGAAGAGCAGCCTGCAAGCATGGCAGCAGCAGCCAGAACAGCGAGTGTTTTTCTGAAGTGATTCATGGTTTTCATAACGTTTCCTCCTGATTTCTGATAGTCAACTTTGAGCAAGGCCAAAAAAAATCCTGTTCCATTATAAATAACGGAACAGGACAGAATTTTCTCTGCGGTACCACCTGTATTGGCGTAAAGCGCCCACTCATCGAATGCTATCACATTCTTCTTTCTATAACGGGAAAGGCCCGGCTTCGCTACTCAAAGTTCACGTCGCCCTTGGAAGTCCATTTGCAGAACGGTTATCATCCGGCTTCCACCCTCCCGGACTCGCTTCGATCCCTTTTTCTGTTTGATCTCTTCCGCATTGGTTTTGCAATACAAGTTGTTGATGGTTGAAATATAGTCGATTGTTGCAATGGTGTAAAGGCTAAGGTCCTACTTTTTTGAAAATCCATTGAAAATCACGGATTTTTTCTGAAAAACACCTGAAAAGCAGGCTAGCAAAGCTAAGATCCGGCTTTTTGGTCTCTTATTGTTTAGAAAATTGCAATTGGGAAGGGATGAACTTCTCTTTTCAAAGGCAAGCTTAGAAACAGTCACTTCATCACATGATCACTTATTTGAGTTGCTATGTCTATTCATTCAGAAACTGAAGAACTCGTTACACAAATCTATGATCGTTTGGAACCTTCCTTTTAAGAGAAATTCTAAAATGCCATAAAAAGAAAGCTTCAGAGTTCAGATGTTATCTTGCTTTAAATAATCAATTCATTAAGTGACTGATCCTTACCGATGGCGATAATCCATCCAGTAGCGGTATTGCCGGCCATTGGGCAAATCGGCCATCCGCTCCTTGACGGTTATCAAACCATCAATCAACTGAGGCATCCCCAGCGAAAACTTGAATTGCGCTGGATCTAAATCCAAAGCCGAATACACCCGGTTGACAGGGCTGAATTCGGCTGCAAGACTCCAGTCTTTGGGGTTATACTGCCTGATTCCATAGACAGCTTGGCCTGATTTAGGTTTGCGCGCTGGATGTTCTTTAGGGACAAGTTTGTTGAGCATTTGGCGCACCGTAGTAAATTCAACTTTTGTTCCTTCCTCAAGCGGAAACAACTCAGCCGCTTCGTCCCAGCCGATGGC
Organism: Erysipelotrichaceae bacterium RD49; assembly: GCA_015233825.1. Taxonomy (GTDB): domain Bacteria; phylum Bacillota_I; class Bacilli_A; order Erysipelotrichales; family Erysipelotrichaceae; genus Allobaculum. The sequence goes on from JADGIS010000002.1 coordinate 36,426, forward strand.
CCGCGTCTGCAAACCAGCCGCGCACTCCTCCTTCGCTTTTTTTGTTTCCGGAAGCATATGGTCTTTTAAAAACCGCATGGAGACCGGTTCGATTCCTTGAAGCACCAGGAATTCTTCCTTCGAGATGCGGCGGACTTTCAAAATGGCTTGGGGATCGATTTGAATCGCATCAAACAATCCTAAAAGCCATATGCCGACCACAAAGGATGCCTGGGAGTCATACGAATAAAAGCATGTGCGCCCCGTCAAAGCGACAAGAATGGACAGGGCTTCTTCTTTGGTTAATGCTTTAGAGTCAGTAAACAAAGCAATATGGTTTTCAATCCAGTCTTTTTCACTGGTGTTGCAATTGTTAATGGCCAGCTCACTTCGAGGCCGTAAAATTTTCCCTGGATAATAGCGGTAATATCCATACGAATGGACCTTGTCTAATTTTCTGATTGCATCCACATCGCTCGAGGACAATGGGATTTCGACGTCAAAACTGTCCTCGTCCTCATCAGCAAACTTTTTCGTATAGAGCTGGCAGGCCAATTGCACTGCATCTTGAGAAATCTGCATCGGGCCAAGCATAAATTCGATAAGCGGCTGATAGACAGGCTGGCCGTGGACTACATATTTTGCTTTTGCCATAATTTATAAATCAGCAGACGGTCTTGCGCAATGACAGACGCTGCCGTTGCCTTCCTTTCCATTTACCATTTCGAGTCTTGATATCTCGTTGATCTCTTTTCTCTCTTTGCATCCGATTGCTGTCTTTACCTCTGGCAGGCGCGTGTTTGGCTTGGACAAGACAAAGAGAAACTATCGAACAAGCTCTGATTACCCGCGCCATTGAATGGCTCTGAGCAATTCATCCGCCGACAGCTCGGTCAGTTTCTCAGAGTCAAGGTCATTGATCACCTGGTCGGCTAAATCCTGCTTTTGATGAAGCATAGTACTGATCACTTCTTCGATTGTATTGGTGGATACAAATTTGTAAACGGTAACGTCATTTTTCTGACCAATTCGAAAAGCGCGATCGCTAGCCTGGTTTTCTACGGCTGGATTCCACCATCGGTCAAAGTGAATGACATTTTGGGCAGCTGTTAAATTCAAGCCCACACCGGCTGTTTTCAAAGACAGCACCAAAAAAGGCAGTTTGCCATTTTGGAAATCTTCAACAATTTTCATGCGTGCTTTGGTAGTTGTGCTGCCATCGATGGAAGCACCGCTTTGCTTAAATTCTTTTTCAAGCAGCTTGACTAAAGCGGGGATAATCTGGGCAAACTGGGTAAAGACGATGACTTTCTGCTTGTTTTTCGCAATTGTTTGCGCAATATCTCGCAAAGCGCCAAATTTTCCCGAACGGGAGATGGAATAGTCACCCATTTTCTGGTATTGCGCGGGATGGTTGCAGATCTGCTTGAGTTTGGTAATCTCGGCCAAAATCAAGAATTTCGCTTTTCCTGGCTCGGCCTCTTTGAGTTCTCGTTCCAGTTTTTCGACTTCCTTGCGATACAAAACAATCTGTTCTTTGCTTAGATCAACATGAACTTCAATTTCATTTTTCTCGGGCAGATCTGAAATGATCGTACGGTCCGTCTTCATGCGGCGCATGACAAAGGGAGCAATGATTTGTTTGAGCTGCTCCAAGCCTTCTTCATTGGATTTGAAATAGCTGAATTCATCGCGGGTGCCCAGAAGGCCAGGATTGATAAAGTCAAAAATCGACCACAATTCCCCCAGATTGTTTTCAATTGGCGTGCCCGTTAAAGCGACTTTAAAGTCAGCTTCCAAAGACTTTACCTTTTTGGTTTGCTGGGCTTGCGGGTTTTTGATCGCTTGGGCTTCATCCAAAATGATGCAGTCCCAATGCACGGTCTGGACATACTCTGATTTCAGGCACTTCTGGTACGTCACAAGTGTAATCAAGGAATGGACTTCGCCAGCTGGTGGTTCGTTTTTGCCATCCAGTACGGTATAGGTTATCCATGGGGCAAATTTGCGAATCTCGGCAATCCAGTTTCCCACCAAAGTAGCAGGAACAACGATCAGGATCTTCTTTTTGCCATGGTTTCGCATATTTTCAATCTCAGACAAAATCTCAACCGTTTTGCCAAGCCCCATATCATCTGCCAAAATGACACCAAGCTGGTGCTGCTGCATGCGGTCCAGCCAGGTAAAGGCCTGTTTTTGGTAAGGCCGCAAAATCGGTTCGAATCCCGGCGGCAGAGGATTATCGGTAATCGGACGGTTCAATCCGCACCGCTGCGTAATCCAGTCTTCATAGCTGATCTCCAATTCTGGCGCATCTTCCTCTTGTTCCCCTTCATTTTGCATCGCAAACAAGGTGCTTAACGACTGGCCGGATTTGCGCAGTTTCTGGAAACGGTCGAGCAGGGATTTCAGCTGGGTATGGCTGGCCTCTACCCATTTGCCATTGAGCTTTTGAAAGCCTTCGTCTTTTTTGAGCAGTTCTTCAGCTTCTTTCTCACTGATCGGCTGGCCATGGTACATCATTTCCGGCACGTAAGAAAGCAAGGCATCCGAAGTGATCAGCCCCGGTTCGTCATCTGCTGACCAGGAAAATTGAAGTTTGATGGATTTGTTGTTCATCCATTCGGGAAGCATGCAGATAATGCCTAGTTTTTCAAATTTCGGAATATCCTGCATGAACTGGAGCGCTTCTTCATCCGTCAGCCGCACCGGCTGTAAAATCAGCCGGGTTTGAACCAGCCGTTTGATGAACTCGCTTTCCATGGCAGCTTGATCGAGCATGGCTTCAATTCGGTCCGACAGGTAAGAATAAGAAGAGAACATGTGGCGATGCAGTTTTTTAAGTGCCTGAAAAACAGACAACCATTGCCACTGGCCATTTTTCACCGTTGGCACCATCGCCAAAAAAGCAAAAGGATATTCGGGATTGTCAGGGACATCACTCAAAAAGAAGTAGAGCTGGTTGGCGATAATCGAGTATTTTTTCTCCCGCATCAGCCTGAGCAGATTGCCCTTGGAGCGGTTGGCAAACTGCCTGAGATCACGGGCAAAATCAAAAAAGAAAGCTTGCAGGTTATGAGGGTAAAAAAAGGATGAATGCGTTCCATCATCTAATTTTTCCCCGATCTCTTCAGCCTGCTCTTGGGTCAAACCATAATAATTGCTAGCGTAGTAATAGCCATTAACGTCTTCTTCGCCAATATAACCAGGGCTACGGTTGATCACCTTGGCAAACTCTAGCGCAAGATTTTTAAGCAGTCTCATGTTGGGGGATGAAAGCGGCCCTTCAAACAACAGCAGCCGGCTTAAAAATGCCCCCTCGGATCGATGGAAGGCTTTAATCAGGTTTCGTTCTTTGACGCGTTTGGAAGCCCGCTTTTCATGAAGCAGTTTGAGATCTTGTCCATCAATTTTTACATCTAATATCATTGCGCTCCCTCCAATTTCTTTTACCTTAAGCCTTTTTTCCCAAATCGCCTAGAGCTTTGGTTTTAACTCTGTCTGTCTTAATTTCTTTGCTTAAGCCATTCCTTTAAACTTTATCCATTTCACTTCGCCTATTTTCGCACTCAACCCCCTTCTTGCCTACACATTGGCTGAAATTGGCTTGCTAGAAAAGGGTAAACCTTCCAAAAAAAATGAAAAGCAAATTGGTGAACATGAAATTTTGGTAGATTTAAAAATCATGGATGCTGGACAGTATGAAGCGGGGGAATCCTTTGAAGCAGGCGCCCAGATGACGACTGTGCTTGGGGTAAGCGATTTAGCTACCATTGCTGACTGTATCAAGTGTGCTGGTCAAGATCACGAAGTCTTTGTTGATTTGATCTGTGTCCAAGATCTGCCTAAACGAGTAGACCAGCTCAGACAAATCGGTGCCACGCCACTGAGGGTTCATGTTGGCGTTGACCAGCAGGCTTTCGGTCTCACCACGCTGGCTGCTCTTCAAGAACTCAAAACCCTGGGGCCAGATATGACCATTTCCGTGGCTGGTGGTATCCATGAAACGCCCATTCAAGACTACATCCAGCTCAAGCCCGATATTGTGAGTGTCGGCAGTGGGATCACCCATGCTCCAGATCCTCAAAAAACTGCCCATGCTCTAGCCCAAGCCATTCGAAATGGAGATTGTACATGGAGAAAGCAAATGCCAAATCATACTTCTTGTTTCCATGACGTTCTGTCCGTTCAAACAATCCTGGATTCAATTCTGGAAGAACTGGAAACCATGACCCAAGCCATTGATCCCAGTCAGCTCGAACAAGCACTCTCTTGCCTTCAAAATGTCTTTGATGAGCACAAGATTTTTCTAGCCGGAGCGGGCCGCTCGGGGTTGGTCGCTTCCCTATTTGCCAATCGGCTGGTTCATTTGGGCTTTCGGGTAAACCGCGTGGATGAAATCACGGCTGGTCCCATTAGCAAAGATGACTTGTTGATTGTGATTTCGGGATCGGGAAAAACAACCTCTTTATTGGCCATGGTTGAAAACGCCAAATTTGCTGGCGCCCATTTGCTGTTGATCACGCTCAATCTTGCAAGTCCCATGGCCCAAGAAGCGTCCTGCATCGTGCTGCCAGGAAGTACGAGTTGGATCAAGACCATGACTTCAAATCGCTCCAGCCGGTCGGTTCTTGCTTTGAGCAATTGGCCTTTCTGGTTTGTGAGGCGCTTGTCTGTGCTTTAAAAACACGGCTTGAACTTACTGATGAAGACCTGCTTGCCCGCCATGCCAATTTGGAATAGTCAAATAATCCTGTTCCGCCATAAAAACCACTCATCCTTCGCTAAGCAATCCTAAAACCATTGCCAAGCCCCATGCAAAAGCTCAGATCCAATCCCATAGATCTGGTAGATCTGGGCTTTTCAGGTTTTGAAAGATAAGCTTTAAAGGACAGTCAATTTTTGTCCAAATGCTTTACATTTGGTTTTTCTCTTTGATGGTCTGCCACATGTTGGAACTCATATAATTGATCACTTCATCACGGTATTCCCCTAACAAGGGGACCGGGGCATTGGGAACCAGTCGGTCAAAGACAAAGCCGATTTTGGCTTGCGCTTTTGCTGATTTTTCATTGCCATCATAGTGGCCGCACCAGACTTTGTTCATATGCAAATCTTCAAAGGCATGGCGCAGCAATACAAGGCTGGCTTCTTTGACATACCCATGACCCCAATAGGGCTTTCCAATCCAAAATCCAAGTTCACATTGTCCAGCTGGGTAGTTGGATCCATTTCTAGAATTCAGCAAAGAGATGGCTCCAATGACTGCATCATTTTCACGAAGACAAACGGCATAGGTTTCTGGGTCACTCAAAACAGTGGCAATGATCATGCGGCTTTCTTTGATCGTCTGATGGGGCTTTCAGCCCGCCGCCGGTCCGATTTCAGGATCACAAGCCAGCTCATAAAGTCTGCGCGTGTCCTGGTCATCCCAGGGACGCAAATAGATTCGTTTTCCGATTAACTGCATATTGATAGTTTTCCTTTCTCAAGATTGCATCAACTTTCCAGCTTCTCTTTTTGATTGCCTTTTCAATCGTTGTTTCATCCTTTATCTCATTTGTCATTTTATTTCTCTGTCAATGAAACGATCTTCAGTCTTAGGAACCACAGGAAAATAAGGTCCAATAGATAAGCCCCAATTTTACTGTATATAAAGTAGATAAATAGTCTGTTCAGCGGGACTTAATATTCAGGAGATCCTTATCTATTCTTTCACAACTACTTTAAATTGAAATCTGCATCATTGAAAAAGCACTTTGTCAAAAGCCAAAGTGCTTAGAAATCAAAACAGAATGAAACTGCGCTATTCAGGCAAGTGCGGCAGATTGCGAATCTCATCAGATTGCGCAATGCCATCACGATAAGCTTGAGCTGATTCAATTTTCTGGATTCGTCTTTCGCCTTCATCTGCCATTTCTTTAAATGCATCGAGCTGGTTTTTGAGCTGCGGCAGAGCTTTTTGTTTGTAGCTGTCAACCGCATCGAGTGCTTCAAAGGTATTTTTGAAGGCTTCTTTGAGCGTTTCAACGCTGATATTGGCTTCCATGGCCTGCTGCTGGATCGTGGATCCTTGCTGTTTGAGCATAACGGAAGTGGAGCGAATCAAGTTGTTGGTGGTATCATTGATCATCTTCACTTTATCAAGCACAATCTTCTGGTTATACAAAGCGGAAGCGACTGTTACAGCGGTACGTAAAGCCGATACGGTCACATGCTGAGCCCGTTCAACCGCCCGTATTAATTCTTTGTTATTGCGGCGGACAATTTCCATTGCAAAATAGCCCTGCTGGTTGACCGCCTGCATCTGCTGGAGATCCATCACCTTCTGACGCAGGGGGAATAAAATTTCATCCTGTATATATTTAATCTTTTCAGGATCCTCGTTCGTGATCTGGGCCTGCTCCAAGGCTTTGGAGACTGCTTCATCCATCTGGGTGCCCAGTTCAACCTGCTTGCCCAGTTTGATCGTTAAATCACGCAACGAGGCCTGTTCGATTTCAAGCGTGGTGTTGTCATTGATTAAAGCGCGTTTACCCGCCTCGAGCGACTCCATGATTTCTTCAATCTGAGTGTCCGCTTTTTCGTATTTCTGGAAATAATTCTTGACTGGATTGAACATCTTGCCAAACAGGCTGTTGTTGTTGAAATTAATTCCGGTTGGGTCGAGTTCCTTCATTTCACGATTCAGTTTCGCCAGCGAATCAACGACCTGCCCGCCTTCTGATCCTGTCTTGGATAAATCGTTAAGCGTTTTTTCCAGCATTTTATTCTTCTCGCTGGACTTGACAACGATGTCCTTGCCAAAGCTTTCGATCGTATTGGCAATATTCCGGCGTTCTTCTAAAGAATCCAAATTGATTCCCATCACTTCTTTTGCATTTTCTTCTGCCATATTCGACAGCGCAGTTTTTTGCTGCGGCGTTGGATTTAAAGGTTCAGTAACCTTCTCCTTATCCAGCGCATCCACATCCATACTAAATGCCATTCTTTTCTCCTTGAGCCTAAAGGCTGTTTCTTTTATTCTAGATGTCCTGCATCCTTCATTTTGAATGTTAATTTATCTTTGACTTTTCCTTTTCAAACAGGCATGAGGAAAGTCTACAGTGTTTATACCAAAGCTCACCTTACAAAAGGGCAGCATCTTTCTTACTTCAGCAATTGTTGATGAAATCTTCAGAAATGGTCTTTCAAAAGAATACAGTTCAATCTCGTTCGATTTTAATGCTGCTGACGATAGAGTTTGGTCTGGTCGATCAACTCTCCCAGCTCCTGCATGGCAGGCAGATCTTCTAAATTTGCATTCGGATTGGAAAGGTTATTGACTTCCTGAAGCAGCCTGTCAAAGCGGGAGAGAATCTCCTCATTATTCTTCAAATCTGCACCAATCGCGTCAAATGTTTCCTGATACGGCTCGATTGCATCGGTATATTCTTGATGGGTTTTGAACAGGTGTTCGTATCCATCTTCATCAAAAATCGCAATCCGGTTGAGTATCTGCGTTACATTTTCATCGAACAGATTCAAGCAGCGGTTAATCGTGCCTGCAAATTTTGCATAGCTGATCCGGGACCCGTCAAAATACGACTTCAAAGCCTGATCCAGCTGCTCGCTTTTCTTTTCCATACGCAGACATTGATTATCCAGTTCACGCATTTCCTTTTTAAAGACTTTCGGATTTGCTTTTTTGACTGCCTTTAAGGTTTGATTGAGCTGCTCTTCATCCAGCAGGCCGGCCATCTCCGGCGCTTTAGTGATCTTCTGCTTCTGGGCAAAAGATCGAATCAACAGCCATAGGCCAATTCCAAGTAAAACAACACCTCCCCAAAAGGATAAGACGCCATTTGAAAACAGACCATGCTTTACGCCACGGCCAACTAAAAATCCACCTGCCAGTGCCAGAGCGGCGGCGCCGGCAAGCAGGGTTGAAAATGATTTTTTCTTCATATTTTTTTACCTTGTGATCAATATACCATGAATCAAGCTTTATGCTTCATTGATTCCTTGCTGCTCTTTTCTTCGCTTTGTTTTCTTTCTTCCCTCCTTTTTATCATTTTGTGAAAGTAAATTCAGAACGCCCCGCATTTTGAAGTCGATTTAAGGAAAGCAAAAAGTGAGATCGTTCAGGCTGTAAGGCTTGAACAATCTCATGAAAATTTTTTTGCTGCTTTGCGGTTCAAAAGACTGAGCCACTTAGAAAGCTAAGCGGGATCACCCGTTGGAGGAATCCAGGTTGTGTTTAGTCCTATTCTTACTTTTTGGTTTTTCTTTTCTTTGCCATTAAGAATGAGCAGGCCAGAACAAGCGAGCCGGCGGCCGTAATGGACCATGCGCCATACCGGGTATCCACCCCTGTCTTGACACTCGATGAAACCGAACGTGTATCCGTTATGGATTGAGAAGGGCTGGTGGATCGAGTTTGAATCTGGGAAATTGGCGTTGTTGGAGCCGGAGCTGCCGATGGTGTTGTGGTTAGGGATGGCGTTGTTTTGTTTTCAATCACCGGCTGATTTGCCGCTGGAACTGGTGTGCGCTCCCGCGGCTGGGATGGGGTTTCTGGATTTGTTGGCGGCGTGCTCTTTTCTTTCGATCTGACTGTGTTGCTGGGCGTTTTGGGTTCTTCATCAGAAGATATGGCAGCTGTATTGTCCCAGGTCGTCTCTTTCGTGACTTCTGGAACTTTTACATCAAAAGCCGCGATCGCTGATTCGCTTGGTTTGAGTTCATCAATCAGCCACTCAATTTCATGGGCTGTAACAGAAACATGGAAATCCTCTGCCTTCTTTGGGCTGAGGAAAACTGCACTGTTTTCGACGTAGTGCATCGAGGCATTCAAATCACCACTGACGGGCTGAATTGGAATGGATTCGGTGATTCGTACGTGATGCTGGGTGCTCATCCCCGTATTTTCCGCCTTGAGATAGTAGCGTACAGTGTCATTTTCTTGAACCGCCAGTGGGGACAGCGACGCTTGTGTTGCTGTCGCCATTTCTTGAATTGAAGGACTTTCAGAACCTGGCACAAGCTGCCATTTTCCAAGGCTCAGCGAACCAGCTGGATCAGGTTTGTCCGGCGTTACAGGCTGAACGGACGGTGTTTTTTGGTTATAGACCGTATTGCTCCTCATAAGCCCAATCGTCTTTGAACGAACGGCTGCCTGATTAGACCAGATTGTCTTTTCTTTAGGTTGCAAAAGATTGACATCAAAGGCGACAACCACAGATTCATACGGCTCAAGCGAGTCAATGGTCCAGGTCAGCTGCGAACTGGAAACCGTTATCTTGGCTTTATCTTCTGAAGCCGCACGGACTCGGCCTTCTTTATCTTCCAAGCCGATCAACTGGGCCGAGTCTTTGATATAGGTCTGGCTGAGATCCGATGATTGATTCGAATTGCCAAAGACAATGACAGGGATGGAATCTATAATGGTCACATCGTTTTGTATACTGCTGGTATTGTTTGTGGCTTTGATAAAATAGCGCAGCGTTTTAGACGTTCCAAGTTCCAATGGCTTTTGCAAGTCATCCATTGTCGAGTCTATATATCCAGACTCCTTGGCAAGATCTGCAAAACCAGAATCTTTCAAACCATCAGCAATCGTCTGTGATTTTTCAAGAGTCAGTGGATGGGTTTTGGGATTCGGGTCAGGTCCGGGCTTAGGGGTGTGCTGAACCGATTTGACAGGGTTGCTAGGGGTTTTGGGCGTTTCATCCGAAACAATTTCAGCCACGTTTTTCCAGGTTGTTTCCTGGGTAACTTCCGGGACTTGAACATCAAAGGCAGCAACCATGGTCTGGCCAGGGAGCAGTTCGTCCATCTGCCAGGTGATTTCAGCCGGGCTGACGGATAGCTGTTGCCCTTCTTGAGAGGCCGGAGCGACAAACTTTGCGCTGTCAGGAATATACAGCATGGCTTCCTTTTGGTCCCCGCTGATCGGCATAATCGGGATCGAGTCACTGATTTTGACATGATGCTGAGTAGTTTTACCAGTATTGGTAGCTTTTAAATAGTAACGCAGCGTATCCTTAGCTTTCACAACCAGAGGGGGATCCATGGCCTTTTGGGCCTTGGCCATTTCAGTTGTCGAGGGCTGTTCCTCCGTCGTTATCAGTCTTGCTTTTTCAAGACTTAAGGCACCAGGAGTCACAGGAGCTTGGGAAGGTGTTTTCTTGTTGCAGACTGTATTGCTTGAAGTCAAAGGGACAGTATGAGACTTCATTGTGGCCTGATTGGACCAAAGAATCGGTTGATCAATGGGATCTGGAAGTTCCACATCAAAGGCGGCGATGATTGATTCTTTTGGCTTGAGGCTTTCGATTATCCAGTCTATTTCCGTATCCGTGACTACAATTCGATCTGCCGAACCAGCCGAACGAATCTTTCCATTTTCATCTTCAACTCCAATTATCTGGGCAGTATTTTTGACATAGTTTTGGACGGGCTGCTTCTGTCCGGTATCGTTATACGCCTGGACTGGAATCGTATCTGTAATTGTAATGTCCTGCTCAGTCTGGTTGCCTACATTGGTGGCTTTCAAAAAATAGCGAAGTTTTTTGGCCTTGTTTAAAGACAAGGGAGCCTCAAGAGTATCCTTTGTTGACTCTTCAAAGCCGGAGCCGGTTAAATGATCTGCAATGGCCTGACTTTTTTCGAGCGTGAGTTCATGACGAACGGGTGGATTCGGCATAATCTCTGGCCGATAGGCATCGCCGCCGCATTTTCCGACTGGAATGGTGAAATTCATATAACAAGATGAACCCGATTCTCCTCGTTCTGTATAGAAGAAGGTCAGACGGTATTTCGTTCCGTATTCTGGAAGCTTTGGCTTGGATGAATCATCGCTCAAGACCATCGCCGCTGCTGCTTCTGGCAGGGTTTGGTGGCTTAAATCAAAATCAATTCCATCTACTTCCTGATCCTGGCTGTTCTTGATGGTGATATCTTTGATCTCCATCTTCGGGGCGATTTCGCTATCTTGTCCAGCTGTACTTGAGGCAGTTGTAATGGTTACCGTATAAGACTGATCTGGAACCAGGCTGCCGTTGATGTATGGACAAAGTTGATAGGTATAGCTTCCCGGCTCATCGAACGAGAAGGTATTAAATGAAAAATACCCATTATCAGCCAGTGTTGAAGTTGCATAGACCGTTCCATCAATATTCACTGCATCCAAACCGTTTCGAGCACCAGGAAGTGGAGCATCATTTTGCGCAGCTAACGCAACTTGAACACCTGCAAGATCCTTTGCTTCTACCTGTCCATAAATCGAGGTACCAACTGGTCTGTTTTCGATTGCCTTCCAGATATTGGTATACAGGCCCAAAGAAGAATGAACGCCGCCAATATCGGCAATCTTTTTGGTGGTACTGTCAATCCTATTGCCGTTGTCATCAACCTTGGATAAGAAGACATACATATCATCGTCACCATAAAAGAAGTAGCGCAGCGGGGCACAATAATCAGGAACCAGAAAGAAATCAACATCAAAATTCATTCCAAAATAGGAGTTATGGTCCTGGGCTAATTCTTCATGGCCGCGCGGCCAGTCACTGCGCGGCAAGGCTATATTCGCTCCACCCACCGGCCCATATTTGCGGTTGTCGTACTGAAAACTTCCCCCGCATTTTAAATCATGGGTATCCTGACCAAAGGTTGGAGCGGCATCCATCGGCCAGAAGTTATTGGAAACCATCTTGGCGTTTCCCACCTGCTCCATTTCTTCAAAAGTATCGAGATGGCTGGCGGAATCAATGACGCTGCCCTGCTGATCAAGCACATCATGAATGGTATACGTACCGCCTGTCCGAGAAAACTTAAGCTGGAACTCATTGCTGGTAAAATCCGTTTTCCCAACCAGTCCGTTATTCGGAGTGAACAAATCCGGTGCTGCAATGCCCTCATTCCATTGCAGACGCGTATGAGCCTGGCCATTTTCATCGGTTTCTGTTTTTAAACCATCCGCCAATCCAAAGGCTGCATTGCCAACCGTTCCCTCATTAAATGCGTTAATCTTATTTCCCTTCCATACACTATTCCCAAGTCTGACTCCGGTATTGTTGTTGCCAAAACTAAGCCGGACATCTGTTGATGTTTCTGGATCAAAGCCTTTGTAGTTGGCCACGCTATTAATACCAAGCCCGCTGTAGGCTGGGGATTTACAAATTGGAACTGAATCCTCTTTGTTGATAATCGTTGTTAAGTGATTCATCAAAATTGGTGCGTCTTTTTTGCAGATGGGACAGAAATCAGCATCTAGACTGCAGTGGCAAATCAAAGATTGCATATCGCTGCTGGCAAAATCCTGAGCAAGCAGGCTGTAATCAAGGATTGTTGATCCATAGGAGCCTTCGCAATCCCGCGGTGGAATCTCTACGGATGACCAGGACATGGCAGCCGATGCATCGGTACACTCCATTCCTTCTGGAATCTGGTTTTGGAGATCCATGCTCACCGGCTGGTCGGTATAGTTACGCAGTTCCAGCTGATAATCCACTGTCGCTCCTTCTTCTACAGAAAGTGAAGCGGTTGTATACTCGCTTTCAGAAGGCGTCTTTTGACTCTTGATAATCGCATATTCCGGGTCTCCAACCAACACCGTGTTCGATCCCGCAATCAAATCCTTCTTGCTTCCATCCTTGTAAGCTCTCGCCTGGAGGAAAAAACCAGTGCTGGAAGGCTTGGCTTGGGCCAGTACTCCTTGCTCAGGCTCATCTGGCTTTTCATAGTGAATGGTGATGGTGCTCTGCTGCGCATTGGCGACCATTGTCAGTTCGTGGTTGGAAAAATCCAATCCCCAGGCTCCGCTGATTTCACTCCAGATTTTCCCATTGCTTGTATCGATGGTCATTGAATCTGGGAATTGAATGGAAATCGTTGGCTGAAAATAAGCTGGCGCATCCATTGTCAGGGTCAGGGTCTGGCAAGCCGGATTGTCTTGGAGTGCAAACGTACTGAACTGCTCTGCTTTAACAGAACGCTGACTCGAATCGAATCCGTCAGTCATTGCAACCACTGTTTTTCCTTGCTCAAGCAGGTCATTCGATGTGGAGGAAGGATATGAGAGACCCCAATCCGGTTCATTACCATCTTTGAGATATACGTTTCCATCGGAAATATCGTAGTCAAAGAAATTCACATCCTGCTTTGTCGTTTCTCCTTCAGTCGGGCAGAACACCAAGCGGATTCGTGTATCTTGCTGGATTAAGACAGTCCAAATCCCCTGACTGAGGCTGATTGTATGGTTTGATCCTTCAAATGAACCTGTATATAAATCGGGGTTTTGAGGATCATTGGTAAAGCGGACCTGGTCGCTGCAGATTCCACTGGACGTATCACTGGCTAAAACAAAGGCATTGTCTTCGCTCATCGGATTAGCCACCGGCTTTGACGTTCCCGGCTGCTGAATCCAGATTTCGCAAAGTCGATAATGATCATTGGTAGGGGAGCCTTCTTTCTTTTGGCTTTCAGGAATATCAACCCTGCTCATCGAACGCAGTGTATTCTTCGTAAAATAATCAGCCTGGGTATCATCAAATACTTTTTCCAAACTGCTCTCTATCGGAATTTTATTGTCTTTGAGCCGGACATACATGTCATAGCCGCTTCTGCCATTCAAATCCTCCCATTCATCTTTCTGAATTCCGGTTCCATCCACGACGATCAAATCATCACTGCCGGCATCATTTCCATGCTGGAACTGCAGCTGGGGGTCGTAATAATACTGTTCAATCGTATAGATGGGGTTTTCATCTGAAACGTCCGCTTTTCGATCTGTTGAAAATTCTTCTGAATTCACTTCAGAAAAATCTTCTGCAAAAACCGGAAGCGGCTGGCAAGCAATTATTCCATACGCAAACAGCTGCGAAATGGTCATGCCTGCTGCTGTAAGGGCGGCAATCAGCCTGTCTTGAATCTTCATTTTCTTTTCCTCCAAAAAGTGAAGGAGAGCCAATATCCACTTTCGATCTGAATCGGAGGGGTTCATAGAGGGGATTTGATCAATTTTGCGCACTTGAATCACATTTTAAATCTTTTAATATCCCATAATTCAACTTGCAAATCGGTATAGCTGTCGCTTCATCTTTCAAAGATAATTTTATTATCTATTTAGAGTTTGTTATATATATTTTTAGATTTCAACCGAAACAATCAGGGATTATTACCCTTTGGTTTTCGTTCGATTGTGCTATATCGATTTGAGTTTCTATGCTCTGTTTTCCTGTTCCAATCCGATTCAGATTCATCTTCAATCCCTTATTATGCGATATTTGAATATTCTGTAAACCCATAATCAGGCTTATCAAGCCGTTCTGTTTGACACGAATCCAGCTTTTTAAAGTCGAATATTACAACTTTAAACACCAGATCAATTAGGTTTCACTCATTAATTTCATCCCGTGTTGTCTCGATACGCCTGATTATTATGTGAAATTATGGTTATGGTGTATTTCCCATACTCCTTCTCTTTTCTCTCTCTTTTTTTCCATTCAAAAACGAGGAAATTCAGTCTCATTCGATGAATTTCCTCGTCAAGATCATGTTTCATTAGCGAATTACGAAGATGGAGAACAGGCCGCCTGTTTCGAAAAGCTGTCTTATTGCCAGGACAGACTGCTCAAAGAGTGCTTAGAGAAAACGGCCTCCGGATTTTGAACGATAGTCTCGTCCAATTTCAACCTGGATTGGATTCTTTTTCTCGTTTAAGCATCCAAATCATTTTGGGCAATTACATTCTGGTACCAGTAGAAGCTATCTTTAGGATAGCGCTTCATATCTTTCAGATCTGTTTCTGTGCGGTTGACATAGACAAAACCATATCGTTTTTTATAGCCTTGATGCGTGCTGACCAAGTCAATAAACGACCAAGGACAGTATCCAATCAGCTCTACTCCATCTTGAATCGTAAGTCCAGCCTGCTGGAAGTGGCGCTGCAAATAATCGATCCGGTAATCATCATGGACGGAGCCATCTTCTTGTGAACTACTCGGTCATTGAATGGCCGAGCATCTAAAGAAAAGCAGAAACTCGTACCATGAAAACCGCTATAACCGCTATATTGGAAAGACAAACCGTTTAATCCGATAGATGCGACAGACAAAAGTGAGTTTATGGCGATTTGAAGACCTAATTGTTCATCTGTCACGATCGTTTCTTCACTACAGTTTTAATCACTTTGTGAATTTAAATCAAAATTCACAAGTATACCTGTAAACACCAGTTGAAAAATAGATTCCAATACCTTTTTCGCATCTTCTTGCGCATATCTCAGGGCTCTTCTTACATTGATAGCTGTGATAGCCAGGAAATAACCCATTTTTTTGCGCAAAAAGCCCCTGTACGGAAGATTATCAATTTTTTGATTTCTTCTCAGCTGGCTTGGAATTGCCTCTCCGCCATTCCTGAACCGGTAGTTTTCTTCGAACTCATCACTTCTGATCGTTCGCTGGATTTCTGCTCTTTGAATCATCTTCCTGGAGATATTGCCAGACCGAACTCTTTTGTGTTCCTTAAAAGGACAATTGCCACAAGCCGCGAAGGGACAGCCTTTACAAGTGGTGTTCTTGAAGTAGGAGACATGGTAGGATTCTGTTCTTTCAGAATACACAGCACGGTCTGCCTTCTTTCCGTTTGGACAGATAACAGTCTGTTCATCATCATCAATCACAAAGTCAGCCACTAAGTCTGGAGTTTCTTTGCCAGCCATCGCGGTTCCAATCAACTTGATTCCGTGCTGAGCAGCCTCATTGACGTTGTCTATACCCGCATAAGCTCCATCAACACATAGAGAGGTTGTATCTCCAGCTTCAGCCATCTTCTGGATTTCGTCCTTACAAAATTGGGAATCACTGTAGATGTTTGGCTGAAAATCAGCAGAGTCGATGAACTTTCTGTTTGTATCTGTATCCACAGTTTCTGCGAAGTTGCCAACGAAACCCTGGTGTGTTTCACCTGCCTTTTTTCGAATGGTAGAGTCAGGTTCTGCAGGGTTATTCAGAGTGGTAGAAGTCAGAGTCTTTCCATCTCTGACCGATTCAAACGATCCATCCGGATTCAAGATGACCTGTTCAG
>JADGIS010000300.1 GCA_015233825.1 Erysipelotrichaceae bacterium RD49
CCAATCCTCTGTCAGTACTTTCAGGGAATCTCTTCCCAAAGCTCTGTCAGCCGGTTCTTCAGCCGTGTCTGCCAGGACACCAATAATGCTTTCTGGCGCGCTTTCATGGATCAGGCCTGCAGATTTATAAGCGGCAGCCAGGACGATATTCTTCTTGATGCCGATTCGACAAAAACCGATACCTATGGAAAACAGGAAGGTTCTGCATGGATCCATCACTACAGTCAGGTGGGATATCATCCATTTGTCATCAACGAATACAATACGAGAGCTCTTGTCGGGGCATGGCTGCGTCCTGGTTCTACTTACTCTGCCGATGAAGCCGAGCCGATCATGGCCGAAGTCCTGAAAAGACTGCCTGACTACACTGCAGATGGAAGAATGCGGGATATCAAGTTCCGCGGGGACGCTGCTTTTTTCTCGGGCGACCTGATGAACCTGTTTGAAGAACGTTCCAATCCGGTTGGTTATGCCATCAGAGCCAAAGGAACGGGCAGACTTGAAGGCCTGTGCCAGGATGTCTATGACAGTTCCAGTCATGAAGAAGACAGCACTTATACTTCTGCCAGGCCTTTTTACGGAGAACTCCGCTATCAGATGTCCAATTCTTCAAAAAGCAGAAGAGTCTGCTTTAAGCTCTATTTCACCGAAGAAGAGGATAAGAAAGGTCAGGCACAGCTTCTATTGATTCCTCATATTTTTGCGGTAATCACCAATCTTGAAGACATGACTCCTGAGCAGATCATCAGCTTCTACTGCCAGAGAGGCAACAGTGAAAACTACACCAAGGAGCTGAAAAGCGACTTTATGGCAAACACTCTTTCACATCGCTCATTTGAGGCAAATGCGTTTGAATTCCTTTTGAAATCCCTTGCCTATAATCTTTTCCGCTTCTTTCAGTTTCGTGTGATGGAAGGAACAGATCAGAACATCACTGTCAGATCCTTCCGAAGCAGGTACCAGAAAGTTGCTTCAAGACTCAGCCGTCATGCCAAGAGCTTTCACCTGAAGATTGCCAGCTCTTTTCGTCATGCCCAGCGCTTCATGCACTATCTTCACAAAGCCAGGACAGTCAGGTGGATAGCGAACTGTCCACGTTAAATTTCCTGTATATAAAGCTAATTTAAAATTTTGACAGCCTTCGGACTGTCTTTTTGTCGTGCACAAGCCCAATTTTTCTTCATTATTCGTCCTTTAAAGCCTTCTTTTTTTGCCTTCTGCCGTACCCCTTGTCCAT
>JADGIS010000301.1 GCA_015233825.1 Erysipelotrichaceae bacterium RD49
CAATTACAACAAACACTTTCTAACTGAAAATTGGACGAGCAATTAAAATATCATCTATTTTGTCCTTGATTCTAGAACAAAACACCTGAAAATAGACTTGTGAAAAAATCTATGAATTATTCAGGTTAGATAAAGCAACTTTATCAACAGTAACATTGACCCATCATCAATATATACTATGTAAATACATTAGCTTTACTCAAGGAAGCTGCAACGCTATAATATGGGTAAAGGAGGCAATATTTATGGCTACATCTATGGTAAATATCCGTATGGATTCTAAAGTGAAGGCTGATATGGAAGCTGTCTGCAAAGAGCTTGGGATGAACATGACCACTGCGTTTACTATCTTTGCAGTTAAGATGGGCCGCGAGCATCGCATCCCATTTGAAGTATCCGCTGATCCATTTTACAGCAGAGAGAATATGGCCCATTTGAAGCGCTCCATTTCCGCTCTTAACGAGGGCCGCGGCGTAGCTCACGATCTCGTGGATACCAGTGATGAATAAAGTCTGGTCGCCGGAAGCCTGGGATGATTATGTCTGGTGGCAAAGCCAGGACAGAAAGATCTTGAAGCAAATCAATCTATTGATCAAGGATATTGAACGGAACGGTGCGAATACCGGGATAGGCAAACCGGAAGCTCTGCGAAACGATTTATCAGGTTGTTGGTCACGCCGCATAGATCAGCAAAACAGTTTGGTTTATCGCATCATCTACAACGACTTAGAAATTGTGTCATGCCGAACCCATTATGGAGATCGTTGACTATTTCTCGGCATCAGGATCACAATGCAAAACGGTTGGCTCATATAAAAGCAGAGGTTCTCTTCGGCTCTCTGCTTTCTTTTTGCCAGTACGAATCTATCGATGATGGATTCCGCAGCTTTGATATTCGCAACTCACGAACGATTGGATGATGCATATTTTCAGTCTTTTGCTTGTGAAACAGCTCCTAACTCACAAACTAACTCATATTTTATTCTGTAAATTACTCCCAGGTCTAACACAAAATTGCGTACAGGCCCCCTCCCCACAATTTCCGCGTTTCTAGGCGGCTAATTCTGGGTTGGTTTTTGTAGAGTGTTTCTGTATAATGCTATTGAGCTCGCGGGTAATTTCTTCTTCGTCTTTACCCTGTGCAATCAGTTCTGAAACTGCATGATCGAGCTTGCTAATAGACTTACGGATGCTCAG
>JADGIS010000302.1 GCA_015233825.1 Erysipelotrichaceae bacterium RD49
ATGGATTGTTCGTCTGGGGTAAGACTCTTCCATCCTACGGGAGATCTTTTTTGTTTTCCATATTTCTTTTTGACATATCAAATTCAGCCATCAACCCAATCCCACCAATTTTTTCAGAGACCCATTTTTTTGTCAGGTTTTTGTGTTGAAATATAATATATATCCCCATCATTCCAACCTACTATTGAATTATCTTCAGCAATTGATAAATCCAGGCACTCTACATTTTCGGGTGCCTTAATATTAGTGAAAACAATGTTTGTTAAGTTCTCAGGTATATCAGGAGAATACAAAACATAACTTCCATTTTGAATATTTGATTCACGACTAACATCAAAAGACTTCTCCGTCTCTGCACTTTTTAACGAATCCGTTTCTAAACTGATTTCATCAATCGGGTCTGGGATATCCATTGTTTCTTTTTCTGCTGGTTCCCAATCGTCTGCATATAAGGGCATTATCAAACTCTGAGAAGCCAGAGCAACACTTAGGAATCCTGCAGCTATTTTTGAATGCTTCATATATTACTATTACCCTTTCTTTCTATCTGCGCTGTCTACTCCCTCTGATACTGAAAACTATTACTAATCAGCTGTCTCGCCATCACTGATTAAGTATCATAGCGTTTTCTTGGGTTATACAGCACTTATCGCCCTTAATCACCCTTATGAGGGTAATTGTGAACTACATTCACATTTTATTCCCATATTTTTCGATCGTCAATGTGAATTTATGATGTTGACTGTTTTCTGTATTGAACGGATAAAAAATGTACCAAACGTAGATCGAATAATGTATGTGTC
Source organism: Erysipelotrichaceae bacterium RD49 (assembly GCA_015233825.1). Lineage (GTDB taxonomy): Bacteria > Bacillota_I > Bacilli_A > Erysipelotrichales > Erysipelotrichaceae > Allobaculum. Next base: position 804 of record JADGIS010000302.1, read on the forward strand.
TTAAAACGTCCTCAACAGCTTACTCGGCTTCCTTATTTTGTAAATCTACAACTTCTGCAACTCATCGATTTGTCTCTCTGAAAACCCTCTGACTAATCTTCCATCCTTTCAACTCGTCTACCGATTTTCATATGAGAGCGTCAAAGTACCGGTATGGTAGCCAATCTTCAGTTCTGTCATGATTTCCCTGAAATTATTAAACATTTCAGGAGGACAAAATCATGAAAAGAAATAGCACCACTGGCCGCGACCCCTAATGATGAAAATTGGGAGCCTGATGACGTAACCTTCTGCTTTTACTATAATGTTGCGCGTGAAGAACTTTGAGCACGTTCTCTTTAGTTACAGAT
>JADGIS010000303.1 GCA_015233825.1 Erysipelotrichaceae bacterium RD49
GAACCTGGTACTCATGTGGTCCAGCCGGTCACATTAGGCGTAGATGCAGGATCGAAGCATATTGGATTATCTGCATGTACAAATACAAAAGAACTCTATGCGGAAGATGCACAGTTAAGAACGGATGTATCTAAAAAACTGACCGCAAGAAGAGAAGCAAGAAGAACAAGAAGAAACCGCAAGACAAGATATCGAAAGCCAAGATTTAACAATCGGGTGCATTCAAAACACAAAGGATGGCTGGTGCCTTCTGTGGAACAGAAGATTACGTGCCATTTAAATGTCATCCGGAAAGTGGCAAAGATCCTGCCTGTTTCAAAGATCGTGATCGAGACAGCCTCTTTTGATACACAGAAACTGAAAGCCCAGCTTGCAAAAGGAAAACTTCCTGAGGGAAAAGACTACCAGAATGGCGAAATGAAAGACTGGTTCAATGTCAGGGATTATGTGCTGTTCAGGGATAGATACATCTGTCAGTGCTGTAAAGGAAAATCCAAAGATAAGGAACTGCAGGTCCATCCTATCCACCAAAGAAAAGATGGCGGCAGTAACCGTCCGGAAAACCTGGTTACGCTCTGCAAGCACTGCCACCAGGAATACCATAAGGGAAACATTGAGCTTCCGAGCAGGATTCTTAAGCCGGCTTCCTTTGCAGATGCGAACTTTATGGGGGTTAGGCGAAAGACTCTGCTCAAAAGAGCACAGGCAGAATTCGATTCCATTCCTGTAGAAGAAACATTCGGGTATCTTACTAAGACAGAATGCATCAAACGTGGCCTTGACAAAGAATACTACATTGATGCGAGATGCATTTCAGGCCATCCAGAAGCAAGAGCAGTCCAGACCGTCTTTTTCAGCAGGAAAGTAAGATGCCATAACCGGCAGATCCATAAATTCAATCCTTCTAAGGGTGGAACCAGGAAACTGAACCAGTCAGCGAAGGTTGTTAAAGGATTCCGGCTTTTCGATAAGATCAGGTACCAGAAAATGGAGTGTTTTATCTTTGGAAAACGAACATCCGGAAGCTTCAATATCAGGATGTTTGATGGGACTACGGTATCTGCATCTGTTTCATGGAAGAAATTAAGAAGACTTGAGTCATCGAATGGATGGCTTATTGATAAACAAAAGGCAGCAGTATAAATATCGA
>JADGIS010000304.1 GCA_015233825.1 Erysipelotrichaceae bacterium RD49
GTACAATACTATTATACCAATCAACTTACAGGCAAAAATAGGAATAAATCAATTCGCTAGAGCAATGGCTCTTTGTCTGTGCTTGATGAACATGAGGTACTGGTTTGCACTTTTATCGGGCGCATCTCCATTTCTAAATCTGCACGCATTGAAGATCACAAGCTGGTCCTGGAAGAACATTCCCGGACGGAAACATTGGAAATGGATAAAAACCGATTGGTTAAAAAGCCGGGATACGAAATCTTAATGGAGCAGATTGATAAGGCTGAATTTTTCAATCAAGAAGGTAAATTCTATTTACGGTATACAAAAAATGGCCATGTTCAAGAATTTCAGATCGGCTAAGCGTCAGTCAGATCCATTTCAATTATCATCCACACGATCAGGCAACGGATATATTCTTGAACCTGTATTGATCATCTTCTTGCTGGTGATATTGTTCAGCAGCTGGACTGCCCTGACCATTCAATCTAAAGCGCGGCTGCTGGAAGCATCAAGACGCAGTGATCTTGACCTGGCGGTTTTGGAACGAGCCAAGATCATTGCCGGGGATCTGTCTTGGAAAAGACGGTGCAATTTAGCCCATGAAAATCAGAGCCAGAATGAGACCATTGGCAATCATCAAGTGGTTTTCCGCGATCAAAATACGTTTTTGGAGTGCTCTTATCAAGAAGAAGGAAAATCCTTTCTGTTTGACGTTTACTATGACGAAACCGGAATTATCAAAATCGAATATGGGAAGCAACGGTAGTCCGGGATGCTCGGCCAGAACCAAAAGAACTGGAAGAATCCATTAATTTTAAGCAGCAACTAAGTCCAAATCCGATCAAACGCTGAATTGAAAAGGCCGCCAGGTCCATACGGATCTGGCGGCAGAGTAGGAAATGGAATAAATTAGACGGTAAGCTTCAGCCCCATCGTATATCCATCTTTGCCTTCTTCCAAAATTTTGGGTCTCTGAAAAAATTGGTGGGATTGGGTTGGTGGCTGAATTTGATATGTCAAAAAAGAAATATGGAAAACAAAAAAGATCTCCCGTAGGATGGAAGAGTCTTACCAGAGACGAACAA
>JADGIS010000305.1 GCA_015233825.1 Erysipelotrichaceae bacterium RD49
TCGCCACTGAACTTAACAAGTAAGTTCCGTTCGACTTGCATGTATTAGGCATGCCGCCAGCGTTCATCCTGAGCCAGGATCAAACTCTCCATTTGATATTGACTCAAACGCTATTGCGTTTACTATTCGTGAATTGATTATTGAGTATTAAGTGTTTGTTCAAGAATCGACGTGTTAATTTCGAATATTGAATTGTCTGTAATCAGAGTTTTCAAAGAGCCATCTATTTGTGATGTGATTTGTATCACTCACAAGGCTTGTTTATCTTATCACCAGCAGAACTCGATGTCAACAACTTTTGTGAAGAAATTTTACATTTTTCACAACTAATGTATTCATCTTTATCTTTCGGTGATTTGCACTATCGGGAGGCGATCTCCCTCGCGCTCAACTATAGTATCACAACAGATCCTACGGTTCAAGCCTTTTTTGTGAATATTTTTATTTTATTCACAAGATGTGTCTCTGCCCTTTGGGGCTATGCTGTCCAATGAAGATATGTGAAAGATCAATTTGGGTCTTTTGACATCCCATCTCGGCTTAGCCTTTGAACAAAAGCTTGATGATAGTACCGCTGCAATTTGGTCCTGTCAACCATTAGACCAGAATTTATTTGCGAAAATTTGCGTAAGCCTTTTCCGAAAATTTTCATCCGCCAGGATTTTGCTTTACACCCGATTTTCAGGGCTTTTTTGAAGGAATATAGATATACAATCTCATTAAGACTACAAACATTCGTACTGGAAGAACCACATATCTTGGTGAAGGCTGGAAACTTTTACAGAGGATTTTCTGTTGATTGTCTCTTGCTGTTTATCCTCAATCCTGTCGCTTTATTTTCTTTCAGGCTGGTATCCATGTATCCATTGAAGTTGAAAAAAAATCCCAGCCTGGCTGGCTGAGATTTTTTGGTTGTGTGCCGGGCATGGTGCATAGCTTGCTGGTAAGTCCAGCCTCGGGAGTCATCGCCAAGAGTAGAGAAGTGCAAGCGGTCCAGCCGTAAGGGGGGTCGTGAAGGAAGCACGTATCAAAATTCCG
>JADGIS010000306.1 GCA_015233825.1 Erysipelotrichaceae bacterium RD49
TAGTTCCAAAGAATAGAGGACATTCACTGAAGGCTCATAGTAGAATCAGTATCAATTCTCATAGATGTAATCATGGGAATTGTGTGACCGGAGAAAGCTGGGAGTCTTTTTCCTGACGTTCCTAAGTCTTTTTACAGCCTATGGATTAGAAAGATCGACCGCACCCGCATGAGCTTTGGCTCTTTATTCTTTTTGGGTCTGTTTAAATTGTTTTTCCAGCTTGGACTAACTATGGTCAATACCAATAACGTCCTCATCAGTTCATGAATATTCACAAAGAGAAGAAGGATACCGGCAGGGATTAGCCCCAATACAGGCCAAATCGATCTTGCAAAAATGACCAGAAAACAAGCCAGTTGAAACAAGCTGGCTTTTTTTCTGGTGTTCAGGTTCAGTCTTCGTTGGCGTCTTCAACATCGGCTGCATCATCGATTACGAGCTCATCGATGTAGTCTTTACCGTAAACGTCTACAAGAGTTTCTTCATAATCTTTGTGGAAGAACTGCTCTTTTCTCAGATTTTCAATTTCGGTGTTGATCCAGTCCAAAAGGGTGGTGTTTCCTTTAGCGACGGCCGGGGCGATGGTATCTTTGCTTCCAAGCTCGGTAATGCCAACGGTATACCCATCAGATTGGTTGGCAAAGGCGATGACTTCGGTGTTGTCGTTGGCCCAGGCAGCGGCGCTTTTATTTTCAAGAGCGGATTTAGCGTTGGCATAGGCATCGAATTTCTGCAAGGGAATATCCGGATAGTTTTTGGTCAGGTATGTTTCAGCAGTGGTTCCGGAGATGACAATGATCTGCTTGTTCGGATCCCAGTTATCGAGAGTCGTTACAACATCAGAATCTGGAGAAACGACGCCCAGCGCTACACTCATGTACGGTAAAGCAAAGTCAACTTGTTATTCTGTAAATTACTCCCAGGTCTAACACAAAATTGCGTATAGGCCCCCCTCCCCACAATTTCGGCGTTTCTAGGCGCCTAATTCTGGGCTGGTTTTTGTAGAGTGTTTCTGTATAATGCTATTG
>JADGIS010000307.1 GCA_015233825.1 Erysipelotrichaceae bacterium RD49
ATTTTAATGTACCCCCCTCCACCCCAAATAATGTGGATATCTGGAATGCTGGCCGTTTTGTCCTTAATTCCAAGACACAAACAACAAAAATCAGTCTGTGAAAAGACTCATGAATTATTCAGGTGCAGATTAGAAAAGCGCAATAAAAAAGAGCCTGTCGTTTCTGGACAGAACTCAAAACGGATTCATCAGTATCCGGCACGAAATCCCTTATTGAATAGTAATCGTGAGACGTTTTCCTAATGCTGTTGCAATTTTGCTGATCGTGTCAATCCGTGTATTATCACCGCGTTCAATTCGCGCGATTGTAGACTGAGGGACTTTAGATAGTTGAGCAAGTTCCCTTTGCGATAACCCGGCGTTTTGTCTTGCAAGATATACGGCAAGCGAGCTTTCTAAAACCGCTTTCTCTTTTAAAAACCCTTCTTTAAAATCTTCATCCCGCAATTCAGCATTCAAATAATCATCAAATTTAACTGTTGCCATTCTGATCACTCTCCTCAAATTCCTTTTTTAACATTTTTGCATGATTGATCTCGCTTACAGGAGTCTTTTGTGTCTTTTTTGTAAAGCCATGAGTAATGACATATCTATTTCCACATACATGAAAATATAGAGCGCGCTGAATATTTGAAGCCACCTGAGAACGAATTTCATAGATATCATCGTCAATCTTCTTAACCCATTTCATTCGCTGAGCGACAACTAATCCTTTTTCTTGAACTAAGTAAATTACGGCCATTAATTTTTCTTTATCTTTTACGGGCAACGTCCCCAAGAATTCTGCAAACTCATTGTGACCGTTTGGACGAATATAAAATTCAAATTCAGGTCTGTTATTCATAGATTTATGATAGCAAATATGGATCATAAATTCAAATATTGGCTGCTCTGTTTCAGCCGAGAGCGTCAAACCCGTGACCGTGACGTCCATCATCTAATCCTACATAATCATGCCTATAAGCAACCATTGCCATAGGCGTCCGAAAAAGCAACACGGCTACCCTGAGCAGCGCTTATTTCTGCT
>JADGIS010000308.1 GCA_015233825.1 Erysipelotrichaceae bacterium RD49
CTGGATTCGGAGATCAAACGTCTGGAGGGTCTGATGGACAAGATGCTTTGTAACTATAAGGAATATCGCCGTCTTCTGGAAACCATTCCGGGAATCGATTCAGTCAGCAGTATGTCTATTCTTGCAGAGCTTGGCATTGAAATGTGCCAGTTTAAAAATGCGGCCCAGCTGTGTAAATGGGCTGGACTGGCCCCTGGAAGTGATGAGTCAGCAGGTAAGGTTCACAATCGACATATCACCAAAGGTGGTAAGTATATTAAGCCGCTTCTCGTACAGTGTGCCTGGGCAGCGGTTAAAGACAAGAAGAAACCTTACTACGCCTGTAAATTTCAGGAACTGGCTGGGCGCGGCGTCAACAAGAAAGTAGCCATTATCGCCATCGCCAGAAAGATACTCGTCGCCATTTTCCATATGTTTGTGAAGAAAGAAGAATGGCATCCTTCAGACTGTGACAGCAGTTATGCCCCAAGTGGAGTAACTATCAAAAAAGAAACAAAGAAGCTCAAAAAGTGTGTTGAAATATTGAAGTATCTGGGGCTGGACATGAAGACTGTCGTAAAAGTGGTTACCGACCTTTTTGGATGTACTGTCGATGAAGAAGGAAATGTCTATTCAGAAATGACTGGTGAGATAGTCTTAGGCATCCCATAATTCATTAGTACAGACTAACGGGGGAAAGGGGGGTACTACGTCCTCAAGTAGCATTTTATGTTGGTATTTCAACAAAATATCAATATCCAATCTACAACCAGGGCTGGCAGACAAAGAATTGCCTTGTTAGCCGAGGGGTTGTTTTCAAAGTAAAAAGACGGAGCGAGTCATTCTGTTTTGAAAGTCAGTTTTATTCTGTAAATTACTCCCAGGTCTAACACAAAATTGCGTATAGGCCCCCCTCCTCACAATTTCGGCGTTTCTAGGCGCCTAATTCTGGGCTGGTTTTTGTAGAGTGTTTCTGTATAATGCTATTGAGCTCGCGGGTAATTTCTTTTTCGTCTTTACCCTGTGCAATCAGTTCTGAAACTGC
>JADGIS010000030.1 GCA_015233825.1 Erysipelotrichaceae bacterium RD49
ATCAAGACTGTAAGGCGACAGGCTTTTGGCTATCATGACGATGGATATTTTTTCCTGAAGATCATCGATGCGTCATACAATACGACAGTCAAGAATCCCAAATCCCACCGGATTTTTCAGTGAGCCTGATTTATCACCAACCATGGAAAAGAGGATCCTTATGAACCAGCACGAAATTATAAAACCTACTTCCGTTCATCAAGAAGATGGCACCCTGGCAGACGCCGGCTTTGCCCGCCATCCCCATTGGAAATACGATCACTCCCACCTGCCGGCAGCAAGGCTTCGCATGAAGGAATGGGACTACTATCTCATCAACACCGGCCAGATCGCCGTTGCTTTTACCCTTTCGGATCTTGGCTATCTGCGTATGGCAAGCGTCTCTTTTTTAAATCTGGAAAAAGGCCTTGATGCGACCCAGACCGAATTACTGCCTCCGACCAAAGACTTTTTCATGCCGACCCAATCCCAAAACGGCCATATCCGCTTTGAAAACAAGAACATGATTCTGGACTATGAGTTCAGTTTGCAATCGCGCAAAGTCTATTGCGAAGTCAAGAACCTCGCCGGCCATGGTCCGTTTAAAGCAGATCTGCACTTTACCAACCTGCCCGAAGAATCGATGAATATCCTGACTCCCTGGCCTGATCGCAAGCATTTTTATCTCAACGAAAAATGCAACTGCATGCCGGCGGAAGGTAAAGTTGTCTTCAATTACAAGATCTACCGCTTTCACCAAGATGAACATTGCGGGGTTCTCGACTGGGGGCGCGGCTATTGGCCATACAAGTCGCATTGGTATTGGGGAACAGCCAGCGCGATGGTCGATGGTGAACTGTTTGGCTTCAATCTTGGCTATGGTTTTGGCGATTTAAGCGCCGCCAGTGAAAACGTCCTTTTCTACCAGGGCAGGGTCCACAAACTCGACCAGATCCGCTTCTATATCCCTGAAAATCCAATGGACAAATGGATGATCACCTCCAATGATCGCCGCTTTGAAGGCGTCTTTACACCAGTATTAGACCGGGCGGCGGATATCGATTTGAAAGTCATCCGTTCTGACCAACACCAATACTTTGGTTTTGTGGATGGCACAGCCGTCCTGGATGACGGATCGCACATTTTGATGCGTGATCTGCCCGCTGCCTTTGAAGATATCCACAACAAGTACTAATGCACGAATCGTCATCTCTGTCTTTCCACGACAAAAAAACTGCCGCTTGTATTGATCTGTAAGCGGGAGTTTTTAAGTGGTTGATCCGTTGTGGACAAAAGTTATTCTCCCTGCTCTCCATGCCTCTCCATATATGGAAAGGAAAGTGAAAGAAATGGAATCTGTTCTGGCAGGCATCGACAGCCTGCTTCATCAAATCGTTGATACCAGCCGATTTCTTTTCCAGGACAATCTGGTTGGTATTGATCTTCATGGTTCTTTAGCGATGAACGGTTTCAATCCGAAGACCAGCGATATCGACTTGATCCTTGTCTGCAAGCACAATCCGGTAGACCAAGAAAAGCGGGCACTCTTGGATACAATTACAGAGTTGAATGGATCAGCTTCTTTAAAAAGCATCGAATTGAGCATTGTCGAAGAAAAATACTGCCAAAATTTCGTTTATCCTAAGCCATGCGTCCTGCATTTTTCCAAGACGCACCTGCCGAACTCTCTCAAGGATCCCAAAGAATATATCCAAAGGATGCAGGGCACAGACAAGGATCTGGGTGCCCATTTTACAATCATCAAAAAGTACGGCCTGGTCCTCTATGGCCAAGCCATCGAAGATGTCTTTGGCCCAGTCCCCCAAACTGACTATCTGGACAGCATCCTGGCAGATCTTGAAAATGCTGCTGATGAGATTTTGGACAATCCAATCTATGTGGTTTTAAATCTTTGCCGTACTCTGGCCTTTATTCAAGACCACCTTATTCTTTCCAAAAAGCAAGGCGGGCAGTGGGCACTTAATAACCTGCCTTCTTATGATCATGCTTTGATTGGCGCAGCCTTAGCCGGGTATGAGTAGTCGAATGAGACTCTTCCCATCAATCCTGATCAGGCCCTGTCTTTTGCCAAAGAAGCGCTGGCTCAACACCAGCACCAAAAAGCTTATTTGGTTCACAAAAAACAAAATGCGAAAAAGGCCGCCTTTATCCAGGATGCTGGAACAAAGGCGGCCTTCAATTCTGATTGAAAATCCAATACGTGTTTTGTTATGAGAGTATTTTGAGAGCTTTCCAGCCTGCTAGATCAGACCGAGCAACTGTGGAATCCACAGCGAGATTCCCGGAATGAACGTCACCATCAACAGCGCGATGATCAGGACGATAAAGTACGGGATCAATTTTGGAGTGACTTGTTCAATTGTGACATGGCCGATTCCACACCCGACAAATAGCACCGAGCCAACCGGCGGCGTAATGTTGCCCAGGCACATGTTGAAGATGAGCATGACACCAAACTGGATGTCGCTCATGCCAAACTTCATCGCAATCGGCAAGAAGATTGGCGTGAAGATCAGGATAGCTGGCGTAATGTCCATAAACATGCCCACAATGAGCAGGATCAAATTCATCAATAAGAAGATGACATATTTGTTTTCAGTCAGGCTCAGCAGACCATTCGAGATGGCTTCCGGAATTCCAGCATACGCCATCACGAACGACATCGCTGAAGAAGCCGAGATCAAGAACAGGATGACACCGGAGGTTTTTGCGGAGTTAAGCAAAATCTCCATGAACCCTTTAAACGTAACGCTCTTGTAGATGATCGACAAAATCAAGCAATAGGCAACCGCAACCCCAGCGCCTTCGGTCGCGGTAAAGGCACCGCCAACAATACCGCCGATGACAATGACAATCAACAGCAGCGAAGGAATGGCATCCCAGATCACTTTCCAGACACTGCCATCCAGCTTGATTGGAGTGGGTTTCATTCCCATGCGTTTAGCCATGAGAAAGGCCACGAGCATGCAGGCACCACCCATCAAGAAACCAGGCAGGTAGCCCGCCATAAATAACGTCGAGATCGAAACACCGCCAGCCACTGTCGAATACACGATGAAAGCCGAAGTTGGCGGAATCAAAAGGCCGGTTGGTGCGGAAGCGATATTGGCTGCAGCCGAGTAGGCTGGATCATAGCCATTTTCTTCTTCGATGGGCGAAAGGCAGCCACCCATGGCCGAAGCTGCGGCAACAGAGGATCCGGACAGCGCACCGAATAACATGTTGCCCAGAATGTTGGCCTGGGCCAGTGAGCCGGGAACTTTCCCCACCACAAGCTGGGCTAAATTGACCAGTCGGCGGGCGATGCCGCCATTGTTCATAATGTTTCCGGCCAGAATGAACAGCGGTACAGCCAACAGGGAGAAGGACTCAATCCCGGTGCACATTTTCTGGACAGTAATAAAGGTAACCTGGTCCCAGGTCAGAGAAGATAAAGCGGTAACAATGGATGAAGCTAAGATACTGACGGAAATGGGTACGCCCAAAAATAACAGGACACCAAAGACCGCAAATAACAGAATGGTAATTAAGGTCAGGTTCATTCGTTAACCTCCTTGGAAGCCTTTTTGGATTTTGGACTCCAGCTGACGACTTTGCCGGTAATGTCTTCGTACAAGTTGTTGATCTGGGCGATGATCATACAGACTCCAGAAACTGGAGCAATGCCATAGACAAGGCTTCTTGGAACGCCAAGCAGAGCGGAGAATTCCATCCGGGCCGACAGGGCTAATTTGTAGCCGCCGATGGTGATGACAAAGATCGCGATCAATAAAATCAGCGTATCGATAAAGATCATCAAGGCTTTTTTCTGGTTGCCTTCCAGTTTGTCTTTGATCAGCCCCAGCGACATATGCTCACGCGTCGAAAAAGCGTAAGCCGCCCCGATAAAGCCGGTCCAGATCAGGGAGTAACGGACCAGTTCTTCCGTAAAGGCCGCCGGATTGTTGAATACATAGCGGGAGATAACCTGGATCAACACCAGGATCGTCATAAAGGACAACAGAATCGCGCAGAAGATTGCCAGAAACTTGTCCATGACATATTTAATTTTTCCTAATACTTCCTGCATGGCTATTTCTCCTCTCGAGCCTGCTCAATGACTTCAAGCAGGTGGGCAACACCAGGATACTGAATGGAATATTCTTCGACCATCGGGGCGGTTGCTTGTCTGAACGCTTCTTTATCGACGTCGTAAACAAATTCAACACCCATGGTTTCCTGCGCTTCTTTGATCGCATCCGCAATCGCCTGGTCCCACATAATCTTGTGCGCATCAGTCGATTCGTGGGCGGCTTCCAAAATCAGCTGCTGGTCTTCTGGCGTGATCTGCGACCAGACTTTATCAGACATGATCAAAACGTCAGGAATCATGGCATGCTGGTCTACCGAGTAGAATTTACAGATTTCGCCGTGTTTGCCGGTGGTTAACGCTGTTTCGTTGTTTTCAGTTCCATCGATGATGCCTGTCTGCAAAGAAGTGAACACTTCACCATAGGACATGGCAACCGGCGTTCCGCCAAGGTACTTCATCATATCGGTCTGGCTTTTCATGTTCTGCACTCGAATTTTCAGGCCTTTCAGATCTTCCGGGGTGCGGATCGGTTTGTCCTTGGTGTAGAACGAACGGGCACCCGAAGTGTAGTAGGTTAAGGTCACGTAGCCATCATCGCCAGTGGACAAGAAGAAGTCGCGCATGCCTTTGGAATCCATGACTTCATAGAAGTCTTCGGTGGATTCAAAAATATAAGGCAGGCCAAAAACGTTGAATTCTTCGGTAAAAGTGGCCAGACCTGGAGCCGAGACTTTGGTCATGGCAATCACGCCGGCCTGCAGCTGTTCCATATTTTCGTCTTCTGAACCTAACTGGCCATTGGGGAAGATTTTAATTTTGATGCGGCCGCCGGTTTTTTCTTCAACTTCTTTGGCAAATTCAACCATGGCGATATGCACGGTATGAGTTTCGGAAAGACCATGGGCCAGATCGAGAATCATGGGGTTTTCCGGTGTTGCATCGGCACTTGACGCGGGCGACCCTGCGGCGCATCCGCAAAGCAGTGAAGCACCCAGAACGCCAGTCAGACACAGGGAAACACCTTTTTTAACAATTGAACGTAATCCTTGCATAGAGTTCTGATTTCCTTTTCTTTTTCAATACCCTGCTCATCCCTGCATCGAATGGATCGCCAGCAGAAAATGAGCGAAGGGATGTTCATTTCTTAATCAAAAGCAATGAACTTGATTACATCCCGATCATGTCGAACTGCTCAAAGGAAACGAGCACTTCGTAGTCGGTTTTGGGGTTTGGATATTTGATCAGTACCGATTTCAACCGCTGGGAGTAGTACCAGCCGGTTTTGGCCTCTTCAAATTTGCGGCGGTGAAGGAAATGCGCAATTTCCTGGCCGTCTACTTTGACAAAGAATGGTGCCTTATCACGGTGGATGATATCCAAGAAGACATTTTCAACCGCTGTCTGGTAGTTTCCTTCGCTGGAAAAGCGGATATAGGTCCTTTCACCAGCCTGGACAGAGATGGTGGTCTTGAGGAATTCCCCCTTGCGGTAATCGTTGGATACCCCATCGTCTTCGTAGAGGACAAACTCGCTGTCGACATCCGGAGCCATCAAGATTTCCAGGTCTGTTGTTTTTTCTTTCATCAAGTTCGAGAGCGGATTGCCGGACATCGGAAGAATTGCCCCAGAGCGTACAAACATCGGAATTGAAGTCAGATCGACATCCAGGTTCACCGTCGTGCCCGGTTTATAGTCTTCACGGCTCCAGAAGTTATAGAAGCGTTCGTTTGGATCAGTTGTTTCCGGCAGGTAAACCGGACGGACTTTCTGGCCTTTTTCCACGACGTTGGCCACCAGCAGATGATCGCCAAACAAGAAGTCCACCCCTTCGTTGTAAGTATTGACATCGTTTTGGAAGACCATGAACGTCGGCTGCAGGATAGGCAGGCCTGTCTGCGTGGCTTGGTACATCAGCGAATACAGGGTTGGCGATAATGTATAGCGCAGATTGATCGCATTGCGGATGTTTTCTTTCTGGTCGGAATACATCCAAGGTTCCGTAACCGTGTTGTCGGTATTGGTGGAATGAATCGAGAAGCGAGGCTGGAAGATTCCATTCTGCACCCAGCGCACGAACAATTCCGATTCCGGTGCAATGCCATAGAAGCCGCCGATATCGCAGCCCTGGTTGGCTACGCCGCTTAATCCCATGCCCAGAATGGTGGCAATGTTGTATTTCAAGGCGTCCCAGCAAGTCAGGTTGTCGCCAGCCCAAACCTGGGCGTAGCGCTGAATGCCGGCATGGCCTGAACGGCAGACACTGAATGGACGGCAGTTTGGATCGTATTCTTCGATGGCTTCATTGGATAACTGGCACATCAGGTTGGACATCACCGGCTTGATATTGCCGATGCGCTCCCCTTTGCCTTCAAAGAATGCCTTGGCATCTTTATCAACCAAACTGTCATATTCACAGTTATCATTCCAGATCGAGCGGCAGCCATAGGCGAGCAGGGCATCCTTGATGTACTGTTTCCAGATTTTGCGGTTTTCCGGCTTGGTGTAGTCCACAAACAAACCAGGTCCACCCCACCAGGTGCCGACTGCATAGCCATCGACTCCTTCGTTGTCTTCGGAGGCTTTCAAGAACAGGTCCTGTTCTTTCATCTGTTCGAGCAGCGGATGCACCAGCAGCATGCCCGGCTTGATGTTGGGCGATACGACAACGCCATGGTCGTACATTTGTTCAAACCAGTCTTTGGGATCTTTAAACCGCTTATGGTTCCAGGTAAAGGAGCAGCGCTTGATGCCTTCGGAGGTATCCACTGCGCAATAGCCGGAGGATAACTGGAAGCCGTCGACTGGAATCTTTTCTTCGTGGGTCGTTTCGATAAAGTCCAAAATCGCCTCATCACAGTTTTCCGGCAGTTCCGGGTAGTACATCGAACTGCCAAGATAGCCCAGCGCTGCTTTTGGCAGCATGACGGATTTTCCAGTTAAGTCGGTGTAGCGCTCAATGACTTCACTGATCTTGGGCCCGGCGATCAAGAACAGATCGATATCGCCGGCATCCGTGCGGTAAGTCGAATAGCGGTGCCAGTAATTGCGCTTTTCACGGCCCATATTGAAGTCGCATTCGGCCGTATTGTGATAGAAGTAGCCGACTGCGTGCCCGGTGTCCTTGTTTAAGCGGATGTAAAACGGAATGTGCTTGTACAAAGAATCCGTTTCTTTGGGGTCATAGCCCATGGCATCACCAGGCGCCATGTTCATGAATTTCTGCGCCTTGTTGATCTCGCCTGACTTTTCGCCAAAACCATAAAAGAAATCTTCAGCTTCAATCTGGCTGGCATGCATGCGGCGGTTGTTGCGATCCATGCGATAGGCCAGATCCGGAATATCGGCATGGAGCAGTTCACCATTCTGGTCATAAACCGAAATGGTGAAGGGGGATTTTTGGATCACGACTTTTAAGCGGCGGCCTTGAATGACGGCTTCTTTCGGGCCGTCCACCAAGGTGGCAGGGGCAGTTTCGATGTGCTTGCGGATATCTTTGAACAATTCGTCCGTGCGGCTTGGCCAGGCGGTTGTGACAAGCGAATAGGAAGCTTCATCCCAATCGCCGTCAAAGCCGGCGCGAATGCGCACGATATCATCCGTTAAAAACCAGATCCGGATTTCAACGGCATTGGTCTGCAGGGAAAAATAATTTCCCTGCGCTTGAATTTCCTTCAGCGTGGTGCAGACTTTCATATAAATTCCTTTCTTCCAACTCTTTGCCAGACCCTTACAATCTGGCGGTCAAACTTTCTTGAATCTGGCGCTTGGGCGCCGTTTGTGTTTCTTGTTTTCTGCTGGTCAGGCAGGGGTACGTACAATTTTGAAAAGCGGGTTAACGCTTTCAGCGACATCCTGATCTTAACAAAGCCTTTTCTTTCCCACCCACGCTTTTGTGTTGTGTTTCTTGCAAATTGTGATGTGATTGAAGAGTGAACCGTCTTCCTTCCGATCTCCTTTCGGCTTGTTTATTCGTTGACTCTTTCAATTCGATCCGTATTTGCTCTTTATCTATAAGAAGTTATAAATGGATTGTTTTATCCTTTTTCATTCTTTAAATTGGGGCAGCCTTTTTTCTTCGATCACCTGTCAATTTGTTTCCTTTGCCCATTTGTTCACAAAATGATTGGCCTCTCTTTCATCCCAGAAGCCAAAAAAGCCTGCCAAGCCCTAAAAAGGAGGCAGACAAAATTGAGGGGTGATCAGCACCAATATCGTGTGTCCAATTCAAGCCAATAACAAACTGATGCTTAAAATTGAGTTGTTTTAAAATCCGGGCAGAATTGGATTTTCCGATCCAAAAGACCAAAACCAACCTGCACAACAAAGAAACAAGCCGACGATTCCTTATTGAAAACACGCATAATCCAACAAGCAGATTTCGTATCTCGAATTCTATCGAGCCTTGCAGGGATGTTTTTTATAAGTCTGGATTATAAAACGCTTGATTCTTTGCTTGAAGGGTATTAACTTTTGTATTTCCCGCCCCATTTTGAGGCCTGTCCATGGGTTTTTAGACCAATTTTTCGATTTGAAACCCATAAATTCAGGAAAACCTTTTTTCCTGCTGATGTTTTTTGAAAAATGAATCGGAAGCGTTATATATTTTTTATATCTAATCGATGTTCCGCTACAAATCGCTCAGAAAGGAGGGATTTCCCATGCGTTCTGTGCCGACTGCCAAGATTGAACTCATTCAAGACTCACTGCTTACTCCCGAGGAAGCCAGTCATCCGTTAGCCAATACGAAGGTGCGGATCAACAAATACAAAAACAAATCAAACGTTCGCTCCGTTGTTCACAATCACCCTTACTATGAACTGATTGCGCCTTTGGCCGGCAGTTCCGTTTCCTATAGCGCCAACGGCAAAATTTATACGCTGCAAGTTGGTGAAGTCATGTTAATTCCAGCTGGAATTTATCACTCTGCCCGTTTTAATGTCTCCATGGATTACTCAGAACGATTGATCGTTCAGGTTGAAGCCGGGTTTTGGAAACAGGCTTTAGACGCCTGCAAGCTGGCCACCCCAGAATGGAGTCAGGATATCCTGATTCTCAATGCCCAAGCGGTTCTTGCCTGGGATTTAACCGGCTTGTTTCGGCGGATGATTCATGCTGCAAGCCTGCCCGACCCCGTTCAAGAGCGGGTGTGGACTTGCCAGCTGGTCGAACTTGCTTTATTGATGGAGCAGTCCGTCAACCAAAAAGATATCGTTGCCCCTTCGGGAACCAGTTTACTGGTGGCCAAAGCAGCCGATTATCTTCATACCCACTATGAAGACCCGCAGCTCAATGCCACAACTTTAGCCGAATACTGCTTTGTCTCCCGCGAACACTTAGCCCGTTCCTTTAAGGCCTATACGATGGAAAGTGTTCATGGCTATCTCACCAATCTGCGCATGCTTGCCTTTAAGCGCGCAATTATGGAAGGCCAGCCGATTCTGGATGCCTCGATTTCCAGCGGCTTTTCCGACTACACCAGCTTTTTAAAAACCTTCAAAAAACTGTATGGCACAACGCCATCCGAATACCGCAACAAGCTGCAAAGCCAGCAAGGGGAAAAATATGGCGAACATCACGACTATCCGCTTTAAAACGGTGATCGGTACGATCGCCATCAGCTGTGATCCAAATGGTGAAAGGATTACCGAAATCACGGTTTTAAAAGAGCCCCTTTCCGATCAATCCTCTCAAATTCCGCTTTTAAACCAGGCCAAAAACCAGGTTCTGGAGTATTTTGCCGGTAAACGGACAATCTTTGATCTGCCTTTGGATTTGGCCGGCACCGACCTGCAAAAAAAGATCTGGAAAACTGTCCAGGAAATTCCCTTTGGCAAGACATGCTCCTATGGCGAAATTGCCAATCTCGCCGGCAGACCCGGCGCAGCCAGAGCGGTGGGCCATGCCATGCATCTCAACCGCTTTTTGCTTGCGGTGCCTTGCCATCGGGTGGTGGCGGCCAGCGGGCTTGGCAACTATTCCGGCGGTCAGGGGATCTATACCAAGATTGCTTTGCTCAATCACGAAAAGGAAGTCTTAAATGCTTCAGCCACCCTTAAACCATGAGCTTTTCATTTTGAAGACAGAAAGAAGTAAACGCTGCCCGCAGCTTGAATCGATTGGATTCAGCCAGGACAGCGTTTTGTTTTCGCTTTCAGTCTCTTTCATTTTGGCAAATGAAAGAGGACGTGAAGCGATGACAAGATCAAAATGGAACGCAAGAAGAAGAGAGATTAAAGACCATCATGGATCTGTTTCACTGAGGCAGCCGGGTCTTTAAACCGGCTTTGCGCAAGGCGGACAGGAGAAAGATTTACACGCTTCACCATCTCAAAGGCCTGTTTGACTTGCCTGGGGATGTCGACATGGGCAATATAGCCTGCTCCCTTGGGGCCATACCCCTGCTTGTCATCACAAAGCCGGCTGACCTCGCCCAACAGCAGTTCGACATAGCGTTCAATGGACCACATGCCTTCTGGTTCGGATTCATATTCCAGGACCGAGGCCAGATTTGCAGGGTCTGAAAGATCCTGGCTGGGGCGGACTTTCACCTGGTAAGCAGCATAATTATAAATCGTTAAAGCAGGAGCAAATTTGCGAAGCGTCGCTTCCATACGGTGCTGCATCGTTCCATCCTGGCAAAGCAAAATGGATGTGCAGGGGATGTTCTTTTCCTGGATCAGATCCAGCAAAAAGGTGATATTGTTGCCGCAGTTGGTGGAACGGCATTCCAGAAAATCGGCCTGCAGGCCATGGCGTTTTTGCAGGCACAACTGGAAGATTTCCGCTTCACTTTTGTCTTTCAGCTTTTCAAAGCTTAAATCGGGATCCTGAAAAAGATCAGCTACTTGATGGCGAAGCGTGTCGGTGGTATGGCCTGCTCCGCCAACGATGATGGTCGTTTTAGCGATCTTGCTGGTGATGGCTTTGGCTAATCTATCCACGCCCGCCAGAATGCTGCCGCCAAATAAAACAAAAACGTCAAGCTGAGTTTGCCCCGCTTTTTCCAGCAAGGCTTGCGGACTCAAACTGGAAACATCGCGCTTGGCACAAAAATCGCCCAGTATATTGATGTTTTCTGCTAATTTTTCCAATGCTTCCCTGGATTTGGGAATTGTTTCTGAACTCGGTTTTTCTTGAATCTGTTCATTCATCTTGATTTCCTCGTTTCGGCTGTTGCGCTGGTTTGAACTTCTTGATTGGCCCTGCCCTGTAAAAAGCTTTCGTGAACCGGCTGGAAAAGTCAAAACCACTTCATTCCATTTTGGCCGCATTGAAAACCAGTTTGATGCTCCTGCTTGTCATGAAGCTTTCAATCCTGCCAGGATCCCCTTCAATCCTAATCATAAAGTGAAAGAACCAGATACTCTGCAGCAGGCATCAACCAGCCCGATATTCCGGTATGGTGATCCGGTATTATGAAAGGAATGATATGAACTTTCTTCAAGAACGCATCGAGCAAGACGGGACAGTCCTGTCTGGACATATTTTAAAGGTTAACAGCTTTTTAAACCATGCCGTCGATCCACAACTCATGGCCGCCATTGGCAAAGCCTTTGCCGATCAATTCAAGGACCAGCATCCGACCAAAGTCCTGACCATTGAATCCGGCGGGATCGCACCGGCATTGATGACCGCTTTTGAACTCGGTGTCCCCCTGATCTACTGCAAAAAAGCCAAGCCTTCCACCATGAACGACCCGATCAGCACTGAGGTTTTCTCCTTTACTAAGCAGAAAACCTATACCATGTGCATGGAACGTCCATCCATGACCAGCGAGGATCGAATTCTATTTATTGATGACTTTTTAGCCAATGGCCAGGCTTTTAAAGGCATTGAAGATCTCATCAGCCAAACGGGGGCCACCCTGGTTGGCTGCGGATTTTGCATTGAAAAAGCCTTTCAATCCGGCCGCTCCTATATTCTGGCCAAAGGATATCCCCTCTATTCACTGGCTCCTATTGCCAAGCTTGAAGCAGGAAAGATCACCTGGCTGGAAGAATAAGACAACAAGACATCCTGTCCCGCTGCGGCGCCAAGAGGCGCCGTTTTCTTTTGGCCAGTTCGCTATATTCCCTGCTTGGCAGGCCGGTTTGAAGACAGAGAGCAGTCTGGCTTCAGAATTAGTTTTAATTCCAGTCAATTATTATGCTCTTTCAATGAACAAAATATGGAATTTTCTCATGTTAGCCCTTTCAAACAGGATTATACTGAAAGAAAGTTCCCTTTTCGAAAGGATAAGAGGTGAAAAAATATGCCAAAACCTGGCAAATCGTATCTTCTCAATACAGAAGAGAAACAAGAATGGATGGATGATTATTATTTTGCTCCCCGTGGCTTAGGCTTTTTGGAGCCGGGCATCGTGGGACCCGATGATGCACGCGTTGCTGCCTTTAACGTGGCGAAAAGCTTCTACCAGACAAGACCCGACGTCTTCAATTTAAAACTCGCTGCCGAAAAAACCGGCTTGAGCGAAGAAGAGGTCAAAGCGCGCCTGCAAAGGATGTACGATGACCGGATCTACATGCTGGTCAAAAACTCCGCCGTTGCAGTCTACGGATTTGGTCTGTGGTATTGGGTGGTCAAGATGAAAGATGGCTGTCCGCCCGAAGAAAAGCAGAAACTGACCGACTGGATCCAGAACAACAACGAAATCTGCACCGGCTATGCCTGCGATGGCGGCGACTTTGATTTTTATTGCGGCAATCATATGCGCGTTTTAGACAACTTGTTGGAAGCCATTATTGATCCGATCAAGCAAAATCCGTATGTCGAATACGTTCACTTATGCCCGGTCCGCCGCGACCTGCGCGAAAGCAGCGTCAACCAGGCCGATACCCCCTACCGGTTCAGGGAATTTGCCTTCTCTGATGAAGCGAAAAAGAAACTCTTTGAATCTACCGACAAGATCGATGAAAAAGACCTGGAAATTCTCGAAGTGCTCAACAACACCGAACTGTCGGCTGACCTGTTTAACTACGACGTTTTGCAGGAACTCTCTGGTTTAGATGGCGCCAAGATGCGGGAGGATTTCACTCACGTTATGGATGAAAGCCGCTTCTTGATTAACATGCTGTATCTGAACTTCATGAAGCTTGGCCTCAACAACCACTGCTTCCTGATCCGGATGTTCCAAAACACGCCCAGCTATCGCAAGAGCCAGATCATTGATGAACTGGCAGCCAATCCAGATTTCAATAACGTCTTTGAGTTTACCGATTCCTATCACGATGCCATTTTCATGGCGTATGAAGAACTGACCGACACTGACAAACTGCGCAAGACGATGGAGGCTTATCCGGAAATTGAAGAGATCCTGGAAGCCAACAGCCCAAGACAATTCCGGCGCTGGACAGCCCGGCTTGATGATGATGTCGACAATTGGGAGCTTTGCGTCTTTACCGATGATATGCTCCAAAACCGGATGGATCGCAAAAATGCCTGCAGCCTTTGTGAAGTCAAGGAGGACAAATAGCCATGTTGATCACTGAAGCCCGCGATTATGTCGTTGAAAAACTTCCCTACGCGCTCAATCCCAAAAGCATTGCGGTCGTTGGCAGCAGCCGCTTAGATGGCAAAGTTGGGTTCAAGGTCATCGAAGGCCTGCGCAAGTGGGGCTATGATGGCCGGATTTATCCCGTCAATCCCCGTGCCAAGGAAGTCCAGGGGCTGCCGGCCTATCCTACCGTGAAAGATATTCCCGATGAGGTGGACCTGGCTTTTGTCGCGGTTCCAGCTCACGTCGTCAAATCCGTCTTGAAAGACTGCGTCGAAAAAGACGTTAAAATCGCGGTCATCTCCACTTCTGCCTTCAAGGAGATCGGTCGTGAGGAACTGCAAAACGAACTCACCCAATACTGCCGCGACAACGAACTGCCCTTGATCGGGCCTAACTTAGTCGGTATGGGATCTCCTTACTTCCACTTTAACTGCGGCTTTATTCCATATCTGCCGGTTCCCGGACCCGTAGCCATGATCTCCCAATCCGGTGCCAACCTGCTGGCCGCACTTGGAACCAGCCAGGAAGACCATTTGGGGATGTCGTTTTTTGTAGGTCTTGGCAATAAAGCCGATGTCGACTTTGCGGAATTCATCAAATATGCCGACCAGGATCCAAATACCGGCTCAGTCGCTGTGTATATCGAAGGTCTGGATTCCCCGGAAGCCTTTATCAAGGCAGCGCAAGAGTCCAGTAAACCAATCGTAGTCATTAAAGTCGGTGGCTCGAAGATCGGCCATAAAGCCGCCTTTGCCCATACCGCCTCAGAGAATCCAGAATCGGATGACTACTACCAGTCCGTCTTTGACAAAGCAGGTGTCATTCGGGCCACTACCTGGCAGGAATTCTTGGATGACGCCCTGGCTTTAGGCTTAATGCCGCCGCTGCGTGGGGATCATATCGTCATGATCACCAATGGCGGCGGAAGCGGCTTGCTTTCCTGCGACCACTTTGAGCGGCGCGGCCTGCCTTTAAAAGAGCTCAAGGAAATTTCGCCGCTCTTATTTGGTAAAATCCGCAACTATATGCCAATGTTTGGCTCACCGCTCAACCCCGTGGATATCTCTGGAACAGCCACTCCAATTCAATATCGTGGAGCCGTTTCCCAGGCCCTTCGTGATCCGAATGTAGACTGTGTCTATGTTTCGATCTGCCCAACCGCAGTTACCGATGTCAATGAAGTCGCTGACCAGGTGATTGAAGTCTGGAACAAAAACAAAGGCTCCAATAAGCCAGTTGTCATGGAATGCCAGGGCGGCAAGGAATGCCATGACATCATCCTCAAACTGCGTGATGCAGGAATTCCCGCCTATCCAACGGCCGAGCAGGCTGTCAATGCGATCGTCGCTTTGCGCGACTATGGCAAGATTCTGGAAGCCAAAGAAAAAGCCTGATTGACTTTGGCTGGAATCTTACTTCCTCAAAAACAAGATCCACCTTTCAAGCCCATTTTTAACCAAGTCCGGCAAAAGCCTGAAGAATATTGGATTTTTCCTTTATTCTTCAGGCTTTTCATTTTAACCAGCTATTGGAGCTGTCTTGAATTCAGCTTTCTTATCGTTTCTTAGCCATCAAGCGGTTAAGATAAAGCGGCAAACAGGCCGTTTTTTCATCGAGAACGACTATCTGTGTCTGGTCTTCAAGACTGTCAGACTAGAAACCCGCTTAAAGACAAACAGAATGGCATCGTCATTAAAGAGAGCACAGTTGTGATGCCAACCACACCTGAGCCAAATTCATAATCTTGATCAAACTGCTGGGCCAGCATCGGGAGCAGACCCGCAGAAGGAGTACAGGCACCAATCAACAGCACGAGCCGCAGCGTATTGGAAATTGGGCAGAAACGCAATAAAGCAGCCCCTAGCATCGGAATAACCAGCAGTCTGGACAGGCAAACGATCCAGACGTTTTTCTGAGTCAGCAACGTTCCTACCTTGGTTTGGCAGATATAAATTCCAAGCAAAATCATCGCCAATCCGGTATTCAGATTTCCCAAAGCGGAAATCGCCTGGCTAACCGGCTGTGGAAAACGGACTCCCCAGATAAATCCGAGCAGCCCTGCCGCGACAGCAAGAAGGCAGGGATTCAATATAATCTGACGAAGCGAAATATTTTTCCAGCTTCCAGTCATCAGGTACAGACCATAAGTCCAGCAAAACACCGTAGTCACTACGTTCACCAGCGAGATGTAGAAAACCGCTTCACTTCCAAGCAGGCTTCGAACAAGCGGAATTCCCATAAAGCCGACATTGGAATACACAATCCCAAACTGGGCGAGTTTATTTTTCTGACAGAATAAGCGGGCCACCAGTATCGACAAGACTGTAATCAGGCTGTACAGAAGCAGTACCCACACCCCATCCACCAGCCGCTGTTTGTCAAAAGGAGTCAGCATTGATTCCAGAATCAGCATCGGAGTGGAAAGATACAGGACCAGAAATGACATCTGTTTTGATCCTGCCTCCGTAATTTTCCCTGTCCGAAACAATATAAAACCAACAGCCATCAGCAAAAACATCGTGCAGATTTGCTGGAACAAAATCATGACCATGCTCATCTTTTTTCTTATCCCTTTCTCCATCAGTCTTTTTCTTTGATTATGTAAGCCTTCTTGGAAGCTTATCAGATTCAAATTATAGGTATCTGCTTTGAAAAATGCAGATGTTAGTGCCCGATGAAAACTTGCTGAATCTCCCAGATTTTTGGGCTGAATAAACGAACCTGGACTTTTCCAGAGTATTGAAATTTACAGTCTCCTTGCTGCTCTGCATTCAAGCTTAAGATTCAGAAGCTGGAATCTTTGGATGGCTCCAGTATAGATTGGAAGGCTTATAGGAGCTGGTCTTGAAGTGAGAAGCTAGCTTTTTCCACTTCAAGCTGGCTAAGATTCTGCCTTCTGGATAATGTTCCTTGAGCTTGGGATGTCACTCAATAGTCAACGCATAAAGAGTAAGCAAGTTCTTTAGAATAAGGCAGAATCCGGTTCGGGGCTTTCTGTTCTCCAAACCTTTCTACCCGTGCATTACAGGACCTCTGTCCTTCACAACATTCCTCCACGCTCCTATCATTTTTCTCCAGCTGCTCAACCTCATCCCTATAGCCTTTATAGTCTTTCCATTTCAAATCCATCGAATCGTTCATAAAAAAACGTTCCTTTGCGAGTATTACTCGTGGGGGAACGTTTGAAAGCAGGCAGGCTTCAGCTGACACTTGCACACTTGCATTTAAATTATCGTTTTTTTGTCATCAGGCGGTGGATATGAATCGCTAAATACGCCGTTTCTTCATCTGGTATAGCTATATGGGTCTGCTGCTCAAGAAAATCACGGACTTTACAGGCAATAGCCATCGATCGGGGATAGCGGCTGTTCAGATCTTGATACATCCCGCTTTCAGCATCATCAATCAGCGCTCCGCCCACCAGTCTTTGGATAAAGAACTGAATATGGGTCATAAACCGCGAGTAATGCAAGGACTGCTCATCTGGCATGTCTGTCAGACTCAGTTCAACAATGTGTAAAATCCCTTTAATCAATCGCGTTGCCTGACCAGCATCGTAGCGAGAGTCTGATTTTCTAACAGAGGCATTAAGGACATGAAAAGCAATATTGGCAGCTTCCTCTTCCCCTAAATCAATTCCGCAGACAGACTTCACCACCCGCAGCCCGTACTGGCCGATTTTAAATTCCCGCGGATAAAACGAGCGAATTTCCCAATACATGCGGTTGACCAGAGGAAGATTCTCCTTTTTACGCTGCCATGCAAAATAGAGATGATCGGTCAGCGCCAGAAAAATCTTAGGATCCAGTTCCTGACCGAGAATAGCTTGCGCGTAGTCCGAAATCAATCCAGCTGCTTCCAGAAAGGATGGATCAATATCCTGCATCAGTTCACTCAACTGTGACAATTCCTCTTTGCGCTTGGGGGTAAAAATGCGGCCTTCTTCATCAGGAATCACAATTTGTCCAGGCTTTTTTCCATAGCCAATTCCCTTTTGCAGGATAATGGATTCCCCGTACTGATCGTCTTCGACCAGCACGACGCTGGAATTTAAAACTTTAACAATACGGGGCATAGCTGATTCCTCCTATTCCATATCTGCGCCATTGGTGGCAATGACTTTTTGATACCACTTAAAGCTGTCTTTTTTGTAACGCTTCAAGCTTCCTTGGCCGAGATCATCCTGGTCGACATAGATGAAGCCATAGCGCTTGGACATCTGGTTGGTCGAAGCTGAAATCAAGTCGATCGGCGCCCAGCTGGTATAGCCCATCAGCTCTACCCCTTCGTCAATGGCTTTTTCCATTTCCTGGAAATGGCGGCGGAAGTATTCAATCCGGTACGGATCATGAATAGATCCATCTTCCTCCAGGATATCTTTGGATCCGATTCCGTTTTCAACGATAAATAAAGGTTTACGATACCGGTCATACAGTTCAATCAAGGAAATGCGCAATCCAATTGGATCGACCTGCCATCCCCACTCCGATGAAGGAAGGTAAGGGTTTTTAACCCCAAGCACCGTATTCCCTGGAGTCCGTTCGGCATTCGGATCTACCGATTCCGTCATGGACATGTAGTAGCTGAAGGAGACAAAATCAACAACACCCTTTTCTAAAAGTTCTAAATCGCCTTCTTCAATGGCAATTTCAATTCCCATAGCTTCTAATTCTTTCCACTTCAGTCTTGGGTATTCGCCAAACACCATGACATCCGAATAGAACATATTATCCAAATTCTTCTTCTGCGTAGCCGCTACATCTTCAGGCGCACAGGTTCTTGGATAGGTCATCAGTTTGGTCACCATGCACCCCATTAAGGCATCAGGACGAATCTCCTTAAGCAGGATAGCTGCTTTGGCAGCTGCAACAAACTGGTGATGCAAAGCCTGGTAGCAGCACTGCAGCTCATTCCCATTGCAAAGTTCCGGAATAATTCCAGCTGTCGTATAGGGATGGCGGATAATAGAATCCACTTCATTGAAATTGAGCCAATAGCGGACATAGGGAGAATATTCTTCAAAGCAGACTTTCGCAAAGCGTATAAAGTCATCAATCACCCTCCGGCTTGTCCAGCCATTGTATTGCAAAGCCAGATGCAAAGGAGGTTCATAGTGGTGCAAAGTCACCAGCGGCTCAATCCCCAGCTTTTTCATTTCCTGAAACAGGCTGCGATAGAATTCCACACCTTCGGGATTCGGTTCCAATTCTTCACCGGTTGGAAACAACCTGGTCCAGGCAATAGAAACCCGAAGAACTTTAAAGCCGAGTTCCGCAAACAATTTCAAATCTTCTTTGTAGTGGTGATAAAAGTCAATCCCGCGCCGCTTGGGATAGTACGTATCATCTGAATCCGCCAGCGCTTTTTGAATCTCATCAAGAGAAATATGGACATTCTTTTTGTAATCTTTAACATCAACATTGGGTTTGTACGTGGCAACATCCGCGACCGAGGGTCCTTTGCCCCCTTCATTCCAGGCCCCTTCAACCTGGTTTGCGGCCAAGGCGCCTCCCCAGAGGAAATTGTTTGGAAATGGCATACGTTTTTACCTTCTTTCTTCATCTTGTTTCTATCTCGTTGACTGTTTACTCTTTTCAATTTGAATCTGCTCTCTCAGATTTGTTCAATCAAAGCAGCCCCAGGATTGAAAATTTCGATTTCGGAATTGAGACTGTGTTGCTTTTTCTTCATGTCTTATTGTTTAGACCGCTTTGTTTACGATATTCAAAAACAAGCCTCAGGCACAAACCAAAACAACATCTTCACCCGCTTCGACTTCGCGCTCGTCTGTCAGGCATTCCACGTTGGTTTCCCCTGCATTGGTAATGACCATTGGGGTTGTCAGGTCGATATTGTTGGCCTGCATAAACTGGCGATCCACTTTCAGCACCGGTTCCCCTACTTTGACGGATTCTCCTGCCTTTTTGAGTACGGTAAATCCTTTTCCATCCAGATTCACAGTATCCATACCGACGTGGATTAAAACTTCCTGACCTGAATCAGCCTGGAAACCGACAGCATGTTTGGTTCGAGCCACCATAACGACTTTGCCATTAACAGGAGAAGTCACAGTATCCCCTTCCCAAATAAAAGCCGCGCCTTTTCCCATAATCCCGGAAGCAAATACTTCATCATGAACAGCACTCAATGGAACACACTTTCCATTAACAGGGGCATATACATCTGTTGCAGCAAATGCTTCTTTTAAAGAAGCAGCGGGGGTTTCCTGTTCAATCGCTGCCGCATCTTCAGCATTCAGCACCGTGTTATCTTTGTAAACAATCAGAGTTCCGCCGAAAGAAACAGCCAGCGAAACACCAAAACCGACGAAAGCCCAGACAATATTCATGGAATTGTTGGGATCAATGAACATCGCCATTCCAGCAAGACCCGGTCCCATTGCCACAAACCCTTTGACCGCCGTTAGTCCCAGGCAAAGACCACCAACCAAGCTCCCCAATACAACGCCATACATCACTTGTTTGTGTTGAAGCGTCACCGAATAGAGGGCGGGTTCCGTAACCCCAAACAAAGCCGAAACACCAGAGGAAATTGCAGCCTGACGCAGATCACTATCCTTTGTCTTTAAAGCTACCCCAAAGCAAGCACCACTTTCAGAAATATTATGAGCCAGGCTGGCGGGCAGATAGAGAAGTTCTTCACCCATTTCTGCAATGGATCCAACCGCATAAGGAACCAAAGCTTTATGCATGCCCATCGCAATCATGAAAGGAAGCACAGCAGCCAGGAGGCCAACAGCCAGCCAGCCAAGCTTTTCATACAAGAATAAAATCGCAGTGGTCAGCAGGGAGCCAATATTCAGACCCAGGGGACCTAAAATCATTAACGTTACCGGAACAACGATAATGAGGCAGATCATCGGCACAAAGAAAACGCGAATTGGTTTTGGCGTCCATTTGGTTGTATATTTCTCAACGAAATACAGCAAAGCAACCGAAAGAATCGCAGGGAACACCTGATACGAATACTGAACGGTCTGGATTTGAATTCCAAACAAATTCAGACCCTCGGCAATAGCTGCCGACATATTGGGAAGTAAAGTTGCACCAACCGCAGCAACTGCCACAAGACGATTGACTTTGAGTTTCGTAGCCATGTTGACAGCCACCATAACGGGCAAGAAATACAAGGCTGCATCCGCTGCCTGCATTAATACGATATAGAGCGAGCTGTCTGAAGCCATCCAGCCAAGCATGGAAAATAAAGACAGAAAAGCCTTTAAAATCCCGGATCCAGCAATCGCAGGAACCAATGGCTGGAAAACACCAACCATAAAGTCCAGTGCCATCGCGCCAAAGCCGCCGCTATTTTTAGAAGAAGCTCCTTTCGTCTCGCTCTGGCCAAATGTATAGTTTTGGTTAATCGCATCAAACGCTTCATTGACATCATTTCCAATGACCACCTGGCACTGAATGCCGCTTCCAACGACACCCATGACACCTTTGATCTTCTTCAAACTTTCGCGATCCGCTTTTGCCGGATCAATCAGAGTAAAACGAAGTCGTGTTGTACAATGCTCAAGCTGTGCAACGTTTTCAGAACCTCCAACGCCTTTGACAACCTCGTGAGCAAGTTCTTGATAATTTTTTGCCATAAGTTATCCTTTCTGTTCCCCAGGGGAATTAGTTCTCGTTTTTAAGAAACGAGCAGGCTGACTTTTTGTCTGACTCCGGCCGGTAAAGCGACAAAAAAGGCAGGATCAATTAAAAACATCAACTCAAATCAAAATATAAATTGAGAAGTGTTCCTAAACGATCCTGCCTGCATGACCAGTAACATGTCCTTTAGACAACTAGAAGTATACCAGAATCCCAAAAAGCGTCAATAGCGCTTTCAAGATTTTCTTTGCCCTCCACATACAGTCCCAAACTCAAGACCGAAAAATCTATGAATAAGCTAGAGATGAAACATCTATGTATTTGTAATCATTGAATAAGCAACGCAAAAAATCCCTGAAGAATACTGGATTTCTCCTTTATCCTTCAGGGATTTCTTTCGTCTGGCAGCTTCCTATTTTCGCTTTGACACTATCGTCGGCGTTCAATGGCTTAACTTCCGTGTTCGAGATGGGAACGGGTGTGACCCATTGGCTGTCGCCACCATACTTCAGCGCATAGCTTATGTTTGCTATGTTGAGGACTGCTTACGCTTGGTAATTGCAGTCTTGATCAGCAGTTGTTACTGCTCATCTATTCTATCTCATGGATCTTTCAAAAACAAACACCAGCTTCGACATAACTGTGGTTACAGTTACTGGATGACTTTCGTCATCGTTTCATTTCATTCTTATTGGAAGAAGAAGCAGTCTTGCTTCTCTTCCCTCTCGTTATCTTAGATTAAGCTTTCGACCGATTAGTACTGGCCAACTTCATTTCTCGCGAAACTTCCATACCCAGCCTATTTCCTTGTAGTCTTCAAGGGGTCTTATCTACCGCAGATCTTATCTTGGGGATGGCTTCGCACTTAGATGCTTTCAGCGCTTATCCATTCCCTGCTTGGCTGCCCGGCTGTGCCACTGGCGTGACAACCGATGCACCATTGGCAGGTCCATCCCGGTCCTCTCGTACTGAGGACAGCTCCCCTCAGATCTCCTGCGCCCACAACAGATAGGGACCGAACTGTCTCACGACGTTCTGAACCCAGCTCGCGTACCGCTTTAATGGGCGGACAGCCCAACCCT
>JADGIS010000031.1 GCA_015233825.1 Erysipelotrichaceae bacterium RD49
TCACCTGAGTGGTAATGTTTCTTAGCTAGATCGCTAAGTGCGATTAGGACGTCACCTTCTTTTGTTGAAAGTGAATTTGTCTTTCATCATTGCTCTATCACGACTATGACGACATATATAACCATTTGTTTCATTTTGGGAATCAGTTAAAAACACATTCCTCCTGACAGCCGCTCCCCGCTTTTGATTCTCTGGCTGACTTATTTTGTCTTCGGTTATAACGGCCAGAAGAATGTTACAGCAAACAACGCAAATTAACATCCATCTGTAAGGCGATTTTCCAGCAGAGGTCTCGAATCCTAAGCGCTTTTCAGACTTGATCTCTCTCTTGAATCCCATTTTATTTCCGCATTATCTGTCTATTTTGGTATTTTGAAATTTCTTGTTATTCAGACTTTCCTTTTTAGAAAGTTCTGTTATTATAACTAAGCGCACCAGTCGCCGGCTGATTCAGAGATCTTCCAGATCGCTCAAAACGTAAATAGAAAAATTAATTAAAATTTCTACTTGCATTTTGAAACCGAATCAGTTAATATGATTAAGCACATCGCGGGATAGAGCAGTCTGGTAGCTCGTCGGGCTCATAACCCGGAGGTCGTTGGTTCAAATCCTTCTCCCGCAACCATGTGGTCTCTTAGCTCAGTAGGTAGAGCAAAGGACTGAAAATCCTTGTGTCGTTGGTTCGATTCCGACAGAGACCACCACTTTGAATCTTATCGCACAGTGAAAGCTGTGCTTTTTTATTTATTCTCATCTTTCCCATACCGATGGCTGCCTCATAGATCTGTAGTCCCCGCTTCTTTAAAATTCAAGAAAAAAGCGCCGCAGGCTACGGCACTTTTCGATTTTGACTCTGTTGTTTAGACTTCGTTTTCCAATTTTTCGGCTTACTTTGCTTTTCCCTGGTTGGCCACGGCGTTCATCTTGGCTTGAATCGTATCGGCATCGCCAAGATAGTAATGACGAAGGACATTCATATCATCATCAAATTCGTAAACAAGCGGCACACCGGTTGGAATGTTCAGATTCAGGATCTCCTCAGCTGTCATATTATCCAGGTATTTGACAAGAGCCCGCAGGGAGTTGCCATGGGCGGCAATCACCACGCGTTCACCGTTTTCAATATCTGATTTGATGAATTCTTCATAATAAGGGATAACGCGGTCAATCGTTGTCTTTAAGGATTCTGTTAATGGCAGTTCCTTTGGATCGACTTTGGCATAATGTTCCTGATTGCGTGGCGCTCTGGGATCTTCAGGCGTTAAAGCTGGCGGGGTTACATCGAACGAGCGGCGCCAGATCTTTACCTGCTCATCACCATATTTCGCAGCCGTCTCGGCTTTATTGAGTCCTTGCAAAGCCCCATAGTGGCGTTCATTGAGCTTCCAGGTCTTTTCAACCGGAATATAGTTTTCATCCAGCTCATCAAGGACGTGATTGAGCGTATGAACGGCTCGTTTGAGATAGGAAGTGTACGCTTTGTCGAACTTATAGCCTTCTTCTTTGAGCAATTTGCCAGCCTGCATCGCTTCCTGGTGGCCTTTTTCGGAAAGGTCAACATCAGTCCAGCCTGTAAACTTATTTTCTTTATTCCATTCACTTTCTCCATGACGGATCAGTACGAGTTTTTTCATTTTGAAGTTCCTCCTATTGGGTATTGGTTAGTAGACACTAACTATTATACCGGTTTTGAAGGCGCTGCGCACGATTGATACTCGACCTTTCAAATGGAAAGTCGATCGTTTTGGCTCAAGCTATCTATAGATCATCCAAATCGATTGGATCTTGAATTAGGATTCATTGACGGTTTTGCCGCTCATATGCTCAATCTCAAGATCCAGCAGATTGACGCGGCCAAAGCTTCGCTCCATATCCCGATTGATCTGTTCTTCGTCAAAGTACTTGAGGCCAAATTTCCGGCACATTTCTTCTGCTTTGGCCCGATCTTCCATGATCCGGATTTTGCCAAAGACAATAACCGAATTGAAATCAAGTCCTCTTTTCCCTTCAATCTGGACTCCTTGATCAATCACATTAAAGGAAACCTTGTTGTCCTGCTCGATCGATTCCAGTTTGCAGCCTTGCTTGGCGCAATGAAAATACAAATGACCATCCTCATAGTAAAAATTCATCGGAATACCATAAGGATAACCATTTAAGCCATTCATGGATAAAACTCCGCGCGGCTGTGTCTTTAAAAGTTCCAGGCATTTTTCATCCGAAAGCTTCTGTTTGAATCTTCTCATTTCTCGAAACATAGACTTTTTTCTCCTTCTCATCTTTTTTGTCTTGCGACCATCCAACAGCTAAAAATGACCGCTTTTCGTTTTTGGTGACTCTCTGGCCAAATGAATTCCAGCAGTCCTTCACCGCTTTGGCTCTTCCTTTTACATGACAAAATCCAAATACGCCATTCAATTGCCTGAAAGCCATCCAATTTGCCTGCATTTTTTCTTCATTTTAGCAGGCCAGGCGGCAAAGACGCACCCAGAAAAAAGATGGCCAGAGTTGAAGACTTCGAAGGGATCGGAAGAAATAAGTTGCCTTTTGATGGGGGTTTGCTATAATTATCCATGCGTTAAGCGTAGTGCGCCATTAGCTCAATTGGATAGAGCGTCTGACTACGGATCAGAAGGTTGTGGGTTCGACTCCTGCATGGCGCGCCATTTCGGGATGTAGCACAGCTTGGTAGTGCACTTGCATGGGGTGCAAGGGGTCGCAGGTTCAAATCCTGTCATCCCGACCATTTTTTTGAAATTACGTTTTGCGCACAAATTTATTTTGTACTGCAAACTATAAAGTTGGCTAGGTAGCTTAGTTGGCTAGAGCATCCGGTTCATACCCGGAAGGTCGTGAGTTCGAGTCTCACTCTAGCCACCAACTTTGGAGAAGTACCCAAGTGGTTGAAGGGTCCGGTCTTGAAAACCGGTAGGTCGTGCAAGCGGCGCCAGGGTTCGAATCCCTGCTTCTCCGCCATATCGCGGGATAGAGCAGTCTGGTAGCTCGTCGGGCTCATAACCCGGAGGTCGTTGGTTCAAATCCTTCTCCCGCAACCAGGACAATTTCCCTGACTTGAAATCAAGTCAGGTTTTTTTATTTTTCCAATCATACACAAACAGCCTGCCGCTTTGACAAGAAGGACGGCAGGCCATTTCTTTTTTTTGGAAATCAGTCCCCTGCAATCCAGATCGATCCTTTCATCCCGTCCTGCCTATCCTGATCAGAACTTTTACTCATATTTTGGGAAACTTTTATGAACACCGTATGTTTGCTGTTTCATCTCTCCCCGCTGTTCCAGACTCTGATCAGCCGCTCTTTTTTCTTTCCAGCTAAACAGAATGAATTCCTTCCATCCATCACAGTTTGATTCTTTTAAAAGTTTACTTTATACCAGTTATACGATTATTTTTTCTATCTCTGCCTTTTACGAATAAACAACCAGCCTAGTTTTTGCACTTTCTAAAATTTGTCTTGTTTAAAGAGAGAACCTCACATTTTCCATGCTGAGATTTCATGTATAGTAAACATAGAGAAAGATGTTTCCAGATTTCGATTTTTCGATTCTGGGGCATTAGAAAGGTGGTTGACTTATGGATTTACGAATCTGCCGTTATTTTCTGGCGATCGTGGAAGAAGGCAGCATGAATAAGGCAGCCAAGGTTCTGCACATCACGCAGCCAACCCTTTCCCGTCAGATTGCGCAGCTTGAAGAAGAACTTCAAGTGCAGCTCTTTGAAAGACAATCGCGTTCCCTGCACCTGACAAGCGAAGGCCTAATGCTGGCGCGGCGGGCGCGTGAACTGCTGGAGCTGGAAACCAAGACCCTCGAAGAATTAAATTCCCTGAAATCCGAACTCAGTGGCATCCTGACCATTGGAACCGGCGAGATGGATGGTATTTCGCCGCTGCTTCAGATTATTAAGCGGTTTCGTGTGCTCTATCCTAAAGTTCAAGTTTCGATTGTGACGGGGACTGCTGACCAGACTCGCGAAATGATCGAAAATGGGATTGCCGACATCGGCTTGTTTTTACGGCCAGCCAATGTCCATGGCCTGGCCTGGCGAAACTGGAAGCATACGGAGCGATGGATTGCGGTCGTTAAAGCAGATGCATCCTGTGCCAATCAAGAATGCATGAGCCCAGTCCAGCTGGAAAATCTGCCGCTCATTCTGCCTTATCGCCACAGTGCCCAAAATAAGGTTTTCGATTGGATGGGAAAATCTGGCTCAGAACTCAATATCGTCGGCTACAGTTCCCTGACATCCAATGGAGCCGCCATGGTTCTGGCTGATATGGGCGTGAACGTGGCCATTGATGGTTCTCCCGCCTATGAGCATCCGGATCTAAGGCGGATTCCTTTAGAGCCGCCGCTGGAAACCGATATTCTGGTTGCCTGGAAAGAACGCTTCCCGAAAGCACCGATCCAAGAGAAGTTTTTGCAGTTTTTTGCTGACTCTCTTGGGGATCAGATTGGGGAGATCGAACACTAGATTGTCATTGTAATGACTGAAGATCAATTCGGATGATCTGCCTTAGCTTCGTGTTTGTGGTTTCAGGGGATTTGGATTTTCATTTTTTTCGAGGACTCTATTCCATCATCACAAGCATTCCGTGCATCACAAGCTTTTACAGTTCCCGTCTTTCAACGGATGGCCAGCCGGTTTTTCTGGCTGGCTTTCTTATGCTTTGATAGCATCTAAAACTTTGTTTAATAAGCATTGGAAATAAGCAAGAATCAATTTTAGACTAAGGCCATCCAATGAATCAGCCTAGTCAAAGGAGGCATTAAAAATGTCAATACTCGTTTCCTATTTTTCAACCGGCGGCGTGACCGCGAATGCTGCCAAAAAAATTGCTGCCGTCACTGGCGGCCGGATCTTCGAAATCGAACCGGAAATTCCATACAGTTTCAAGGATTTAGACTGGATGGATTCTCATTCCCGCTCAACGCTTGAATCCAAAGACCCTAACGCAAAGGTTGCTCTTAAAAAACTGCCCAATCTTATCGGAGTGAAAACGCTGTTCGTCGGCTTTCCTGTCTGGTGGTATACCTGCCCCAAAATCATCGACACCTTCCTGGCGTCTTTAAATCTCAAAGGCATTCAGGTTATTCCTTTCTGCACTTCAGGTGGTACCCCTCTCCAAACTTGCGAAAAGAAGATGAAAGCTTCCAATCCAGGCCTGGATTGGAAGCCAGGTCTGCGGCTGACTGCTTCTACAACCTTGGAGCAGATCCGCGCCTGGATCGATTCGCTCAATCTCGCCTAAAATTCAGAATTCTTCCTGCAGTCTTGAAGATACAGT
Source organism: Erysipelotrichaceae bacterium RD49 (assembly GCA_015233825.1). GTDB lineage: Bacteria > Bacillota_I > Bacilli_A > Erysipelotrichales > Erysipelotrichaceae > Allobaculum. The sequence continues at coordinate 5,305 of JADGIS010000031.1, forward strand.
CCTGTGCTTCGATGCTGACCAAAGAAGCTTGAATTTTTCAAAAATGAATCGTTTTGAATAACGAATTTCGATTAAAATTTCAATAGGAGAATGTTTACATGAAACGCGAAAAAATTACCCAGACTGCCGGCCGTAAAGCCTTAGAAGATTTTGCGCCTGACTTTGCCCGCTATAACGATGACATTTTATTTGGCGAAGTCTGGAATGATGCGGCTTTAACCCCGCGCGAACGTTCGATGATCGTCCTTTCGATCTTCATGGGCCGCGGCTTAAGTGATTCTTCTTTGGATCACCACATTCAGTTTGCCAAAGCCAACGGCTTAACCAAAGACCAGTTTGCTGCTTTAGTTACCCAAGGCGGTTTCTATGCTGGCTGGCCAATGGCATGGGCTTTGTTCAATCGTGGCAAAGCTGTCTTCAATGAGCCTGAAACCCTCGAAGAATACGCCAAAACCATCGACTATCCAATCGGCAAGCCGAACGATGGTTTTGACCAGTATTTCAGCGGCAAAAGCTGGCTGGCTCCCGTTGGCGAAGGCAACCTGCCGATTTTCAATGTCACCTTCGAACCCGGCTGCCGCAACAACTGGCACATCCACCATGCAAAAAGCGGCGGCGGGCAGACTTTGATCTGCATTGGCGGCCGCGGCTGGTATCAGGAATGGGGGAAAGATCCCGTTGAAATGACGCCAGGTACAATTATCGAAATTCCAGCAGAAGTCAAACATTGGCATGGTGCAGCCGATGATTCCTGGTTCTCTCATCTGGCCATCGAAAATCCAGGGGTTGATCCCTCCAACGAATGGCTTGAACCGGTTGAACGCTAACTTCTTTCCATCTTGAGCGGAGTTTCCATTTCCTTGCAGTCCACTTGACAGCTGGCATGGCTGCCAATGGCAGTAACTGAAGAAGATATTCTTAGGTTGCTGCCTTTTTTCATCGTGCAAAAAAGCACTGAACCCCCATTGGATTCAGTGCCGGATTCAAAATTGAAAAGAGATGGATCTTAAACAGCCTGGCCGGCTTGCAGATGGTTTTTGATCTTTTTCCAGCAATACAGTGCATAGAAGCAGCTGACCACTTCCGCGATCAAAAAAGCCCACCAGCAGGCCCCGATGCCGCCCAAATCAGCCAGCAGCCATACCAAAGGCAGCAGCAGAATCATTTGTCTTAACAGCGTCACCACAAGTGATTCCTGAGCATGGTTGAGTGCCTGGAAAGCAGAACACAAAATCATGCTGGTGCTGGCAAAGATCAAAGACAGGGAAGAAATGCGCAGGGCCGGAATTCCGATGGCCTCGAGTTGTGCATCATGGCCAAACAGCGAGAACAGCTGCTCGGGAAACAGTTCAAATAGAGCCATGCCAATGATCACCACAAGGCCCGCCAGCTGAATCGAAAAGCGGACGCCTTCCATGATGCGGTCGACTTTCCCAGCTCCATAGTTAAAAGCTGTAATGGGAATCAAGGCGTTGGTGATCCCCATAACGATCATGTAGACCAGCTGCTGGAGCTTATTGACCACGTTAAATGCCGAGATGGCCAGGGCTGAGAACATGCCCAGAACCGCATTCATAAACAGGGTCATAAAGCTCATAATCGACTGCACCAAAATCGCCGGCACGCCTACCTGGTAGATCCTGGAAATCAGCGGCCAGGAAAGCTTGAAATGGCTGGGATGAATCTCAAACATCTTGATTTTCTTTTTGACAATCAAAATCCCCGTCGCCATGGCGCAAAGCTGCCCGATGACCGTTGCAATCGCTGCCCCGGCAACCCCCATCGCTGGCAGACCAAACATCCCGAAAATAAAGATGGGATCGAGCAGAATGTTCAAGATCGCTCCAATTCCCTGCATGTACATGTTGCCCATCGCATCCGCTGCAGCCTGTAAAATCCGCTCATAAGTAATCTGAATAAACACCCCAAACGAGAACAGCGTGCAGATGCGCAGATAGGTCTGGCCTTGGGCAATGACCGCCGGATCCTGGGTATAGAGGCCGACAAACCAGCCAGAAAAGAACCAGCCTAAAATTGCAAACACGATCCAGTTGCAAAGGGCGAGAAACAAGCCATGCAAAATAATCTGATTGGCCTGATCGTATTGCTTGGCGCCAAGACTACGTGAAAGCACCGTATTAAAGCCCGCTGCTGTTCCACAAGCGACTGCCACGATGATCGACTGGATCGGGTAGCAAAGCGATACGGCCAATAAAGCAGACGGCGAAAAATTCGCAACAAAAGCGCTGTCGACAAAGTTGTACAGCGCTTGAATTAACATGGATGCCGCAATGGGCACAGACATGCTGAGGACCAGCCGTCTGATGGGCATCGATTCCATTTTGTTTTCTTTCATAAGTCGTCCTTTCGTTTCAATTTCACAAAGTGAAGACGTTCAACGAAAAAACGGTTGTGTAACGCTAACTTCTGAATTGCTTTTTCAAGCAAATCATCCGAAATGGTTTGTATACCGCTATTTCTTGATGTTCTTCGCAAGCGCATCAGTATCCAGCAACACATCTACCGCGCCGGCAATGCCATCGGTGACCAAATCGGCGCTTGCTTTGACGCTTGGATCTGATCCCTCAAAGGTAAACGAAATATCGGCATCCTTTAACATGCTTTCATCGTTAAAGGAGTCCCCGATGGCCGCACTGATATTGCCTGTCTGGTTTGTTAAGTGTGCCAGACGGTTCAGAGCGGATCCCTTGGTAATGCCGTTGGCATTGAAATCCGCGAACTGGGAATTGGCCACTACCGTAACGTCCTTGCGCTTCTGGTTGGCTTGAAAGAAGGCTTTTTCAACCGGGCTGATCGGATGAAAGGAAATCGAATAAATCTTGCTTGGATCCAATTCTTCAATCGAAGCCACATTTTTTGCATTTTTAAAGTTCATCCTGGGGTCGGTTTGGTACAGGCAGTCACGGCCATGGAAAACCAGGCCGATCTGATCTTTCTGGCCTTGCGCAAAGACATCGCTGACCACATCTTCGGGCAGAAAATGCTCCCATAAAATGTTGAGATCGGCATCACAGATGCAGGCTCCATTGGAAAAGATCATAAAGTCAAATTGAACTTTGCCATCGAGCAGTTCTTCGATCTCATCGATCATGCATCTTGCCCGGCCGCTGACCAATCCAAATTGATTGCCGGTCTTTTTATAGCGTTGAATGGCTTTGATATCTTTTTGCCGCAAGCCCAGCTCAGGTCCGGAGTGAAAGAACAAAGTATCATCAAAATCGGTTCCAAATACGATCATCAAGTCGCCTCCATCCAGCATTGGTTTTCTTTTCCAGTGCCAGTCTATTTATTCGAAAAAGCCTTTTCAAACCATTCAATCAACCACAGAAAAGACCGCCATGGTTGTGTTTTCCTTGAAGGTATACACCTGGTTGGCGGTCAAATTGACAAGGCCAGTTTCAGTTCTTTTTCTAACCTGATGAATACCACAAACAGGCACCAAAATTCAAACCAAACCCTTCCTTTTTCGGTTTTGGTCCAGTCGAATTCGCTTACAATCCTGAAGACTTTCAAAAAGCTGGACCTCATCGCTCACAAATGGAAATAAGAACAGCTGCACACTGCAAAATCTCTGCTTATTTGCCAGAGCTGCCAAGTCTTCCATCCGCTCGCTGCGATTTTATCTGGGATAGTTCTTCATAAGAGAGTTCTTCCGATTCAATCTGCGGCATGCGAAGCAGCACCCCCTGGGCGCAGGCTTTTTCATACGGATACGCGATAAACGTCTCTTTTTCTTCGTCCGAAAGCTGGTCGAGCGCGGCTTTTTTAATAATGCGCAATGGCTTGTCGTTAACGTTGGTCATCGGGGCTAAATATTCCCCACGATAGCCGGAGTCCATGACGCCTGCTCGAATCGACATCCCTTTAACACCCGTGCTGCCCCGTTCTTTTAAAATCATCACGTATTCAGGATCAAAAGCGCTTGCCACACCAAGCGGCACCAGTTCGGTATGAAGCGGCTTGATTTCCAGATAGTCCTGCTCAAAGCACGGATAGAGATCATACCCAGCATCCTCCAGGCGCTTGCTTGGAATCATGGCATTCTCTTTGACCTTAGCCCAATATAATTTCTTCACTGCATCGTCCTCCTGTTTCAACTTTTCATTTTACGCAGTCTATCGACTGGTTCAATTGACTCATCCACTTCCTCGATTCTCGAATCCCTTCAAGATCAAAGCGAAAAACAGCCCATCTCAAGAAAATCCGGCTGTAAATTTGACAGATTATCAGGATAGCATCTTTTGGGGACAGTTTTCCAAGCCGCCAGCCGCCAGGAAATTGAAAGCCAGAAAAAAACGGCAAAATCAGCATGTGATCTGCCGTTTATAAGAATACGCCAAAGGCTTTGGCATAATCGGGAATCAGCTGGTCGACTGAGTCATACCAAAGATCGTCAGTCGATGGCGATGGAACATACGAAGCCATCAAAGCCGCTTGCGGATCTGCTTCCTGCAAAAGCCGCATCGTATCATGGCTGACACAGACGATCCGATTGATACGTGGATACTGGGCCAGAAAAGACTGCATGTCATTGACAACGATGTCCTCCATGGTGTCTTCCCGGCTTTTATAACGCAGGCAGGTTTTGATCACCGACCAGATCCCGATGTGGTGGACGGCAAGTAGTTCCAGCTGCTCGGAGCGGGTGGCTGTAGGCATATGAAACAAAATCTCCATCAGCACCCAGAAGCGGTTTGCCGGATCCGCAAAATAGAAATTTTCCTGATGCGAGGCTTCACTGGGCATGGAAACGAGCACCAGTGTCGTGCAGTCTTTGGAAATGATCGGATCCAGCGCCTGGAATTCCTGTAAATCGCTGAGTTTAAACATCAGGTCCATTCCCCCGCCTTTCTGTACTAAAAGGGGGCAAGGACAATGTCCCTGCCCCCCGTGGGTTCATTTATCTGAGTGTTTACTTACTTATTTAACAGCGTCGAGGAATTTTAATACGCAAGCGATTTTCTTAGCTTCTTCGGAAGCTTTAGCATAGTCGCCTTCTTCTTCGTGTTTCTTTTCCCAGCCTTTCAGAGTGCCAAGTCTTTCATCAAGACGGTCTTTAGCAGTCTGAGCATATTTGCCAGTTTCGTCGAAATGATCAACGAGGTCAGCAGCTACTTCTTTACCGTAAGCGCAGTCACCTGCAACAGCAGCTAATTTAGCTTCAAATTCAGCTTTAGTCATAATAGGTTATCTCCTTGAGTCATCATCAGATGCTCTATTTGCGATGGTCTTATTCACGTGGAATGAATCGCTTGGATTCTTTCGTGCAGATCCATCTGGTTGTAAAACTTTTATTCAAGTTTTGAAAAACAGATCTTTATGGTACGAAGGCATTTCCTTCGATATTTGCTTGTTTACTTCAGAGCAGCGAGTGCTTTTTCAACAATGGCAATTTTGTCGGCTTCAGCAGTTGCTTTCGCTTCTTGTCCAGCTTCCTTATGGATGCGTTCGTAAGCTTTCAGGACGCCCAGTCTTTCATCGAGACGGTCTTTCATGTCCTGGCCGTATTTTTTGTCTTTGTCGCCGTAAGTTTCAGCTGCTTCATCAACAAGCATATCTCCGTAAGGTGTTCCGCCAACGGCTTCTTTCAAAGCATTAACTAATTGATCCTTGGTCATAGATATAACCTCCTTGAATAGATGACGCTGCTGCTCAACGTAACGATTCGTCCGGAATTTTATCCCTCATAGATCCCGATCAGATCATATTGAGTAGCGTCGGTTACACGAACGGGAACAAAGGTTCCGAGTTCGAGGGGCAGTGAAGAAGTAAAGATGACCTGGCCATCGACTTCATCGGGTGCATCCGCAATGGAGCGGCCGCGATATCTGCCTGTCAGGGCTTCCTGCTCTTCTACCAGCACTTCAATCACTTTCCCAATTTTCTTTAAATTACTTTCATGGCTGATTTCTTTTTGAACCTCCATCAGGCGGTTCAGACGATCCTGCGCAACGGCTTCATCAATTTCCATTGGCAGACGGCTTGCTGCAGTGCCCTCTTCCTTTGAATAGGTAAAGGCACCCAGCCGGTCCCATCGGACCTCCTTGACAAAATCCAGAAGTTCTTCGAACTCTTCTTCGGTCTCGGATGGAAAGCCGACAATCGCGGTGGTTCGCAGCACTGCCTCCGGAAACATTGTGCGAATTTGGCGGGTCAGGTTTAACACATCTTCTTTGGTTCCGCGCCGGTTCATCCTCTTGAGCAGGCGATTGCTCGCATGCTGCATCGGGATGTCGAAATACGGAACGACCTTTTTGCTGGATTTCATCGCCTCGAGCAATTCGGGCTGGATTTCATCCGGATACATATACAGAATCCGGATCCAGTGGATGCCTTCAATCTGATCAAGTTCATGAATCAACTCTGCCAGTTTCAGCTGTCCATAATTGTCGAGACCATATTTGGTGGTGTCCTGGGCAATGAGAGTAATCTCACGAACACCGATCGAAGCAAGGTATTCTGCTTCTTCCCTTACTTCTGATATCAGCTTACTGTTTTGTTCCCCGCGAATCAAAGGAATTGCACAGAAAGTGCAATGGTTTGAACAACCGTCCGAAATCTTGATGTACGCACTCCAAGGATTCCCGGAAATCGTTCGATACTGCTTTAAGTAAGGAACCTCTTCTTCCTGTTCGAGAATGTCTTTTAAAATGGCCGGCAGTTTGTCATAGTCGCGGATCGGAACGACAGCGGTAATTTCCGGAATTTCTGCGCGAAGCTGGGCTTCATACCGCTGAGCCAGGCAGCCGACGACGATGATTTTGTCGGCATAGCGGGTCATCTCAAAAATTGTATTGATGCTTTCTTCTTTGGCGGGATCGATAAAACCGCATGTGTTGATAATGATGGCATCAGCATGTCTTGGATCAGCGACCAGGATATGGCCGGCAGCCTTTAACATACCCATGATATTCTCTGAATCCACCAGATTCTTCGAACATCCAAGTGAAGCAAATCCTACTTTCATTGTACTCTCCTTATTGATCCGTATAGGATCCTGTCTTTTATCTTTTGTGAGTCAAAACGACTGGTTTTTGTTATCTTTTGATACGTCGGATATTGATCCGGTCTTTGGCCGCTGGTTTTGAAGCTTGCAGCCTTCCGAATGGCTGGCTGCTTTGAATTCGGAACGTTGCATCCGGTTACGTGCCAATCAGTCAGCCAAATTTTTCGGAACGATTTTTGTTCCGCCTGGCATGCCCTGAAACTTTCAGGAACAGACCTGCTTTTCATTTTTGCATCTTCCCCAGCCATATGCTTTCCATAAACTCTTTGAGATTCAAACCAGCCAATCTGATCTGCTTGTCGCAAACAGGATTCAAAGCCCCTCTAAACCATACCTGCCCAAAAACAGGAGGCTGGCGCCTCCTGAAAATTTATTCCTGTTTATTCAACCCTTTTTATCCAATCCTTTTTTCAGTGCGGCTTGCAGTTGAAGGGCTGGGTTTGGCCGGCAAGCGGATAAAGTGGCTGTTGTCCTATTTGTCCCAGCTTTTGCGATAAAACATACGGCCGTCCAAGGCAAAATTTTTGGGCCCGAACGTACCCGGCTCAACACTTTCCAGCGATTCATGGATCATGTAAAGCCGTGAATCCAGGTTATCGAGCAGCGTGAGCACTTCCGCTTCCGGTGTCATCGGCAGCACTGGAGAGCCGAACTCTTTTTTGCCATGATGCGACAGCACCATGTGCTTGAGCAACATGACTTCTTCAGATTCTTCAACATCCAAAGCAACGGCTACGCGGTCAATCAGATTGGAAACCATGGAAATATGGCCGATCAAATTGCCTTTGGGCGTATATTCAGGCAGGACGGGAGCCGAGTATTCTTCCGTTTTGGCTAAATCATGGAGCAAAATGCCGGCAATCAGCAGATCTTCATCGAGCCATTCATACTGCCTGGCAATCAGTTTGCCTAGTCTTGCCATGCTTAACGTATGCCAGGCTAATCCGCCAGGATAGTTGTGATGATTGCGGACAGCCGCTGGGTAGAGGAAGTAGTCCTCTTTTTTCATCTCGATGGTTTCTCTGGTCACGTCTTTGATGATTGGATTCTGGATGGCATCAATCAAGGCATAAATTTCTTTTTGGATGTTTTCCCTGCTTTCGGGAGCGGAGCGGACATAGTCAGCGGGACTGCCTTCAATTTCTTTTAAAGAGCGCACCCGCAGCTGCCAGGCATTGCGGTAGCGCATCAGGTCACCGGTCGCTTCAACAATCATGCCGGCTTTCCAGTCCTTGACCTGTTCTTCGGTTAAATTCCAGTATTTCGCATCGAGAACCCCGGTTTTATCTTCCAGGGTCATCGACAAGTAAGGGGCATTTTTATTTGTCCGGCCGATGTCGGCTTTGGTAATCAGAACCGGAAGGGTCACTTTCCCTTCGGTATTTAAATCCTGAATCATAAATCCTCACTTTCCATTAGTGCATCGATGTCTTCGCGGTTAAATCCTTGACGCAGACAATAGGTCCGGATCTTGGCGCGCTGGGCATCGGGCGTTTTGGAAGCGTATAAACGCAAGGCCTTCTCAAAGGCATCCTGCAACGCTTCCGTATCGTGATCCTCGTTAAAATCGAGTTCTTCGGCTGCTTCTTTGGCGGCATCCGGCAGATAGCCATGCAGAATCAGCTTGTGGGTAATTTCCTGGCGCTTGCGGCGGACGGATTGGGCTTTCAGGCCTTTAGCCAGCCGCTTAGCCAGTTTTTTGGCATTGGATTTTTCCTGCTTGGAGGACAGAGAGTTGCAAGCTTCGCGGATCAGTTCCGGATCAATGCCGGCTTTATACAGCCTCTGTTCAATCTGCCGCTTGCTCGAACCAATCGACTGGTAGTATTCTGCCTTTTCCATTGCATAGCTGCGGTCATTGATTTTGCCGATCAGCTCCAGCTCATCCGCCACCTGGTTGGCCACTGAAAGGGGGGAGTCCAGTTTTCGCACGCAATAGTCCACAACCTGCCGGTACGTCATCTCGCGCGATGCCAGCCGCTGCTCCACTTTATACATCGCCCAATAGAAGTTCTGGATATCCAGGTAGCTTCGAACCATATAGTCATCAAGCTTGGTATGCAGCGAAATTTTCAATTCAAAGAAATCGTCGATGGGGATGATCATCTTCACCGGTTCCTTTTCAGAATCCACAGTCATCTGTAAAAAGACATAGTTGCCGCTGAATTGGATTTTTTCGACTTCATAGGTTAAGGAATAGTCATCAATAGCCTGGCTGTAGACGCGCTCCATGGCATAGGCAAATGTTTCTGCCGTATAGGGCATGATTTTCTGCTGACAGGCTTTACGGGCTTCTTCTTTTTGCTGGCGGGACAGCTGCAAGAACAGATCGATCTTTTCATTGAGCTCTGCTGGCGTATCAAAATAGAAGCCGGTGACATCTTCGTCAAGCAATTCGCTGAGCACATCATCCCGCCGGCCGAAGACCATCTTGCCGGCCGCCATTGCTTCCAGATAGGTCATTCCCTGGGTTTCGGATAACGATGCCGAAACAAAGGCATCAAACGCCTGGTAGTACTGGCCGATTTCTTCCGGGGCAGCCGCGCCTAAAAAATGAATGCGCTCATTGCCATGCAGGCTGTCAGTCAAGTTGCGATAAAAGTCCTCATCCGGGCCAGTACCGACAATTGCAAGATGGATATGAGGATTGGGATTTTGCACGATGGCTTCGATAGGAATTTCCAGCGATTTTTCCTTCGCCAGACGGCCTACAAAAACCAAAATCAGATCTTCGGGATCTGTACTGACCTGGGCCCGGATTTCTTTGACCCGCTCGCTGTCTGGATCAATGTTCATGAACTTGTCGAGATCCAAACCCGTCGGGACCACATAAATCGGGGCGAGCACTCCATATTCAATCAGGGCTTCGCGAGTCTTCTGGCTGGGAGCAACGACCGCCTGGGCATTGTTGCAGACGGCACGGCTGGCTGCTTTGATCGCATCTTTGCTGACGCGATCAAAGCCCGCAAATCCTTTCGGATTGATGTAATGGGTATAGTCGGTATACATCGTATGGTAGGTATCGACCAGAGGAATATTCATCGTATTGGCCAGATATTGTCCATACAATCCCACGCCAAAATTGGTCTGCAGATGGATCACATCGAGATCCATCTCTTCGATATAGCTGCCCGCCCCGACATTGATTGGCGAAGAAACTTTATAGCCATAAAAACTTTTGAGCTTAATGCCAGGCAGCCGCAGAATGCCGTCTTCAAATTGAATGCCGGTGCCGGCGTGGTTGGTAATCACATAGACCGTATGGCCTGCTTTTTCAAGTGCGTTTTTCAAGGTGACTGTCGAAGAGACAACCCCATTGATATCTGGAAGATACGTATCCGTAACTAACCCGATATTCATAGTGAATTCCTCCTTTTCTCACGATATGGATTCAGACTTCGGTCTTTTCAATCGATCATCACTGACCCACTCAAAACACCGAAATAAAAAGCCAGGCCAACCGCCACGACTTCAGGCTTTGCTTCCCGTCAGGTTTTCAACTCACTGCCGCCCGCCTTTGCTGGTAATCAAAGCAGGACAGGCAACGCCTCATTATAGCGAAAAAGAGCGGCAAACGAAATGGCGTAAAAAAGCAGATGAAACTGCCTCAAATCAAAAAGACAGCCTCATCTGCTTGGTTTAGAATTCAAATCGACTTTCGATGAGGTCTTGGGCGGGACCAATTCTTTGACTTCATCCGGTTGTAAAGGGCGCACTTTTTCAATTTCATGAACCTGGCCTACAGGCGGCATGGGCGGCGCAATTCCCTGTCCCTTCGCTGCAAGGCTGGCCGCCTGGTCCTCTTTGGCGTCTTCATGGTTTTTAAAGACCATAAAGACCAGTGCGCCGGCAATGACCGGCAGATAGTAAGACGAAAAGCGCCACAGCAGCAGCACCGCACCGGTCAGCGGCCCAAACAGGCCGGAAAAGAGCATCGTAAAGAAAACTTCCGTTCCCCCGCTTGCGCCAGGCAGCGGGACAAAGCAGTTGGCCATCGTAACAAACGAGGATAAAGCCAGCGTATCCACGAACTGACCAAAATTCAACCGGATGCCAAGAGCAAGCGCAACGGCATAGGGCAGGGCATAGTAGAGCGTCAGCCTGACAAAATTGACCAGCATCAGCTGGATGATCAGCCGTTTGTCCTGCGAAAGCAGCTTAACTTCCCCGGTAAAGCTGGTCATCTTGGCTACCCATTGTTTCATCTTATGTTCTGGATCTTTAATCAAATGCATTTTCCCCAGCACATTGACTGCCCAGCGACACAGCTTGATATAAAGCTTTGGAAAAAGCGCAATGGTATATAAGCCGACAATGACCACGATATTAATCAAATAGCCGCCAAAAACGATCCAAAACCAGGCGTTGAGATTGACATAATGACTGAAGCGAAGAATAAACAGCACTGTCACATAAATCATCATCGTCGTTTGGTAGATGATGAAATCAGCCCACAGCAAGCTAACCCCATCAGACATATTGATGCCTTGTTTTTTGAGGACATACACCTGGCCAAACTGGCCGCCGGTTGAAGAAGGGGTGATGCCCGCAAAGAACGTGCCGACAAAAGCGACAATTATGCCATCCTGCAAAGAATAGCGCTTTTGGTAGCGTCGTCCTAAAAACATAAGACCGACGCCGATGACGATATTAATCGTCAGTCCCCAAGCCAGAATCGCCAGCAGGGAGAAGAAGTTGATCTGGCCAAGGGCGTGCATGATTTCTTTGAAGTTATCCCGCAAAGCAAAGTACATGGCGATGACGGTAACCGTCAGAATCAGCACGATATTCCAGAAATATTTTCGATTATTCGAGTGCATTGGTGGTTTCCTTTAAGGAGCCATCGGCCGGAGCCCATTTTTCCTTGAATTTTTCTTCCCAGGCTTCGACATAAAATTTCTTCCACATCTCCAGCACGTGCTCACGTGAGTAGAAGTTGGATAAATCCGTGCTTTTCTTAGACCAGAAGGCATACATCTCCGGATCGTTTTTCAATCCTTCTAACAGTTCCTTGAATTCCGCATTGGAATTGCCGCGCAGATAGCTGTCAAACAGAATATCGCGGTACAAATCCAGGTCTCTGGTTACCAAAGGAACGGCCAGATTGATGGCTTCCAGAATGGTCATGGGAAAAAGTTCATTGTAGCTGGGGATAAAGAGGACATCGCTCATGTTGTAAATCGCCACCATATCCTCCCGTTCCACAATGCCGGTAAAGGTTACATTTTCAGGCGGATTGTCCATGATGGCCTTGAGCTGTTCATACCCTTCAGTCATCGGGCCAAACGAGAAGCCGCCGGCCCAGACAAAATGAGCATCCGGCATGGATTTTGCGGTTTCGACAAAATCCAGCACCCCCTTGCGGGTCTGCACCTGGCCGCATCCTAAAATGACAAACGCATCCTGGGCAATGCCGTATTTGCCACGCCATTGGCTGCGGACTTCCTGGCCGAGCGAATGGAATTTTTCTTTGGAGACAAAGTTGGGAATATAGTAGATCTTCTTTCGGTCAATGTCGTACTTCACGAGTTCATTGATAAAAGACGGATTGACCACAACCAAGCGGTCGGCTGAGTTGTAGAAGTTGATGATGTATTTCTGAGCTGCTGGAAACAGAATTTTTGGAATCTTTAAAGATCCTTCCAGTGTATCCGGCAGGAAATGACAATACGCGATGTTGACTGCATGCTTGTCCTTGATTCGCAAAAGGAAGGCGGGATCAATCGTATGAAAGTGCTGAATATCGGGATCCGATGTCCACTTATTGATTTCGACATCAAACAGTTCAGGAGCACCCGTTTTGACGAGATTGACCTGTTCCTCGTAGGCACTGCCTACGCCCTGGCCAGCGACAGAATCGGCGCTGGAAAACATCGTTATCAATAATTTGTCACGTTTCTTCATACTTTCGACCTCCGGACAAGTATAGCATAGACAGAATAGTACCATCTGCCGCTCAAAACCAAAGAACATTCGGAAAACAGTTTCGAAAGGTTTGCTTAAGATGGCAGGCTGCCCATTATTGTTTTGATGGGCATTCTAGTCAATTATATTTTGGCAAGAATAAAGCCGGCTTTCGCCGGCCATACTCAAGAAAGTTTTAAAGAAAGGGAATATGATTGAGAAGCGAGCTGTATTTCTGCTCACCTGTAGTCTATCATTCGCCCTCAAAAATCCGGCGCTCCATGCCTGATTGATCCTTGGACAGCCCTTTGAGCCGTTTCAGAAAATAATTTGTCTTTTTTGAAACCATCCGATCGGATGGAAAATGTATCCGCTTGTCAGCTGCCCTGGTTGAAATCTGGGTGTGGATTCCAATCCATCAAAAAATCCCTTCCTTCGTTTCGAAAGGAAAAGCCCATAAACGCAGGAAAGGGAGTCCAGCTGGACTCCCTTTACCGCATAGAAAGGAATTTGATTATGAAGTGAGCTTTATCTTCTGGCTCCTTAGCTGAATTCGCGGCGGGCCTGAAACCTCGAATCCACTTAAGGCTTTGCTCGACATTATAGTAGCAAAGATGAAGGGCGAATTTGTGAGGGGAAAATGTGAAATTATCACATTTCTAAACGTTTTCTTACGATCAGTCGTCTTTTTTACAATATTTTCTTGACCAGCAGATTCATTTCCTTCTGCATCTTTCCAGAAATCATCCAGATCCTTCAAGTCGTCTTCTATTCTACTTCCCGCCTTTACTTCCCACCCTTCTTCCTGCTCCGGCAAAACAACCTCTGCCCATCAGAGCTTTCAAAACAAATGCCGCCCCTGAATGCATGCTGGCACAAAAGAAAAAACGGCCATTTCTTTAAACAGCCGTTGATTACAGGTGGATTCTGACCAAAAACAAGGTCTGGTCCATAGGTTAGGATCGTTTGGTTTTAACGATCAGCCACAGTTTATCCTTCAAAGAACATGAGTCCCTGCTCACTCTGGGCTTTCAAGGTCTTGATCAATTCTTCATCCGTATCGATCAGATCTTTAAAAACCAGGGCTGCCAAAGCCGTTGGGACACTGGCGCCCGTGACAAACAAAGCTTTATTCATCAGCCCGCGCTTTTCTAAAACAAGCCAGGCTTCTCGAGCAATGCCGCTGGTCGAGATATCGCAAAGCAGCAATAAGGAATCCCGATTGTAGACCGTATTGCAGATAGAGTCGAAGTTTCGGCGAAACTCGATCATGTTGCTTCCATCCAGCGCGAACGTATTTTCGTCCGCTTCATGCTGCCCGACAATCAGGGCGCTTTCCAGCAATGCAGGACCAAAGTTCCCTTCGCCGAAAAGAACCAGTTTTCTCATTTAGACTCCCGCTCTCTTCGCGCCGCTGCGCGTCTTTCCTTGCGATTGCGGAAGGTCGCCTTCCGGTTCTGTTTCCACTCAACAAGCAAAGCGTCCACCCGCATCGCAATGGATTTGGAAACTGGAATTTCTTTGGCCTGGTTGAGCAGGATATAGCTGGATTTGAACCAGCCTTTACCAACGGTAACTCCGCGGATGTTTTTAAATTTCAAGACCTGGTCTTCATAGACCAGAGAATCTGGCGTAGCCACCAGGACGCTGTCCATCATGGCTTCTCCAGCCATCGCAAAAGCGAAAATGCCTAACCCAATATAGACCACGCCCTGTGCCAATCTTGTATCCGCATCAAAGCTGGCGGAAGTCGGCGAGTTCAGTAAAACAATTCCCAAACCCGCGCAGAAAACAAGCATTAAAATATACAGCCAGCCGCGTGCCTGCCCGCTTTTAATGACTTCAGCATCCGGGTGCGATTTGAGAAACTGCTCCCGCAGTTTTTTGGCTTTAAAATAAGTCGACCAGTTGGTGTAGCCGGTGTAGCCGCCCATACCCACCAGAAGAAGCGCGATCACCCAATAAAAAATATTCATATCCCTGCAGTTCTCCCTTCTTCAGCCAGTCCAAGGCCGGCTCTGGCTGTTCTTCTCTTTTTATGACTTTACAATACTGAAATTCTCTTGAAAGAGTTCAATAGCTAGTTTACCGAAAAAAAAGACCGATTCATCATCGTTTCTAAAATTTGCGCAAATTTTATCAAGCAAAGTTGTATCTCTTCGCCCAATCCTGATAATTTACCTATCTTATTCATTTTTTAGTGTCTAAAGCTTACCTCTTTTTATTCAACTATATTCTATATTGCAATCCGCGGCAAACAACTGCCGGCATTCAAACCGCCAAGGCAAGCTGGACTCTCTTCCAGAGCGGCCTCCTATCTTTTATGAGATCCCCGCTCAAAGATTCAGGATTTCAAATCCAAAGCTTATTCGAACAGGTTTATTCCTTGGGCCAGGGAACAAAACCATTTTAAACCATTGAAACTGCGCTCGATTTTTTCTGCTGCCAGTCAGAATTCTGTCAAATCGAATCAATCGGCATACACTTTTCATTGCATAAATTTGGAAAATAGAAAGCAGGGTTGTCATCGAATGGAAGATCGTTTTGCCAAAATCAAAGAAGGCTTCAACGCAAGCAATGGCTTTTTAAAAACTGCCAATCTGCGGGTGGTAGAAGTCGAGCAGGACCATGCAATCGTCATGCTCGATGCCGGTCAGGATGAGCTCAACATCTATGGAATGGTTCATGGCGGGGTGTACTTCACGCTGGCCGATACAGCCGCCGGCATCTGCGCTTTGACGAACGGGCCGGATGTGGTCACCTTGGATTCCTCCATGAATTTTATTCATGCCGGCAAGCCAGGTCCCCTGACTGCGCACGCTCGCACCATCCATGCTGGCAAGTCCACTGGTGTCTATCAAGTCAATGTCTTTGATGCACAAAACCAGCTTCTGGCTACCGCACTCTTTACGATGTACTTCTTTCGCACCAGCAAG
The DNA here is from genome assembly GCA_015233825.1 of Erysipelotrichaceae bacterium RD49. Lineage (GTDB taxonomy): Bacteria > Bacillota_I > Bacilli_A > Erysipelotrichales > Erysipelotrichaceae > Allobaculum. The sequence goes on from JADGIS010000031.1 coordinate 21,172, forward strand.
CCCCACGCGCATTAACCATCATCAATGCCTGTGCCTTGCCTTTTGAAATGGGTCTAATTTTAGATTCGGCCCATTTCATTTATCAAATCTATGATGCGACAGACAAAAGTGAGTTTATGGCGATTTGAAGACCTAATTGTTCATCTGTCACGATCGTTTCTTCACTACAGTTTTAATCACTTTGTGAAATTAAATCAAAATTCACAAGTATACCTGTAAATACCAGCTGAAAAATATAGTCCAATACCTTTTTGGCATCTTCTTGTGCATATCTCAGGGCTCTTCTTACATTGATAGCTGTGATAGCCAGGAAATAACCCATTTTTTTGCGCAAAAAGCCCCTATACGGAAGATTATCAATTTTTTGATTTCTTCTCAGCTGGCTTGGAATTGCCTCTACGCCATTCCTGAACCGGTAGTTTTCTTCGAACTCATCACTTCTGATCGTTCGCTGGATTTCTGCTCTTTGGATCATCTTCCTGGAGATATTGCCAGACCGAACTCTTTTGTGTTCCTTAAAAGGACAATTGCCACAAGCAGCGAAGGGACAGCCTTTACAAGTAGTGTTCTTGAAGTAGGAGACACGGTAGGATTCTGTTTTTTCAGAATACACAGCACGGTCTGCCTTCTTTCCGTTTGGACAGATAACAGTCTGTTCATCATCATCAATCACAAAGTCAGCCACTAAGTCTGGAGTTTCTTTGCCAGCCATCGCGGTTCCAATCAACTTGATTCCGTGCTGAGCAGCCTCATTGACGTTGTCTATACCCGCATAAGCTCCATCAACACATAGAGAGGCTGTATCTCCAGCTTCAGCCATCTTCTGGATTTCGTCCTTACAAAATTGGGAATCACTGTAGATGTTTGGCTGAAAATCAGCAGAGTCGATGAACTTTCTGTTTGTATCTGTATCCACAGTTTCTGCG
>JADGIS010000032.1 GCA_015233825.1 Erysipelotrichaceae bacterium RD49
GTATGGATCAGAGTGGAATCCGGTGGATAAAAAAGAAAACGGATGCCCGCGTGAACTGAGCATCCGTAAGTCTATTAGCAAGCTCGATCATGCAGTTTCAGAACTGATTGCACAGGGTAAAGACGAAGAAGAAATTACCCGCGAGCTCAATAGCATTATACAGAAACACTCTACAAAAACCAGCCCAGAATTAGCCGCCTAGAAACGCGGAAATTGTGGGGAGGGGGGCCTATACGCAATTTTGTGTTAGACCTGGGAGTAATTTACAGAATAAAAAGAAGAAAGGGGATTTGCTTGTATGGAATACTCAGAACAGTTTGAATTTATGGATCCCGAACAGGAGATGCTCAAAGACCAGATTCTGGACGCTCTGTCTGGAGGCAATGATGAGCAGAAAGCGAAGCAGCTGCTCGCCCGCTACGCGGATGAGTATGGTAAAGATCTGTATTGGCAGGTGATTTCTTTCGATATGGCAGAACTAGACCGCGATGCCAACACCATGACGGAGTTGCATGAATCCATTGATTATTCCACGCTTGGCTTTGTAACCAGACAAATCAACGCCGCCCGTATTAAATATATTGAAGAAGATTTCGAAGGGGCTTTAGAGGCACTCAATGAAGTAGACCGTGACAAGCTGGATGACAGTGAAGCGTCGCTGGTCTATCTTCACCTGCGCGGAATTCTCAATTTCGGCTTGAAAAATTATAAAGAAGCTGCCCAATGCATGGAAGACGTTTCCCTGGATATCGATGATGAACAGATTTTCGGAATTGCTGGAATCTCTTACTATCGCCTTGGCAATGAAAGCCGGGCCAAGGAATGCTTTGCAAAAATGGAAGAAGCCCATAAAGACGGCAGCTATGAATGGCTTTCTGAGCTGATCACAACCTTCCATGAACAGGATATTCTTTTAAGTGACATGCTTTCTGAGTCGATAGTCAATGCACTGGGTGAAGATTTAGTCGGAACGATGAATGTTTCGCTGGATACTTTTGAGATGGTGGTTCGCTCCGATCCGGAAATGTTTGCGGATGTTTTAAAAAAACAGCTTCAAGATCCCAATCAGAGTGAAAATGAGATGGCTGTTTATATGATGGCTGTCTGCTATGAGGCTCTTGGGGACCAGAAAAATGCAGCGAAGTTTTATCGTAAAGTTGTCCGCATGCCCATCGATATGGTTTTAATGGTCTATACGGATGCGACAAGCCCCCTGCAGCTGAAACTGACAGCTTTAGATTGGCTGGGCTATTCCAAAAAAGTCCAGAGCAATTACTTGCGGACTTATTTCAACCAGAACAAAGCTGACCCGGCCAGCCTGGTTGCCTTATACGAATACGCATCGGTCAACCAATTGATCAATGTGATGCGTGATATGCTTCGTGAAGCTGGTCTTCCTGTCTGCCAGTCGGAAGAGGAAGAAGGACGTTTGGCCAGAGCGCTCATGGTCTACAATGTAGCCATTGACGACTATCTGGAAGCCTATACCCATGCGCGCTATATGTATGACAATGATCTGTTTCCCGATCCATTTTCGGTCAGCATGGCGTCTCAGCTGATGTGGGTCCTCGACGATGATTATCCCGGCCTGCCGCTTAACCAGGATGAATATGATGTGCTGCTCACCTATGTGCATGATCTGATGCTGGTGCTGATGAGAACAATTTTTGAAGAAGACATCAAAACATTTAAATATGTCTTTAACAAGATTAATCATGAACTGGATCCGGTCAATCACTTTGAGTGGGACAATATGGTTCACTTTTTACTGGCAATTCTGCCCAGAGTTCTGGAGAATCGGCGCTTTAAATCGGTTTGGCCGAAAGTTCAGGCCTTCATCGATAAATATGAGGAAGATGAACTTGATGCAGCTGCATTTGTTGAAGAGCTGATAAAGCAGCATTCATGAAAGTAAGAATGACAAGCTACAGTCCGTCCAAGCCGAGTGTATCCAAGGCGGGCGGGCTGTTTTACTGGCTGATGTTTTTAGGAACTGTCGGGGTAGCGTGGCAGATTGCGGCTTCGATTTTGAATAATTCACTGATCTGTCCAAGCCCATTTGGAGTGCTTGCGCAGATGGCCGTACAAATTCAATCGCCGGGTTTTTTAGCTTCTTTGCTTTTTACAATCGGGCGCGCTTTAATCGCCTTGGCTGTATCACTGCTGTTAGCGATTCCGGCTTCTTTTGCCGGAGCGTTCTTTATTCCGGCCAAGGAATTTTTAAACCGGCTGGTTTCTATCTTACAGACGGTCCCCAATGTCTGCTACATCATTTTGCTGTTATTCTGGACAGATCGAAACATGACGGTCATTCTTACGGGGGTGTTCTTGTTATTTCCGCTGATTTACCGCAGTCTGTATGAACAGCTGGCCCAGCTGATCCACCAGTATCGGCCAATCTGGATTGTCTATCCCCAGCCGCGCATCGTCCTGATGAGCCGTATCTGCTTTCCGATGCTGCGGCCGGCGTTTCTTGCAGCCATCAAAAGTGCGTCCAGCCTGGGCTTTAAAGCCTGCGTAACCAGCGAGATATTGACGGGGATTGCCCCGGGAATTGGCAAGAAGATTCAAATTGCAAGGCTGGATTTAAATCTTGCCGGTGTGTTTGCATGGTCCATCTGGCTGATTTTGCTGGTATTCTGTTTTGAGAAGCTGTGGAATCTTTGCATTGACCACTTATTTGCCGAAAAATAAAGGAGAACCTTCTATGCTTGTTTCGATTCTTGTTCCGGTTTATAACACCGCCCCTTATTTGGATCGGTGTATGGAAAGTCTGCTTGGCCAGACCTATTCCAATCTGGAAGTCATTTTGATTAACGATGGCTCTAAAGACGACTCGCTGGCTAAGCTTTTAGATTACCAGGCCAAGGATGAGCGGGTCCGTGTCTTTTCCTATTCCAATTCCGGAATTTCGAAAACCCGCAACCGCGCTTTGCGCAAGGCCAGTGGTGAGCTGATCCTGTTTGTCGACAGCGATGACTATATCGATAAGCGGATGCTGGAAGTCATGGTGAAAGCGATGCAGGATCGAAATCTTGATCTCGTCCAGTGCAACTTTGTCATGGATTTTGGTCCCGTTCCGTTTTATCGCAAACCGACTGGAACCAAAACGTTTGATACGCTCAGTGCTTTGCATGCGTTAGTGGAAGAAAAATACCTCAACAACTACCCTTGGGGAAAATTGTATAAACACAAACTCTTTGATGGCGTGAGTTTTCCAGAGGACATGAAGGGCTTTGAAGATACATGCACCATTTTTAAAACAATCGCCAATGCTAAGCGTGTAGGCACAATTCCCAACCATTTCTACCACTATGAACAGCGGTTTGGCTCCTTGACCAACTGCATGTCCTTGCAGACGGTTTACGGGATGCGGCGGGCTTATGCATACCAGTCCAATTATTTAAAGAAGCGGTTTCCCAATGAGAAGTTTTCATTTGACCTCAGCCAGTACAACACGGATATGGTGCTGATTTACACATTAATCGTTTTTTCGAAAAAGCGCGATGACCCCAAATTTGTCGGCTTTGATATCGACTGGAGCAAGCTGAGCTTTTCGCCGGTCATGAAAGCGGCGTATGATGCGTGGCTTGGCCTGGCCAAATTAAAGCTAGGGGATGGGATTTTAGAAATGGATGACCACACCCGGGCCCAGCTGCTCGATCCGCCTGCCGACCTGAATTGGCAGCAGTTAGTCAAGCAGATGAACCATCCAGACGCTGCCGCACCCGTTTTTGAAAAGATCAGCCAAAATAAGCATGCTGAAGGCGAACCTCTAACCGAGGATTGAACTTTGCCAAACGGATTGAAAGAAGGACGTATTAAAAAGGCTTCCCTTGGACAGAACTGCCTGACTTTGATCAAAAACAACCCGCAAACCGAATCGGTTTTTGCGGGTTTTGGCATGAAAGCCAAATTCCTGTACAATGAACAGATAAGACAGAAATAGAATGGAGAAATAACGATGGCTTTTGAATCTCTTTCGGAAAAGCTTTCCAGTGCCCTGAAGAAAATTTCAGGCAAAGGGAAACTGACCGAAGCCAATATGAATGACATGCTTAAAGAAGTTCGAATGTCACTTCTTGAAGCAGATGTCAATTACCAGGTTGTCAAGGACTTCATCAATGATATCAAAGAAAAGGCCATGGGCCGTGAAGTGCTTGAAAGCTTTGACCCCGGACAGATGGTTGTGAAAATCGTCCGTGATGAACTGGAAAAAATCCTGGGACCGGATCAGGCAACTTTAGTCATGAACGACCATGGCATGACATCCATTATGATGGTTGGTCTGCAGGGTACTGGTAAAACAACCGCAGCGGCGAAAATTGCCCGCTTTTTGAAAAATAAGCAAAACAGAAAAGTATTATTGGCTGCCTGTGACGTCGTGCGTCCAGCTGCCATTGAACAGTTAAAAACGCTGGGTGAACAAATCGGCGTTGAAGTTTTCTCGCTAGGAGCTGAAACGCCAGCCGTCTATACCGCCCAATGCGCCAAAGAGTACGCCCGCGAAAAGGGCTATGACACCATCCTCTTCGATACGGCCGGCCGTCTGCATGTCGATGAAGCTTTGATGGACGAACTTTCTGAGATGAAGGAAGAAATCCAGCCCCAGGATATCTTGCTGACTGTCGATGCCATGACCGGCCAGGATATCGTGACCGTGGCGCGTGATTTCAATGACAAACTGGATATCACTGGCCTTGTTGTCACCAAAATGGATGGTGATGCCCGCGGTGGTGGTCTGTTGTCGGTGCGCTCGATTACGAAGGTGCCAGTGCTTTTTGTTTCCAATGGGGAAAAAGTCGAGGACTTGGAAGAATTCCATCCGGATCGAATGGCCGCCCGCATCCTGGGCATGGGCGATATGCTCACCTTGATTGAGCAAGCACAGGAAAAGATTGACGAAAAGGCAGCCGCTGAATCGGCATCCCGCATGATGGCAGGGGTCTTTACCTTCAACGACCTGCTCAGTCAGTTTGAACAGATGAACAAGCTGGGATCTTTCTCCGGTTTACTGTCCAAGATTCCCGGCATGGGAAAAATGGTCAACCAGGTTGATGATGAAAAGATGAATGAGCAGATCAAGCATATGAAAGCCCTCATTCAATCGATGACTCCTTATGAGCGCGAACACCCTGAAATCTTGAAAAACTCGCGCAAACAGCGCATTGCCAAAGGTGCCGGCTTAAAAGTAGCTGACTTGAATAAACTCATCACCCAGCAGCAGCAGATGCAGCAGTTATCAAAAATGATGTCGGGCGGCGGTTTTGGAAATCCATTTGCCAATCCGTTTGCTTCCATGCAGCGCGGCGGCGGGATGTATGGTGCCAGCAAGCATTCCGGCAGCAAGAAACAGAAAAAAGCCAAGAAGAAGAAAAAGAAATAAGCGATGACTTCCCGACGTATTGTGCAAATGCTTTGGTCGATCGCCAAGGCCTTGTTGCCCGGCATGGCTTCCCCTTCGCTTCTGGCTTTAGCTGACCGCTATGAAAAGGAACTGACGGATCGGACTTTTCGCTATACCTTCCAGGAAAAAGAGAAAAGCCCTTTTACTGCCAGGCTGGAATTTGACCGCTCCGCTTTTTGCCACTTGTTTTCCATTGGGTCAATTGTCAAAGGCTATACCCCGGATCTGGACGAATTTTCGGGGATGAAAGGCTGGCGCAACATTCAAGAGGGCAAAATTACCCTCAAGATGCTCAGGCGGATCAATCCTGATCAAATGCAGTACTACGCCAATGAATACGCCATGATCGAAGAATTGATCGAAACCGTCAACGATCCCTCGGCTGTGCGCTTTGATGCCAGAAAAGTAGCGGGAAGCAAGCTGAAATCAGATATTCTTTTATACCGAGTCTATGGAAACCGCACGATCCATGTGGGAATTTGCCAGGACGAAGATGGAACCTGGTTTGCGCGCAGTTTCTTTGTCCGTGAAAATGATCCCGACAAGTATCCATCCAAATACATTCACAAAATGACGCCGCTTAAAGTTAAGGTGAAGGTGTCAAGCAAAAATGCTTGACGCCCACTGGGCCATATTGTAAGATAAACCGGCAATCAAAAAGTGAATATTCAATTTGAAAGGATATAGAAAATCATGGTAAAACTGCGTTTAAGAAGAATGGGTAAGAAAGGCCAGCCTTTCTACAGAATCGTTGCTGCTGACTCCAGAAGTCCTAGAGACGGCCGCTTCATTGAAGAAATTGGAACTTACAATCCTGTAAAAGCAGACGCTCCAGTTGAACTCGACCGCGAAGCTGCTTTGAAATGGCTGAAGCTTGGTGCACAGCCTTCCGAAACCGTACGTTCCATTCTTTCCAAAGAAGGCGTCATGACTGCTTTCCACAACTCCAAACTCGGCAAGTAAGTTTTGAACGTTTAAAATCCCCTTGCGGGATAAGAAAGTGAAAAGAAACGGTAAATCATATGGTTGATCTCGAGAAAACGTTGTTTGATCTGTGTGTGCCGCTGACCACACATCCCGAAGCGCTGACAGTCAAAACACTGTCTTCGACAAACGAAAAGGAAATCCTGCTCTATGTGTATGCAGATGATAAGGATATCGCCCGTCTGATTGGCAGACGCGGTTCTTTGGCAGCAGCCATTCGTTCGGCGATGAGTGCGGCAGCAAGGGCCACCAAAAAGCGCGTTCTTGTAAAATTTGAAGCGTATTAATCCGCTTGGTATCAACAAAACTTTCAGGGTGCAGAAATCTGCGCCCTTTTTTTGAGCGCAAAAGGCATCAGCTTGCGCCTGGATACAAAAATCGACTACGATGCCCATAGACAATCAAAAGCTGCCGGTCAAAAAATCCGTGCAGTGCAAGGCGGATAAAACGGACTGGCCGCCTTTGGAAAGGAAGGTTTTCGATGATTCGAATTGCTCAGATTATCAATACCCGTGGTTTGAAAGGGGAATGCAAGTTAAAACTGTTTACCGATCAGGCAGATATCCGCTTTCAGAAAGGCAATCACCTCTACCTCAAAGACCACCAGAAATTAACAGTTAAAAACTACTCGACTTATAAAGGATTTGGATATGTTCTGTTTGATGAGATCACATTCATTGAGCAGGCCGAAAAGCTCAAGGGCCAGGAACTCTTTTTGCCCAAAGAAGAACTGACTGAATTAGAAGAAGATGAATTTTACTACCACGAACTGGAAGGCTGCCATGTCTTGAACCAGGCTGGCGAAGATACCGGCGTAGTGACTGCAATTTTGGAAACAGGGGCCAATCTCGTGCTGCGTGTGAAAAATGAAAAGCAAGAATATCTGCTGCCATTTGTCGATGCGTTTGTCAAAGAAGTCGATCCCGATCAAAAGCGGATTGTCATTGAAGAACAGGAAGGCCTGCGATGAAAATTTCGATTTTGACCCTGTTTCCTGAATACTTTCAAGGCATGCTGTCGACATCCATTCTGGCCAGGGGACTGGCCAATGGATTGTATGAAGTGGAACTGGTGAATTTTCGCGAGTTTACCAAATCCAAGCATGGCCATGTCGATGATACTCCGTATGGGGGCGGGGCGGGAATGGTGCTGCAATGCCAGCCGATTTTAGATGCCCTCAAATCGATTCGCACCCCTGACTCGGTGGTAGCCCTTCTATCCCCGCAGGGTGAGACCTTTACGCATAAAAAAGCGCTTGAATTCTCCAAATTGGATCATCTGATTCTGATCTGCGGCCATTATGAAGGATTTGATGAACGGATCCGCAATGCGTGCGATATTCAGATTTCGCTGGGTGATTTTGTATTGACCGGCGGCGAACCAGCCGCGGCAGCAATCTGTGATGCCATCTTGCGATTGGTCGAAGGGACGATTAAGCAGGACAGCAGTGCGGATGATTCTTTTGCGGATGGACTGCTTGAATATCCCCAGTATACCAAGCCATACGAATATGAGGGGCAGAAAGTTCCGGATGTTTTGCTGTCAGGCCACCATGCCAATATTGAAAAATGGCGCCGCGAACAATCCCTGCTGAATACTTTAAAACACCGCCCGGATTTGCTGGAAAAAGCAAAGTTAACCAAGGCGGATCATGAGTTTTTAAAGGCCGCTCAAGCCCAACTGGACGAAAGTGATTCATAATTGGAAGCTTTCGCCCTATTTTTTTAGTCCAAAACTTTGTACTCTAGTTCTATGAGCAAAAAAACTGTCAAAAAAACTGTCAAAAAAACTGTCCAGGCTTCTTCGAGCAGCCAAAGGGCTGCTTCTTCAAGACGCAAAACGACAACCTCAAAATCCACCGCTTCTTCCAAGCGTTCCCATCGTTCAACCCGCACAAAAAGTCAAAATGCTGCTCGAACTGCCAAAAAGAGCAGCGCAGCTTCTTCCCCAAGACGCCGGGTGTCAGGCAAGAAGAAATCGAAAAAAAGAATCCGTGCCAGCCGGCTTGTCTTTTTATTCCTTCTTGCTGCAGCCGTGATCGGCGGGAGCATTTATGCCATCCTGAAATTTGGCCCGACCGTCGGCACGTACACTGCACAGATTTTTAACAACGAAAAAACCGCCCCATTGACCCAGATATCCCATGCCGCTCAAGTCAAAGAGATTCAAAATGCGAATGCGCTGGATGAAGTGTCGGTGGCGGGCTTTTCCGATGATGAACTGCGGGAGTGCTTTTATTCGGCACCAATCGATGACAAGCTCAAAGAGCGTCTGGTCAAGATGGGCTATGCCGATCAAATCTCCACCGACCAGTTGAATTATGTCCGTGTTTTGTATTATGACTTCAACAGCAAGCCGACGGTCGGAGAAATTGTTGTCAATTCCGCCATTGCCAAACCAGTTGAAAATGTCTTTTATGATCTGTTTTTGCATAAATACCAGATCGGCAAGATGATCCTGCCAGATGCTTATGGCACCCGCATTTCGGAATCGTATGCGGACAACAATACGATCGGGCTGGCGTTCAATTTGACCGATGATAACAAAAGCGATCTGCATGCCCGTGGATTTGCGATTGACCTCAACCCGTTATACAATCCATTGATCAAAGACAACGGCTCCTCTTTATCGGTTTTCCCCATGGAGGGGCAGCTGTATCTGGATCGTACGGTCAACGCGGATCATTTTATCCATGCCAATGACTATGCGGTGGAAGCCTTCAAAAAAGAAGGGTTTACCTGGAAAGGCAATGTCCAGGGGCTCAATGACTATAAGCACTTTGAATATGGATCGACCCCTGCCAGCCTTTCTTCCTCCAGCACCTCCTCTGCTTCCTCAGCTGGTCAGCCTGCTCAAAGTGAGGCGCAGCCTCATCAAGATGTTTCGGCATCCCCCAATCCTCAGCAGCCAAGCCAGGAGGCTCCAAGCTTGCAATCCCAAGAGCCCGCTGTCGAACAGCCCATCGAGCAGCCAAGCCTTGGCGGCCAGACGCCGGCTGATTCCCATCTTTCCGCCCAGCCGCCGGTTGACCAGCCAAGTATCGAAGAGCCGTCCGCCCCTCCGGCAGACGAAATTGTCATCAATCCAGATGGAACGATGGATGGCGAAAGCCCAATGCCCGTTGATCCAGAGATTGACTTCTCTTACGATGAGGGATTTTAGTCTTTTTAAACGCTTTGCCTGCCCACGATTGAGAAACTTTTGTTCTTTAACGGGAACGGACGGGGAATGTTTAGCAGATTCGAACAATTTCCCGCCGTTGGCCGGTTCAAAAGGATTTGATCTTTGGCTTGGGGCGTGCTATAGTCTGTTAGGTTCTGCGGGTTCCGCTGGCTGCAGGCTATGAATCTTGAAAAGCAGAAACATCATAAGAAGAAGGAGAACGAAATGAATTTAAATCTTGTAAACGAAATCGGCAAAAGCCAGCTTCGTAAAGACATTCCTGATTTCCGTTCTGGCTCCACTGTTCGTGTACACGTTCAGATCAAAGAAGGAGACAAGAGCCGTATTCAGGTTTTTGAAGGTGTAGTAACAGAAAGAAAAGGCGGAGGCATCGGTGAAACGTTCACTGTCCGCAAAATCTCCAATGGTGTTGGCGTAGAACGTAAGTTCCCATTACACTCCCCAATCATCGATAAGATCGAAGTTATTCGCCACGGTAAAGTACGCCGTAACAAACTGCGTTACCTCAGAAACCGTTCCGGTAAATCTGCTCGTCTTAAAGAAGTTCGTCGCTAAGAACAATATTCCCCGAAATCCCTGCGGACTTCGGGGATTTATTTTTTCATCTTTTTTTAAGGAGTTTTGGAAAGAATAAAACCGCGAAAAGAAGATTCGAAAAGAAGAAAGATTCGGAAGCAACAGAATGAGACGGCGATTGCGGCAATGTTCGAAATGGCCGCTATAATAAAGAACATGGAAGAACTTGAAATTTGACATCTTTCCAGATACCGATTTGAAAGTTCAGGCCAGGCATATAAAGACAAGGGAGTGCAAAATGAAAGATACGAATACGAAAAAGATAAAAAAAGCCGGACGTAAGGACGAAGAAAAAACCTTAGTCGATGATATTCTTGATTTTATAAAAGTGTTTGTGATCAGCGCGATTGTCGTGCTGCTGTTTGTGAATTTCATCGCCCATCCCGTCAATGTGGAAGGACGTTCGATGAATCCGACCCTGCTCAATGGTGAATACGGGTTTACCAATCTGATTGCTTTGGCCACCGGCGATGTAAACCGCGGCGATATCGTGGTGGTCACCATGGCCAACGAGGAAAACGGCCAGGAAGAACGCTGGGTCAAGCGAGTCATCGGGCTTCCGGGAGAAACGGTAGAGGCCAAAGAGGGCGTTGTGTACATCAATGGCGAGCCTTTAGATGAAAGCGCCTATCTCAAGCAGGATTTCATGGACCAGACGTTAGCGGATTTCAAATCCGAATACGGTGTCGATTATGGAACCTTTACTTCAGATTTTGGTCCGGTCACGCTGGGCGAAGATGAATACTGGGTGATGGGAGACAACCGTCCGCATTCCAAAGACTCACGCTATCCAACTGTCGGCCCCGTGAAAAAAGATCAGCTTTACGGAAAAGATATTTTAGTGCTGTATCCATTCGATAAAATTGGAGTGAAGTAATCATGCCAAGCAGTGTCATTCAATGGTTTCCAGGTCATATGGCTAAAGCCAGAAGACAAATGGAAGAAAACCTCAAAAAAGTGGATTTCATCATTGAAATCCGGGATGCGAGAATGCCGGCTTCATCGAAAAATCCACTGATCGATGAACTCGCCCGCAATAAACCAAGACTGGTCATCCTTTCCAAAAAGGACAAAGCCGATCCAGTGATGACGGAAAAGTGGATTGAAAAGCTCAGCAATGACAATACCCGCGTCATCGCGGTCGACCTGATTCAAGAAAATTTTAAAAACAAGATCATCAGCGAATCCTTAGTGCTCAACCAGGCCCTCATTGAAAAGCAGAAAAAACGCGGCATCCGCCCTCGCGCCCTGCGGGCGATGGTAGCCGGGATTCCAAATGTCGGCAAATCGACGATGATCAACTCTTTGGCCGGGCGCAAAGCAGCCCAGACCGGGGACAAACCGGGGGTGACCAAGTCGCTGCAGTGGATCAAAGTCGGCAAAGATTTAGAAGTGCTGGATACGCCGGGCGTTTTGTGGCCGAAATTTGAAAGCGAGAAAAACGGCTTGATTTTGGCCGCTTTGGGATCGATCAAAGATGATGTGGTCCATATGGACGATCTGGCTTTGTATTGCTGCCAATACTTGATGGACAACAAGCCGCAGGCTTTGCTCGATACCTACGGCTTGGAAAAGATCGAAGCCACGCCCTGGGAAACCTTGCAGGCGATTGCGCGCAAGCGCGGCTGGCTGCAAAAAGGCGATATCGATGAAAACCGCACGATGCGCACCTTCATTCAGGATATCCGCTCTTCCAAGCTGGGCCGGATTACATGGGAGCGGCCTGACGACGATGCAGCATCCGAGTGAAGAAGCCTTATGGCAGCACCATGAAGTCATTTTAGGCATGGATGAAGCTGGCCGCGGCCCGATCTGCGGTCCGTTAGTCGTAGCCGGTGTTATCTTTCCCAAAGGCTATCGCAATGATTTGATCAACGATTCCAAAAAGCTTTCCGAAAAGAAACGGGAAGCTTTGTTTGAAACCATCCAGCGCGATGCGCTCCACTATTGGGTGCTGTTTATTGATGAGTCGACTATTGATCTTCTCAATATCTACCGCGCAACCCAGCAGGCCATGGAGACGATCGCCAATCTGGCCCAGGCTGACTATGTGCTGACCGATGCCATGCCTTTAAGAGATCGAAGCAACTTTGAAGCGCTTGTCAAAGGCGATCAAAAGTCGCTGGCCATTGCTGCGGCCAGTATTTTAGCCAAGGTCAGCCGTGATCATTACATGGTTGCCTTGGACAAAGAATTTCCGCAATACGGCTTAAAAGACCACAAAGGCTACCCGACGCGCAAGCATCTCGAGGCCATTCAAGAATACGGAATTCAGGATTTCTACCGTCGTTCCTATGGCCCAGTCGCAAAAATTATTGAACAAACCAACCGTCTGACTTTGTTTTGACGGTTTTTTCATTCCTGCCAAAAAACAAAGCGACTTTACAGGGAACAAGAGGTTTCAAGGATATTTCGGTTGAACTCCTGAGTTTGTCATGTTAGAAATAGAACGATTTGAACCGGTCTTTAACCAACCGGATAGAGAGACAAACAAGCGAAAAATAAAGAAAGGGTGAATTCGATGTCGGATGAATCCAAAAAAACTACGACACGCTCGGCCAAGACAAAATCGGCCAAGAGCACTGCGAAAAAGAATCTCGTTATCGTCGAGTCGCCATCCAAAGCGAAGACGATTGAAAAATATTTAGGCAGCGACTACAAAGTCGTTTCCTCCAAAGGCCATATCTGTGATTTGGCAACCACTGGCAAAGGTGGGCTTGGCATTGATGTAGAACATGACTTCACGCCTACTTACAAAATTTCCAAGGAAAAGAAGGAAGTTGTCAAAGAACTCAAAAAGCTGGCCAAAGAGAGTGAAAAAGTCATTCTCGCAAGCGACCCGGACCGCGAAGGAGAAGCCATTGCCTGGCATCTGGCCCGTGAACTGGGGCTGTCAACGGAAGACGACAACCGGGTCACCTTTCATGAAATTACCAAACCAGTTGTCATGGAAGCCATCCAGGATCCGCATAAGATCGATATGGACCTGGTCAAAAGCCAGGAAGCCAGACGAATGCTGGATCGGATTATCGGCTTTAAGCTTTCGAAGTTGCTCCAAAATAAAATCCAGTCCAAATCGGCCGGCCGTGTCCAGTCGGTCGCGCTGCGCTTGATTGTGGAACGCGAAGAAGAAATTCGAAAATTTAAATCTGAAGAATACTGGACGATTGCCGCAGTTTTAAAAAAAGGCAACTCCACCTTCAGCGCTGATTTGAATAAAGTCGATGGCAAAAAACCAAAAATGGCCAACGAAAAGGAAGCCAATGATGTTCTGGCGCTTTGCAAGGACCAGCCTTTTGTCGTCGCCAATGTAAGCTCGCGCAAGAAAAGCAAAGAGCCAAAGCTGCCGTTTACCACTTCGACCTTGCAGCAGGAATCCTCTACCAAGCTTGGCTATGGAGCGCGCAAGACGATGTCTTTGGCCCAAAAGCTGTATGAAGGGGTTGATCTTGGCGGCACAACGACGGGTCTGATTTCCTACATGCGTACGGACTCGACCAGGCTTTCCGAACTCTTCGTCAATGACACCGAGAATTTTATCGATCAGGAATTTGGTAAAGAATACCGCGGCAAAGCCCATGAAAAGAATTCCACCAACGCCCAGGATGCGCATGAAGCCATTCGCCCGACGGATATCAACAATACGCCGGAAAAAGTCCGTCCGTATCTGACCAACGAACAATTCCGGCTGTATTCCTTGATTTATGCCCGGACTCTGGCCTCCTTAATGGCCAGCGCTAAATTTGATGTCACCAGCGTGAAATTTAACTGCGGACCTTGTGAATTTGGTGCCAGCGGCCAGGTGATGCTCTTCGATGGTTACACCAAGGTTTATTCCAAATACGAAAAGCAGACCACCACGAACCTGCCGTTATTAAAAGTCGGCGAAGAGATGAAGCATGTCCAGATCAGTGCTGACCAGCATTTCACCGAACCGCCAGCCCGTTATACCGAAGCCAAGCTGATCAAGGAACTCGAAGAAAAGTCCATCGGCCGCCCATCGACCTATGCCACCATTATCGACACGCTCCAAAAGCGTGCTTATGTCACATTGGACAAAGCCACCGAAACCTCGAAAACCAAAGTATTCCGGCCAACGGAGCAGGGTGAATTGACCAATGCCAAGCTGCAGGAATTCTTCAAAAAAATCATCAATGTCCAATACACGGCGGACATGGAAAAATCGCTCGATATCATTGCCGAGGGCGATGAAGACTATGTTCAGTTCCTCAAGGATTTCTATTCGGATTTCGAACCTTTGGTCAATGATGCTTATGAAAAGATGCCCAAGAAGGAACTTGAAAAAGTCGGCCGCAAATGCCCGCTTTGCGGAAATGATCTGGTCTACCGCAATGGCCGCTTTGGCCGCTTTGTTTCCTGCAGCACCTATCCGGAATGCAAATACACGGAAAATGCGGATCCGGAACTGACAGAGTTAGAGAAAACCGAAAAGCTCTGTCCAGAGTGCGGCCATAAGATGGTGATCAAAAAAGGCCGCTTCGGCCCGTTCTGGGCTTGCAGCGATTATCCGACTTGCAAGCATATCGAACCGTTAAAAGCCAAGCCTAAACCAAAACCTACGGGTGAAAAATGCCCAGAATGCGGCCATGATCTGGTTGAACGGGTCAGCCGTTATGGCAAAACGTTCATTGGCTGCTCCAACTATCCCAAATGCCATTACATCAAAAAGACGGAAAAAGCCAAAAAAGAGGACGATTCGACGCCAAATCCATCCTCTGCCCCCGCTCAAGCAGCTGCTGTCTTGCCGGCTGCTTCCAGTCAGCCGGATCCATCGGTTCAATCGGTTTTTGAATCCCTGGAAGATTTTTCAAGCCTGCCGGATTCCATGTTTGATCCCAATGCATCCTTTGATCTGGGTGGGCAGTCCAGCTCGTCGGGGTCTGCCAAGTGAGCCGGGTCAGCATAATCGGAGCCGGACTGGCAGGCTGTGAAGCAGCCTGGCAGCTGGCCAACCGGGGAATCGACGTCACCCTGTATGAAATGCGCCCGCACAAATACGCCCCGGCTTTTCATACTGATGGCTTTGGCGAATTGGTCTGCTCCAATTCACTGCGCTCGGATTCACTGAAAAACGCTGTCGGCGTCATGAAAGAAGAAATGCGCCGGCTCAATTCATTGATTTTGCATGCAGCCGACACGAACCGGGTGCCAGCCGGTTCAGCGCTGGCGGTTGATCGGGAGGGTTTTTCCAAAACGATTACCGAAGCGATAGAAAACCACCCCCGCATTGAAATCATCCGGCAAGAAGTCAGTGAAATTCCCCAAGGCCCGACGATTATTGCTGCCGGCCCGCTTTGCGCGGATGCCCTGGCGGATGAAATCGCCAAACTGACAGGAAGTGAAGCCCTGCATTTCTTTGATGCAGCGGCTCCGATTATTGAAAAGGATTCGATCGACTTTTCGAAAGCCTACTTCAAAAGCCGCTATGACAAAGGGGAAGCTTCCTATATCAACTGTGCGATGGATGCGGATCAATACGACGCGTTTTACAAAGAACTGGTCAACGCAAAATGTGCCGAACTTCATGAGTTTGAAAAAGACCCCAAAGTCTTTGAAGGGTGCATGCCTGTTGAAGAAATGGCCAAGCGCGGCTACCAGACGCTGCTTTTTGGTCCTTTAAAGCCGGTCGGCCTTGAGCAAGAAGGCCAGCGTCCCGTGGCTGTGGTGCAGCTGCGCCAGGATAATGTAAGTGCCACGCTCTATAATATCGTCGGCTTTCAGACCCACCTGACATGGCCGGAACAAAAGCGGGTCTTCTGCATGATTCCTGGACTTGAAAATGCGAAATTTGCCCGCTATGGGGTCATGCACCGCAACTCCTTTCTTTGCGCTCCCAAAGTACTGGATGAGCAATACCGTTTAAAAACCCGTCCCGACTTGTTCTTTGCCGGGCAGATCAGCGGTGTTGAAGGCTATGTGGAAAGCGCGGCTTCCGGACTGCAGGCTGGCCTGGCAATGGCCCGCCAGCTCAAAGGCCAGGAGCCCGTCTTGTTTGGCCGGACAACTGCGATGGGCAGCCAGGCCTATTACATTTCTCATGCGGATCCCGCTCACTTTCAGCCGATGAATGCCAACTTTGGGCTTTTTGAACTCAAAGAAAAGTGCCGGAAAAAGGAGCGCAAAGAGAAACTGGCTGCCAATGCCCTGGCACGCATGGATGAAGCGGCCAAGGTGGTCAATGCCGATTGGCAGGGACCGGTTTTTAAAGACCACCAGGAAGAATCTCCCCAGGAAACAGAGTAAAAATGATGACAAGCGAGAAAAAACAACATCTGGATGTTTTGGCTGCTGTTGACTTGAAGGATAAAAACCAGCTCGATCTGGAGGCGGGCGATAAGAAGGACTTGTCGCTTGCTTGCCAGATCGAGCTGTTTTTAAAGCGGCAGTATGCCCTGAATTCAAGATCGGAAGCGTCCGCCAAAGCCCAGAAAACCGATTTAGAGCAATATCAAGCCTGGCTCGAAAGCAAAGGCCTGGACTATCTGCAGGCTGACCGGCTGCTGGTCTTAGAGTATCTCAGTGACTTACGCAGGCTCTATCCTGATGAGCCGCTAAAGAATTCGACCATGGCCCGTAAACTGAGCACCCTCAAACAGTTTTACAAGTTTTTGCAAGTGCAGAACCTGGTAGATGAAAATCCACTCACCCAGATTCACGGCTATAAAAAGGCAGAAAAACTGCCTGACTATTTATTTAAAGAAGAAGTGGGCCAGTTTTTATCCGGCTTTGATTTGTCCAAACCAGGTGATCGAAGAGACCGCGTCTTGTTTGCACTGATTTATGGCTGCGGGCTTCGAGTGTCGGAAGCCTGCAGTTTGGAGTGGTCCAATCTCTATCTTGGCGAGCGCATCGTCAGGGTCGTGGGCAAAGGGGATAAAGAACGCATTGTTCCCATTCCGCTCTGGCTGGTGGGACTGGTGGAAAAATGGAAGCTGGAAAGCGGCGGGGCAGGGCTGCTGTTTAAAAATAAAAATGGCGGCCCGATCACCCCGCGCGGCGTCCAGTACCGGATGCAGGCCCACGCCAAGAAGATTGGCATGACCATGAATGTTCATCCCCATATGCTGCGCCATTCCTATGCGACGCATTTACTCGATGGGGGCGCTGATATTCGCACTGTGCAGGAACTATTGGGCCACTCGGCACTGTCGACCACCCAGATTTATACCCATATCTCCAACGAGAGCCTTCGCAAGGCATGTGCCCATGCATTTGAAAACTTTAGCCTGGCTGATAGTTGATGCACACAATGGCTTTTGTTATAATGCCAATTGCGGCTTGGACCGCTACATTACACACACCATGAATTGGGAATCCCGTGCACAGATTGTGTTGCTTCCCTTCGAAATGGTGGAGGACTAACGGAAAGGATTATTTATGTCTAACATTGTATCCATGAAAAAAATGCTGGAGAATGGTGTTCACTTCGGACATCAGACCCGCAAATGGAACCCTAAGATGAAACCCTATATTTACACAAGCAGAAATGGGGTTTATATCGTTGATTTAAACAAAACACTCAACCAGGTAGAAGAAGCCTACAACGAACTGAAAGCAATCTCTGAAAGAAGCGGCAAAGTTCTGTTTGTCGGAACCAAAAAACAGGCTGCCGATACGATCGAAGAACAGGCTCTTCGTTCCGGATCTTTCTATGTAAACAAACGCTGGTTAGGCGGTCTGCTCACCAACTTCCGTACCATTCAGAAACGAATCAAACGCCTGATTGAAATCGAAGAAATGGAAGCCAGCGGCAAACTCGAAGTTTACACCAAGAAAGAACAGGCTCAGATCCTCAAGGAAAAAGCAAAACTGGAAACTTCCCTTGGTGGTATCAAGGAAATGAAAAAACTGCCGGATGCAGTTGTTATCATTGACCCGAAAGAAGAACACAACGCAGTTGCCGAAGCGAAAAAACTGGGCATCCCTGTATTCGCTATGCTCGACACCAACTGCGATCCTGAAGATGCGGATTACCCAATCGCCTCCAACGATGATGCAAACCGTTCGATCAAACTGATCACTACGATTCTTGCTGACGCGATCGTTGACGCTAAAGGCGGTCTGCTCGAAATCGCTTACCTCGACAATCCTGAAGAAGATGTCAACATGGAAGACGTTGTCCGCAATGTTGAAGCTCAGATTGCTGAAAACGAAAGACGCCGCAGAGCAAGAAACGAAGAACGCCGCAAAAGAAATATGGAACGCCGCAATGCCGGCCGTCGCCCTTACAATGGCCGTCCTGGTCAGAACCGCGGACCACGCAACGACGCTCCTAAAACTGAAGCTCCAAAAACAGAAGAGAAACCAGCTGAAAAAACAGCTGCTTAATTCTCGGAAAGAGGGATATCATACATGGCAATCACTGCAAAACAGGTCAAAGAACTCCGTGAAAAAACCGGCGCTGGCATGATGGACTGCAAAAAAGCCCTGACTGCTGTTGACGGTGACATGGAAAAAGCCATTGACTGGCTGCGCGAAAACGGCATCGCAAAGTCCACGAAAAAAGCTGGACGTGTGGCTGCTGAAGGTTTAACCCGCGTGGCTACTGATGGTGATGTTGCGGTTGTTTTCGAAGTAAACTCCGAAACAGACTTCGTTTCCAAAAACGAACAGTTTCTGGATCTTCTCAACCAGATTCAGGGGGCTTTACTGGCTAACCAGCCGGCAACTGTTGAAGAAGCACTTGAAATCCAGCTGCCATCTGGCACAATCAACGATCTGATCGTCTCTGCAACGGCAACAATTGGAGAAAAAATCACTCTGCGCCGCCTTGCAATCGTGAAGAAAACGGATTCTCAGGTATTTGGCGCTTACATGCATAACAAAGGTGCAATCTCTGCGCTGGTTGTTATGGAAGGCGGCAACCCACAGGCTGCAAAAGAAATCGCGATGCAGGTTGCTTCCATGCGTCCAGTTTATGTAAGCGAAAAGGATATTCCGGCTGAAGTTCTGGCTCACGAAGAAGAAGTTCAGAAGAAAATCATGGCTGAAGATCCAAAAATGGCTGGCAAACCAGAAAAGATGATCCAGGGAATTCTGAAAGGAAAAGTGTCCAAACACTTCCAGGAAGAATGCTTGCTTGATCAGGAATTCTTCTTAGACTCCAAGAAGAAAGTCAGCGCTTACCTCAAAGAAAACAATGCTTCTGTCGTTGAATTCATCCGCTTCCAGGTTGGTGAAGGCATCGAAAAGAAAGAAGAAGATTTCGCCGCTGAAGTTGCAGCTCAGATGGAAGCTGCTCACAAGTAAGCCAAGTATTACTTTGTTTGGAAAGGACTCCTCGCGAGTCCTTTTTTTGCGGCGACAGCGACCAGATCGTAGGGAGAGAGCTTACAATTTGCTGGATAGTCTGAGCTTTTGGCAGGTCCCTTCCATTTCTAAGCATCCAATTGGATCTGTACAGGCTTTGAAGGATGAAATATGCTACAGTATCGAAGTTTCTGACTGAGATCCAGGATTCGATCTTCAGCGAAAATCGCGACTGGAATTCAAGCCGGAAAGAATAACATAAAATGGAATCATCGAAAAAAAGCCGGCATCCTGTTGGACTCATTCAGGCAAGCTGGCTGGGTTTGGCTTGATTGACTCGAATCAAGGAACTATACGGATTGGAGGGGCCATGGAAACGATTTTAAATCTTTTCAAGAAGTATAAAGAACTGATCACATATGGCTTTTGGGGCGTTGTAGCCACGGTTGTCAACATTGGGACTTACCATGTCTGTTACGATGTGATGGCGATCAACAACACCGCCAGCAACCTGATCGCCTGGGTTCTGGCTATGCTTGTCGCTTTTGTGACCAACAAGTTATTTGTCTTTAACCGCCGCCACCAGACCATGAAGCAGAACCTGCAGGAATTCGTCTCCTTTGCAGGCTTTCGCCTGGTCTCGGAAGTATTTGATCTTGGCATTATGATCTGGGCTGTTGATCTGATGCACATGAATGCAATGTTCTGGAAGATTGTGGCCAATGTTATTGTCATTGCCCTCAACTACATCTTCTCTAAATTCATTATCTTTAAAAAACCATCTCAAGAAGAATAAGCAGAGAATCTAGCGGATCTGCCATCCATTTGGAGTACACAAAAAAACCGGGTGACCCCGGCTTTTTTGTGTACTCCGGCATCTGCTTGTTTTTGAAAGGTATCGCAAACAAAAAGAGAAAGCGATAAAGCGGCAGATTCTTTGCGAAGAGTCTGCCGCTAAGATTGAAAGATGAATGATAAGCATCAAGATTGGAAAGAGGAAAAACTCAGCTATAGAATTTTTCGCCTTTTTCAATCTTTTCACCAAGCATTTTGGCGATGTCTTTGTAGTGGAAGGGAGCAATGTCATCTGGAATCTGCGAGTACATCAAAGCAATGTTTCTTGCTGTTTCCAATCCGACGGAGTCGAGAATACGGAAGGGTCCATAGGGAGCACCAGACCCTTTGATCCATGCTTTATCGATATCATCGACATCAGATACGCCTGTTACCAGCAAATCCATTGCGGAGAACAAAAAGGGAACCAGCATGGAGTTGAGCAGATAGCCGGATTTTTCTTTGCGCACGGCAACTGGATCCATACCAATGCTTTTTGCATAGTCAATGACCGCTTCAAATGATTCTGGATCTGTCCTGGGCTGAACCATGACTTCAGTCAGGTTGTTTTTCCAGATATGGTTGGCAAAATGCAAGGACAAGTAACGGTCTGGCCGGCCGCTGGCTTCGGCAAACATGCTGGGCAGCAGCGTACTGGAATTGGTCACGACAATTGTCTTGTCATCGAGCAAGGGTGCCATCTTTTTGTAAAATTCGATCTTATCCGGTGCCGCTTCTGAAACGGTTTCGATGACCAGATCGGCGCCATCAACTGCTTTGGCTAAATCCAGCTCAAAGTGAATCTTGTCTTTGGCTTCCAGGATCTTTTTGCGTGCAATTTCGGGATCAAACTGACCATCGATAACAAGGCCAGAAGGAATGAAGCCAGGATGCTTTTTGGCCAGATCAATATCAGCCAGAATTTCTTGAATGGCTTTTTCAAATTTTGGTTTGGCGCGGTCAATACTGGCAGGGCTTCTTAACCAGACCGTTGTGTCCATGCCATGGTAAGCATTGAGCAAAGCGATCTGTGAGCCTAATACACCGCCGCCGGCAATGGTGATTTTTTTCATAGGAAATCCTCACTTTTTGGTGGTATTTTACCATACGATTTGAAATGGCTTTCAAATAAGGAATAGTCCCTAATCTAACTGATTGTTTAACACAAGATAACATCTGAGTTCTGAAGCTTTCTTTTTATGACATGTTAGAATTTCTCTCAAAAGGAGGTTCGCTATGTCTATTCATTCAGAAACGA
>JADGIS010000033.1 GCA_015233825.1 Erysipelotrichaceae bacterium RD49
AAAAACGGAATGGGAATCAATGCTGACTTGAATGGTGCAGCGAATATCGGACGCAAGCTGTTTCCTGAGCTGTTTACTCCAGAGATGGTAAACTTCGAAGCTGATGTATGGCGAATCCAATCCTCATCTGTATCAAAGCATGCCATTCAAAATAAAATGTCTGACTAAGGAACCACAGGAAAATAAGGTCCAATAGATAAGCCATGATTTTACTTTATATAAAGTAGATAAATAGTCTGTTCAGCGGGACTTAATATTCAGGAGATCCTAAGGCAAAAAAGACCAGCTTGCCAGAGGCAAAACCGGTCAGTTCAATCAGACATCAGCCCTTTCGGGTATGAGCCGGTGAACAGGCTCTGGACTACTGAGACGTGATGACATTTTTGAACAGGAAATGTCTGTTTTGAACTTCGGTTCACACGACCACATCCGTTTCGGCTCCTGAAGCCCCGTCCAAATGGACCATTTAAAGGTTCTTTTTAGGACAGATACTGATGCATTTGTCCGTTTGGGAGGGGAGGTTCACACGATTCCATTTCAATTTCAAGCCAGTTTGATGCAGCTTCGTAGCTGCAACCTTTTGAACTCAAGGCCCAATGGGTTTATCCAATCCCACTTCAAGAGTAAAGTCCTTATCCGGACCTTTTTTAACCCCCAGCATGATGCGGACATAATGCTGGAAGGTTTTGGACAGATCAAAGTCGCCTTTTCGGGCAGCCCAGGAAATACATAAGCCTTCATTCAGGTCCATGAGCATGACAGCCAGTTTATGCGGGGAAGCTTTTGCACTGATGAAGTCCTGCTCCTGGAGTTCTTTCAAGCAGCGTTCGAGCACTTCCACCTGAGGACGGATGTGGGAAGCTAAATAGCTGTGGTCACTCAGGGCATAAGCCCGATAGGCTGCAAATAAATCCGGCCCCATTGTATTCACCGTCTCATGCAGGGTATTAAATAAATTATGCAACGCGGCAGCTGGACGGTTTTGGTCCAAAAGAAGATAAGTCGAAGGCAGCGAATCAACAGAATG
This sequence comes from Erysipelotrichaceae bacterium RD49, assembly GCA_015233825.1. GTDB lineage: Bacteria > Bacillota_I > Bacilli_A > Erysipelotrichales > Erysipelotrichaceae > Allobaculum. The sequence goes on from JADGIS010000033.1 coordinate 1,028, forward strand.
CTGCTGATAGTAGTAGGAAAGAATCATTTCCTTTTTGGAGATATATTTATAGAGGGTTGGCTTGGAAATATCCAGCCTTTCACAAATATCATCCACTGAAACCTGGTCAAAGCCATGCTCTTTAAAGAGTTCCATCGCCGCATTGATAATATCTTGACGTTTCTTTTCAGCTTTCATAAGCATCACCAATTTGTAAAATGACATCAACACCCTCATGGAGGTTGGTCCTGCTTTCTTCAGCCTGCTGCATTGCATATTGAAAACTATATCCCGTGATATAAGCGGCAATCACTTTCGTAATCGTCAGCGGATCACACTGATTATGAATCAATTTCCGCTTCTGCCCCACAGAAATGAGTTTTATCATTACCTGCCGCCAATTGGGAGTGAGAAGAGAATCTAAACAGGACTCATGAAAATGCAGCCGCAAAAGGTCTCTGAGCAAATCAGGCCCGTTTTTGAAGATCTGGTCTGTCACAAGGTCGAGAATGCGGAAAATTTCCCGATGGATTTGGTCATCGCTCATCTGGTCTGGATTTTTAATTTCTTCTTTTTCAGGAGCCTGGTAGGCATGAATCAAGAGATCCCGCTTATTGATTTTGAATGCGTAAAATGTCGGTTTGGTAATTCCGACACTTGCACAGATCTCATCGACTTTGACAGCATCGTAGCCTTTCCTCAGAAAAAGATCACGAGAGTTCTGATAGATCTGGTTTAAATCAGCTTTTCGTTTCATCTTTATCCCTCTTTTTCAATGTGAATTGTATCATACCGAGCAATGATCTTCCTAATCTTCTTGAGGAACATTACCATGATTTTTTCCCTTATCCTTGGGAAAAACAGGCACAGGTCCTGTGAAATCATCTCAACGGGCAGCCGGATTCTCTTATCTTTATGCGCAAAATATAAATGACCGCTTTGAAGGTTTCAGCGCATTTTCAGGCGGTTTTCACCAAGCCTAAAGCAGACCTTATTCAAAGCGGTCATCGTTTATGGCCTATTGAGTATTTCCTTTTTCAATCATTTTTTCAGCCATGGATAAATGTTTTGAAGCAGGCTGATCAAGTCCTTGTTCAATGGCCTTTTTGAACAGCTGACTTGCCTTTTGAACATCCCGCTCGACTCCTCTGGCCTGCAAGTAGCAAAGCCCCAGATCATCCAAAGCTTCAGGTACCCCTGCATCGGCAGCTTTTTGCAGCCAATAAACAGCCTTCTTGGCATCATGAACGGTTCCATGGCCAAAGCGGTACAGCCAGGAAAGATCATACATGCTTGCCGGGTCGCCATTCATAGCTGCCAGCATGGCATATTCATAAGCAGCGGTATCTTTCCTGGGGTGATGATAGGCATTGTGGAAGTAAATACGTTCAGCTAAAACCTGGCTGTCGAAATCTGCCCAATGGGCTGCCTGCCGGATCAGCGGCAGAGCATCAAACAATTTCCCCTGTTCAAGCAGGGTGTTGTATTCAGCTTTGAGCTGGTCAAGCAGCTGTGGATCCATCGTGATTCTCTTTGATCAAGGCCAGATCATCCATCATATCTTTGGCAAATTCATTGAACAAGCCGGTTACTTCTTCCTGCTGGCGCAGATTGAACGAATCGTATTTGTTGATGTTTCGAATCAGGTCCAGCATCGGCAGGACGGTGTAAATTTTGGCGCCAGAATTGTTTTTGAATTCATCCAGTTCAGCTTCTTCATAGAAGTTGGTTCGTTCGTTGCAATGCGCACAGTTCAAATAAGCCATGTTTTCAACCACACCTAAAACCGGCATATTCATTTTGTGGCACATGCGGATTGCTTTGGTGACAATCATCGAAACCATTGGCTGCGGTGTCGAAACCATCACAACGCCATCGACAGGCAGTTCCTGTAAAATGGTCAGTGCAACATCACCAGTTCCTGGCGGCATATCGATTAACAGCACGTCGAGATCGCCCCAGATCACATCGGTATAGAACTGTTTTAAGACATTGGAAATGATCGGTCCGCGCCAGATGACAGGATCGTTTTCATCACTGAGCATATAGTTTAAAGACATCATTTTGATGTTATCATCGGAAACAATTGGCAAAACAAACTGATTCTGGTCGGCATAAGCCTGCTCATGCTCCAGAGACATTAAACGAGGAATCGATGGTCCGGTAATATCGGCATCCATAATGCCAACTGAATAGCCAAGCCGGCTTAAGGCTCTTGCCAGCATGACCGTTACGGTGCTTTTTCCAACGCCGCCTTTGCCGGACATGACCGCTACGATATTTTTGATATGGTTATTCGGATTTTCTTTGACTTTGCAAAGCTCTGGATTCTTGGAGCAGTTGCCTGCAGATGGGCATCCTTCACAACTCATTTTTTCTCCTCCTTGGCAGCTTTCTGCCTGTATGATTCTGGTAAGCGCAGACAAAGGCAAAATCCCTTTAGCCACGCAAAAACTGACTCAGCTTCCAGACTGGTCTGGATTGCGAGCCAATTTCAAGAACTCTATTTTATCATGCAAAGACTCTGCATCTGCTCTGGGCTGCTTTTTGAGGCAGTTTTGGCATCATTTTTATCAGCTGAGTCTTTTGGCTTGAATTCTGGTTCCAGCCTGGCTTTGGACTGCCGATATTCAGGCCGTTATCCATTTCACGCATAGAGTGCCTTCCTTAACTATCATCTCATTCTTGTCAAGAGGACAAAGCGGAAACCGGGTTTAACCAGGCAGAGTCCTGAGCTTTCAGGGACCGTAAATGGCTTGGGATATCCCTCAAAAGGAGAAAGATCTGTGACTCATTTCTCTTCTTTTTTTTCTGCCGGATCCTCTGCTTCTGAATCCAAATTCAAGCCGGCACCAAAGGCCTGATCGACGCTGCTCACCAGTCTTTTCGTATCCACATGGGTATAGATCTGGGTCGTCGAAATATCAGCATGGCCGAGCAGCTCCTGCACCAGCCGCAGGTCGATATCGTGTTCAATCAGCCGGGTTGCAAAGGAATGACGAACCGAATGAGGGGAAAATGCGGGCGAAAGCTGATGGTTGAGGGCAGCGGTTTTGGTTAAGCGGTAGACGTATTGCCGGTTAAGCTGTGCTCCTTTTAATGAGACGAAAAAATACAGGGAAGCTGCTGCTTTGGGGTGGCGGACGACATTCCAGTACCTGGCCATCTGACTCACGCATTCATCCACCAGAGGAAGAACCCGTTCTTTATTTCCCTTGCCTGAAACCCGAATCTGTTTTTGATCAAGCCGGACGTCATTGGCTTTCAGATTGCAAAGCTCACTGACCCGAAGCCCACACGTATAGAGCACCATCAAAATCGTCTGATCGAGAATCCCTTTATCGGACGCATCAAAATCTTCGAGCACAGCTTCCATTTCCTGCTGGGAAGCCCATATGGGCAGATGACGGGAAAGCTTTGGCGCTTTTAAAAGGGTGCTTGGATCGTTGAGATCATAGGTAATCGCCAGATAGCCAAAAAAAGAATGCAGGGTGCTGGTCAGCCTGGCTACGGAACTGCTGGCATACCGTAAGGACAACTCATCTAAAAACCCTTGCAAGAAAACACGATCAGCGGCTTCAACCGTTGTATGGTGTTCGTGCAGATACTCTTTGAGCCGCAGCAGGTCCTGGTGCTGGGCATCAATGGTGGCCTTTGCTTTGCCCTGGCTGTTTTCGGCCCAGACAAGATAGCCTCGAATCAAGCGGTCCAGATCCATCGTCAATCTCCTTTCCTGTACGGTGTAGCTGTCGGCCGTTTCGCTTGGCAGCCAGCTGGACTTCACTCTGCCCTCAAGAGAGTAGAACAAACCGGCCTGCAGAGAAGACTCCAAGGCCGGTTTTTATGGAACAATCATCCTGTTGAATTCTACGGCAAAACTATCCGCGAAAGATTGGTTCTAAAATCTGCGGCCGGCAGGTTCCTTCCTTGATCGCTTCAACCAAGATTGCCTTGGCTTGCTGGTCCCGGTGATCATACACAATCTGGAGTCTGGAAACAGCCAGATTGCAAGCAGCCAGCTGTCCAATCGCCTCGCAGATTCGATCAGGGCGATGGACAAAACAAAACCGGCCATGAGAGCGCAATAAGCGGGAAGCCTGCAAGATCATGGTTTTTAAATCCAGGTTCTTTTCAAAGCGGGCTTGCTGCTTGAGTGACAGGGGATTGAAAAAGCCATCTGCTGCTGGCAGTTCAAAATAAGGCGGATTGCAGATCACCAGATCAAAATCCTGGCGGTCAAAGTTTTCAACACTGCCTTGAAAGATCTCATGGTCTGCTTGAACAGAGCGGTCAAGATTGATTCTGGCCAGGCTGGCTGGCTGGTCGAGGATTTCAATTCCGGTCAGGCTGGCTGGATGATAGCGGTCAAGAAACAGCAGTAAAGCTCCATTGTTGGTGCCAATTTCGCAGACGGCCTCACCTGGATACACCCGGCAAAACTTGGCTAAATCGGTACTGTCAGAGTTAAAGCAAAAGTGCGCTTTGGTTTGCAGAACTTTACACGCCGGATCGATAAAGTAATCTTCGCGAATCCTGGCTGGATCCAATCCGGCCTTTAAAAGGGCCTGCTTGTCCTGGTCAGTCATGTGCATCCTTCTGATCGATGGCAGGATCCAAAGCAGCTGACGGTCCAGTTTGCTGAGTATCAGTCCTGCCCGATTCTTTTGGCCTCTTCTTTTGATCCAGCAGATCGCTCAGCTTTATCAGCCCTGCTCCGCCTTCAATCTGCTTGTTGAGGGAGCTGATGACTGAATCGGATGCCGTCATATTGGCTTCAAAAAGCGTTGGCTGCAAAACGATCTGGTCTTCATCCTGCAAAGAGCCGACGGAGATTCCAATATGTCGATAGCCGACCGGTTCAAAGTTGCGAAAGATCAGGGCACGGACTTTTTCTAACAAAATAAAATAGTCATTGGTCATGCCGGGCAGCTTGGCTGAGCGAACCTGGTTATGAAAATCCCCATCGCGCAAAACAACCGAAATAGAGGCCCCTTTTTTACGGCCTTTGACCATCGCATCGGCAATCTGCCTGGTTAATAGCGCAGCCTGGTCGAGAACCTCATCGAGCGTATAAAGATCATGCGGAAAGGTTCGCGAATGGGAAACGGATTTCCGGGTTGTGGAATAGACCAGCTGGTCTGAGGACATCCCCGTAATCCGGGCCTGGATCTCCGGCCATGAATTTTGCAAAATCGAAACCACATCGGCCCGGTTTTCCTCATTGGCCAGATCGCCAATGGTCTCTATCCCTTTTTCAATGAGCTTGGGAACGGTCTTTTTGCCAATTCCGATGCAGCTTTCCACTGGCAGCGGATAGAGCTTGGTTGGAATGTCCCGTTTGCGCAGCACCGTAATTCCCATTGGTTTGTGCATATCGGAGGCCATTTTCGCTAAAAACCGGGTTGGTGCCACGCCGATTGAGCAGCGAAGCCCGAGTTCATCCAGCACACCCCGCTGGATTTTGACCGCCAGATCCAAAGGCCTTGGAAACTGGGTGATGACTTCCGTGACATCCAAAAAGCATTCATCAATCGAGAGCACTTCCAGCTTGCCGGAGTAGTTTTTTAAGTACGCGAAAAACTGATTGGACAGCTTGCGGTAGTATTCATGATCGCCATCCAAAATAACCAGTTCGGGGCAGAGCTTTTTAGCCTGCATCGTCGGCATGGCGCTGTGAATCCCATGCTGGCGGGCAATGTAATTGGCTGTCGAGAGAACACCCCTGGCAGAATTGGATCCAATGGCCAGGGGCATCTTTTTATATTCAGGATGCCGCAGCTCTTCGGCCGAGGCAAAAAAGGCATTGAGGTCAATATGAAAGAGCACTCTAGCCATGGCGGACTTTGGCCGAAAGTTCTTTCATGCTTTCGACGGCGGTGGATTCGGCGAAGCCGTTGGCCATAATCGCCAGTTCTTCAAAGTGTTCTTCCGGCTCCAGCAGGCGGACTTCGGTTTTGGTCGTGCTTCCGTCCGTTGACTTGGCTACCCGGTAATGGTCATCCGCCCATACTGCCACACTTGGCAGGTGGGTGATGCACAGCACCTGGTAGTTTTCGGCCAAAGTATGCATTTTGCTGCCCATAGCCAAAGCAACTTTACCGGACACGCCAGTATCAATTTCATCAAATACAAGGGTTCCAATGCCGTTTTCGGCTTGGAACACCACTTTGAGCGCCAGCATCAATCGGGAAAGCTCACCCCCGCTCGCTGACTGTTTGAGCGGAGTAAGCGGCTGGCCAGGGTTCATGCTGGCATGGAACTCGACAAAGTCCATGCCGTCTTTGGCTGGATTTTTCTTTTCAAAATGCACGTCGAATACACAATGCTCGAGCATTAAGTCCCTGGCATGGCTTTCAATTAAGCGTTTGAGTTCCGGTACAGCCTCCTGGCGCTGCTTATGAAGCGAGCTGGCCAGAGCTGTATACACTTTAGTTGCTTCTTTCTTTTCCTTTTCCAGGCGGTCGAACAAATCCTGGCGGTGCAAAATCTGGTCGACCTGGCTTTCGAGCGACTTTTCGGTTTCCATCATGGCTTCAAAACTGCCGCCGTATTTTTTATAGAGCTGCTTCAACAAGAATTCGCGCTCATGCAGCTGGTCTAGCGACAAGCCCTCATCGGTGGCCTCGCTTCGCGTATCCTCGATGCTTTCAAACAAATCCTGCAGCTGATAATACAAGTCGTGAAGCTTATCCCCATACTTTTCCTTGGTTGGCGTATCTTCCAAAAGCTTTAACGCAGAATAGAGCTGGTCCGAAATCCCGCCTTCTTTTTTCCAGTAATAGGAAGCCTCCGATAAGTTCTCAATGGCTGCCTGGGCTTTTTCAGTCTGTTCAATCTGGGTTTCCAATTCTTCCAGTTCTCCCGCTTTGGCTTTGGCAGAAGTGATTTCATTGAGCTCTTTGGTAATCTTTTCTAAATGCTCATCCGAGAAAGTCTGCGTTTTGAGCTTTTTGATTTCAACCAGCTTTTTGTGGAGCACGCCAAACGCTTCAGCCGTCTTTTCGCGAAGCTCTTCAGTTTTGGCAAAACGATCCAGCATGTCTAACTGCAGCTGGGGATCCATCAGTTTGACGGTATCCATCTGTGAATGGATATCAACCATCTTACCAACCAGGTCGGCTACAAAAGCATTGGTAGTGGTACGGGAGTTCAGCAACATGCGGCTTTTGCCGCTGGCATTGACAATGCGCGTTAAAATAATGTCTTCATTGGGATCAAAACCGTTTTCTTCCAGCATGGCTTGAACCGCTTGACTTGGATTGGACAGAACCATTTGTAAAACGGCTTTCTCCTTGCCCTTGCGCACAACGCCTTTGGATACACGGCCGCCGGAGATGACATGGATGGCATCAATGAGCAGGGATTTTCCAGCTCCGGTTTCACCGGTGATTACCGACATATTGTTTTTAAAATCGATCTGTGCATTTTCAAACAGGATATAGTCCTGAACCATTAACTGATCAATCAATACGGTCCCTCCTTTTTGATGCATATACAACGTATTCTTGATTTCCCTTGCGGCCGACAACCGGTGAGGGAATGGCTTGAATTTTCTGGTAATACTGCCCTAAAAAAGCTTCGATTTTTTCAAGAGCTTCTTTTTCATATTTGGGATGGCGGATGACGCCTTTTTTATTGAGGGCTTTGGGTCCGCATTCAAACTGCGGTTTAACCAAAACCACCATCTGTTTGGGAATAAACTGGACAAACAATGGTTCCAGAATACTCAAGGCACTGATAAAGCTGACATCCATGCAGACAAAATCAACGGCCGGCTCAAACCAGTCCCTGGAAATCGTTCTGGCATTGACCCCTTCCATTTTCACGACCCGGGGATCGGCATCCAAAGCGGGGGCCAGCTGTAAATGGCCGACATCCAGGGCATACACTTTGGCTGCACCATGTTCCAAAGCGCATTGGGTAAAGCCGCCTGTACTGGCTCCGATATCTAAAACCGTCTGGCCCTGGGTATCCAGGCCAAAGGCGTCATAGGCTGCCTGCAGCTTGCCGCCAGCCCGCGATACATAACCATGATCGGCCTTTGCAATCTCGATTTGATCGGCTTCTTCAATTTCAAAAGCGGGTTTTGTGATGACTTTGCCATTGACCATCACGCGGCCTTGTTTAATGGCATCCGCTGCCCGGGTTCGTGAGCCAAGGGTCTGGGCGAGGTGTTGATCAAGACGCATGGGTATCCAGCCTTTCAAATAAATCGTCTAACGAGATCTGCTGCTCTTTACGCAGCTGCTCAATGGAGCCTTGCGGGATAAATCCATCTTTCAGGGTGAGCAGATCGAAATCTTGGTGCTTGCTTTCAAAATAGCGGGCAATGCTGGCCGATAAGCCGCCTTGCGGGCTGTCTGTTTCGAAAATCGTAACCGGCAGCTTGGAGTCATAAATCTCATCGAGCATCTTTGTATCCAGCGGGGCAAAAAAGCGGGCATTGACCACCATCAGATTCCGGTTTTCCTTTTGGGCACGCGCAATGATTCTGGGGACGTCAGGACCATAGGCGATGACAATCTGTTCACACGCACCAAGTCCGACTTTGTATTGCGTCCAGGTGCCGATTTCGACTTTTTCAAGCTGGGCATTTGGCGTAAAGAGCGTGTTGCCGCGCGGATAACGGATAAAAAAGGGATGGCCGGCTTGAAAGCCGGTATAAATGAGATTTTGCGCTTCTTGGGCACTGCTTGGCTGGCAGACAATCAAATTGGGAATTGTATTTAAAAAGGAAATGTCATAAATGCCTTGATGGGTTTCGCCATCGCTGCCAACCAGCCCGGCCCGGTCCACTCCAAAGACAACCGGTAAATCCATTCTGGCTACATCATGCAAAATCTGATCGTAAGCCCGCTGTAAAAACGAGCTGTAAATCGAAACAAATGGATGCAAGCCCCCGGATGCCATGGCGCCGGCCATGGTGACAGCGTGTTCTTCGGCAATGCCTGGATCAAAGAAGCGGGTCGGATATTTTTTTGCAAACGGAAGCAGCGCACTGCCGGTAGCCATGGCGGGGGTAATCACGCAAAGCTTGGGGTCCTGGGCGGCCAGACGGTTGAGCGTTCGGGCAGCGACCTCGGACCAGCTGATTTCATCCGGCTTTTTCTGGCCTAAAAACTGGCCGGAGCGAATGTCAAACGGACCAACGCCATGCCAGACACCAGTCGTATCCTGTTCGGCCGGGGCATAGCCTTTGCCTTTGTTGGTCAGTACATGCACAACAATCGGGCCGTCATGTTCCTTGGCCGTCTGTAAAGCCGAGATTAAATCCGGCAGGCTGTTTCCATCGACCGGGCCGATATAATCCAGGTCAAAAGCGGTAAATAAAGGCGCATCAATCACTTTTTCCTTGATCCGGTCGCGGTAGTCCCGTAAAAAATTGAGGATTTCCTTGCCGGTATTGCTGGCGATCAAGGTATCGTAAAGATCTTTTTTGGTTTCGCGGTAAACCTTTGACGTTCTGACTTTGGTAATCGAGCGTTCGATTCCGCCGATATTGGGCGAAATTGACATTTCATTGTCATTAAAGACGATGATCATCTTGCGATGCTGTGCGCCCAGATCATTGAGCGCTTCCAAAGCCATTCCGCTGCCAAGCGCTCCATCGCCTATGACGCAGACCACTTCATGATCCAGCCCCTGCAAGTCTCTGGCGATGGCCAATCCAAGTCCGGCCGATAAGGAGGTCGAAGAATGACCGGCTTCCCAGCAGTCATGTTCACTTTCCGAGCGTTTTTGGTATCCTGACAGGCCGCCATACTGGCGCAGGCTTTTAAACTGGTCCAGGCGGCCGGTTACGATCTTGTGGGTATAGCACTGGTGGCCGACATCAAAAATGATTTTGTCTTTGGGAGAGTCGAAAACGGTATGAATCGCCAGGGACAGTTCGATCGCCCCTAAATTGCTCGAAAGATGGCCGCCGGTCTTCGAAATGCTCTGGATTAAAAACAACCGGATCTGCCTGGCCAGATCTTTCAACTCCTCTTCGCTCAAGCCTTTCAGCTGGCTGGGATCTTTCAGCTGGGTCAATAACAAACAATTCCCCTCCTTTATCGAATTTCAACTCGAAATTCAAAGCCTGGCTGTATAAAAGTCATTTTACACACCAACAGGCAAGGAACACTCCCAAAGCCTCTTAAAAGTGCGTCGATAAAACGCGAAATGAACAAGAATGAGAGTATTCTAAATGAGATGCGCGACAATTGCATCTTGTTTTTTGAAAGCGCTTCACTTTCTTTTCTCTGTTGACGTATTTATCATACATCAACAGAGAAAAGAAAGTCTTCCCAGCGGAAGACTTTGGATTAGTGGGTTCTTAAAGCAAGCTGATTAATCAGCTGCTTCAACTCCTCATCGGCAAGACAAAGCGCCTCAAGCTTTTCCAAAATCGAAGCTTCATACGCTTTGACTTTGGCCTGGCCTTCTTCAAGAGTGTAAAACGTCAGTGCAGTGGCTTTTTCATTTCGTTCATCGGAGAGCGACTTGCCCATGATGGCCGAATTGGATGTTTTTTCCAGGAGATCATCGACAATCTGAAACTGAATGCCGATCTCTTTGCCAATTTCTTTCCATTTGGCTAGATCTTGTGGACGATCGGCTAAAATGGCAGCCGAGCACAACGGCAAGGCAATCAGGCAGCCGGTCTTATAGGTTTCAATGCGTTCGATATCTTCCAGGCTGCTCGCTCCATCAGCAGCCAGGTCCAGATCCTGGCCATAACACATCCCAGAGGGACCAGCCATCTGGGCAAGCAGCACGCAAAGATCGACCGCTTTTTTGGGATCCCCGATATTTTTGAGCTGCTCAAAGGCAAACGCCTGCAGTCCATCGCCGGCAAGCAGGGCAATATCTTCCCCATAGACACGATGGCAGGTGGGTCTTCCCCGGCGCAGATCATCGTTATCCATCTCCGGCATATCATCGTGAATCAATGAGTAGGTGTGAATCATCTCAATGGCAGCCGCCATGGGAAAGCCGGTTTCCATGTTCAGTTCATACGCATCCAAAGCTGCAAACAAGAGCATGGGCCGGACTCTTTTGCCCCCGGCCAGCAAGGAATAGCGCATCGCATCTTTTAAGCGGGAGTCTGGCAGAGCATTGGTAATAGCATCCAGATAGAGCTCGAATTGGTTTTTAATCGTTTCTAAGCGGCTACTCATTGGCTGGATTCACGTCCTTTGCGATTAAATCGTTCATTTGCGTTTCAAAGCTTTCGAGCTGGCTTTGGCAGCTTTTTGAGAGCTCAAGACCTTCCTTGAACAAATCCATCGCCTTTTCCAGTTCGACATTGGGATTGTTGAGTTCGTTGACAATTTGTTCGAGTCTGGTCATCGACTGCTGGAAAGTGAGTTTCTTGGCTGGCATACATTCCTCCTTGTGGCACGAATCTTTTTTATGTTTAGAGCGTTGAATGGCCGTTTGCTGGATCCAATGTGGTTTTTGGATCTGGATTCAGGCTTGTAATCGAAGCAGTGGCAAAGCCTTTGGCAAACTGCAGCGATATGGCATCTTCCATCTTTAATGCGGCTGCTTCTTTAACAGGCTTGCCCTCCAGGGTGACAATCGCATACCCGCGCTCCAGGATCGCCTGGGGCGAAAGAGCCTTGAGCATGGCTTCCAGTTTGTCCAGCTGGCTGGCGGATGTCTTCAAATGATGGCTGGTCGAAGTCTGCATGGCCTGCTCCATCCGACTCAGCTGCATCCAAGAAAGCTTGAGCTGGCCCATCGGGGAATGGATCATCATTTGATTGGACAGCCCTTGCAGGCGGCGTTCGGTATTGATCAGATGATCATTCATCGATTGAACCAGCACTCCCTTCAAAAAAGCCAGCTGGTTTTCCACGGCATGAAAGCGGGTGGAAGAGAGCCTGACCAGCTGCTGCAAAAGGATCTGCTGGCGGTTTTTGCGCCCATCAATCCAGTTTTGCGGATTGGCCAGGACAGGTGAAGCCTGCAGATACATCAGCCGCTGGGTATTGGTATCAAAAATATTCTGGGTGCCTTGAATGAGCTGGCGCTGCAAGGCAGCAAGCCTTGCTTTGACTTCCTGCTGATCCAAGGTGACCCATTGGGCCGCAGCTGTCGGCGTCACAGCCATATGATCCGCCGCCAGGTCGGCCAGCGAGGTGTCAATTTCATGGCCAATGCCGGTGACGGTATACGTTTTCATCGCATTTAAAGCATGGACAATCCCCGGATCATTGAAGCAGAACAGATCCTCAAAGCTGCCGCCCCCGCGGATAAGCAGCACGGCATCGACCCCGGAATCGTCAGCTTCCTGCAGGGCTCTGATAATTTTAGGCGGTGCCTCCTGGCCCTGGACAGGAGCATTGAAAAACTTGACTTTTAATAACGGCCAGCGGGCTTTGATGGTCTTGAGAGCATCCTGCAGGGCCGCTGTGGTTTTGCCCGTGACAATGGCGATGCTGTTGATTTCGGCAGGTTTTGGCTTTTTGCGCCATTGGGCAAAGCAGCCGGCGGCGGCTAACTGCTGTTTGCGCTTTTCAAATTCCAGATACAAGGCCCCAAGGCCGGCTGGTTCAATATGATCGACATTGAGCTGCAAAGTTCCGCGCTTTTCATAGACGTTGAGCGTTCCATGAACAAGGACAGCCAGCCCATCCTCCAAAAGAAAGCCAGCTTTGGCAGCCTGGGTTTTCCAAAGAGTACAGGACAGCTGTCCTTGGTCGTCTTTGAGATCGAAATAGCAATGTCCATTGACATATTTGACATTGCTCAGCTCACCGCTGATATACGCGCCGGATAAATTCACGCCGCGCTGAATATACGCCTTGACTTTGGCAACCAGTTCGCCGACTCTAAGCGTCTGCATTGTCCGTATCCAGCGTATCGAGGATACCGTTGACAAGTTTGCGCGCTGGTTCGTCGCAGTATTCTTTAGCCAGGGTGACCGCTTCATTGATCGCTACGGATTTTGGGGTTCCATTTTCAAGAATTTCCTGGCAGCTCATCAGCAGAATCGCCTGTTCGAGCAGGCTGAGTCTTTCCCAGCTCCAGTCCGAGCGAAGCTTGTTTGAAAGCATATCGATGTAGCGCTCTTTATTTTCAATGGTGCCGACGGTCAGCGAATAGAGATAGCCGTTGACTTCATTGCTGCCAAGAAGGACATCGTACAGAGCTTTCTTGATATCTTTGCCAAGCAGAAGATTCTGGTAGATGGCTTCAATGGCCAGCTCGCGCATCTGGTGGCGGTTGAACGGAATTTTATAATCCAGCATAGCGCGGCGCGGCAATGCGATTTTCTGGACCAAAGCCTCTTGAATGTTGACGGGAATCTGGTCAAGACGGTCTTTGATGGCATCATAAATAAAGGGGGAAAGGTTTTCGATGCCTTTTTTGAGTTCGGCTTCTGTCATGGGTCTTACATCAGCCAGTGTTTTCTTTTCTTTCATATTTTGTGCGAGATCCTTTCTAAAAAAGGGAAATCCGGCAGGATTTCCCTTAGAAGATAAATCCAACTACCTTAATCTCAATCGATTCAGGTTTATAGTCGGTCATGTATTCGATACTTTCGTAAATTCGATTTTGTAAGGAGGCACAGACGTCACTGACATTGGCATTGCAGTTTACGCGGATGGGTACGGAAACATACAGTTTGCCATCTTCAATCCAGGACAGCCGTTCGGAGCGATAAAGCTTTGAAGTATCGGCAACCTGCGCATCTTTGAATTCTTCGATTACATTTCTTGCAATCGCGGAGAAGACATCGCGGCTGTAAACAATGGTGCCGTACTGGTCAACAACTTTCATTTCGTTTCTTTCATTAGACATAGTTTCACCTGACTTTACTTTTCGATTATAGCATTGCCCACATGCAAACTCCATAATTTGGCAGTAGCACGAACAAGATTATGGAAAGAAACCAATGCTTGCGGCGTGTTTTTCTGGTCCTTGGCCAGCTGATCAATCAACCCCTGCAGGTTTTCGAATTTCAGCTCATCCCGCAGCTTGCACACGAAGAAAAAGCGGGTTGCCTGGCCATACAAATCGCCTTGAAAGTTTAAAAGATTGGCTTCAATCGTTACGGCTTTGTTGTTGAACGTCGGATTGCGGCCAACATTGATCATCGCCGGCCACATCGTCTTGCCGACAACAACATACCCCCCATATACCCCATTGCCTGGCAAAACCGATCCGGGATTCTGTTCCAGATTGGCAGTCGGGTAGCCTAGAATCCGGCCTCTTTCAAAGCCGTGCACCACGATGCCTTTAATCGAATAGACGTAGCCTAAAAGCGTATTGGCTTGAGCCATCTCGCCTTTTTCAATCAGGGCTTCAATCCGGCTGGAGGAAATCTTTTCATTGTGGTCGCTGACCTGCTCAATGACATCGACTTTAAAATAAGGACAATTGGCCAGCGTCTTGACAGTTCCCCTGCCCATTTTGCCATACGTATAATCAAATCCGCAGACAATTTCCTTAATGTTGAGAGCCTTTAAAAAGTCATGAAATTCATCAATCGAAAGATCGGCGAAATCCTTGGTAAATTCGACGATATAAAACAGATCCAGCCCGGCAGCCGCCATCATTTTTTCTTTGTCTTCCAGATCACACAGATGATCCAGGTTGGGTGCATCTGGTTTTAAGACCTTCCAGGGATCCGGATCAAAGGTCAAGGCGGCACTTTCAATGCCCAAAAATTCGGCCTGTTCAATGGCGGTATTCATCAGCTGCTGATGGCCGACATGCAATCCGTCAAAATACCCCAATGCACAAACGGAAGCTGGCAGATTGGGGATGTCGCGATAATCAATTCGCATCGTTTTCATGACCAGAGCCCCCTTGTGCAGCCAAACCACTTGCTTCCCTGTTTTTTGCGATCATAAACAGCCAGCACCTCATCGCCATCCATCACCAGGACTCGATCTTCCGGCGTGTCCAGGGCAATCGTCTTGCCATTTTTAATCTCTGCTGGATCTGGGGCCTGGATTTTAGGCAGCGTCAAGACGCGCTCAATGGAATAGATCGTATGCTCAAAAGCGTCGACAGCCTGGGCTTGCTCCAAAGTAAAGCCATTCGCCTTGGTGCGGACCAGGCTTTTCATCGCAGCGAGATTGCCGGTCTTTTCGCCAAAGTCCCGGCAGATCGAACGCACATACGTGCCGGAAGAGCAAGCCACCTTAAACGATAAATCTTTTGCATCGACAGGCTCCATTTCATAGATTTCAATGTCCGAATACACATCCGGCACGTCCTGGCCATCCCGTAAATAATCGTACATTTTCTTGCCATTGATTTTTTTGGCACTGGCTTTCGGGACTTTCTGGTGCTGCTTGCCGACAAAAGACCGGAGCGTTGCCTCAAAGTCAAAATCCAGATTGACCTCTTTAGTCTCCTCAACGGCTCCGAAAATATCATCGGTATCATATTTGGCCCCCAGAGCAATGGATGCCAGGTATTCTTTATCCGTATCACTTAAAAACGGCAGGACCTTGGTGGCCGATCCGGCTAGAATCACCAATACCCCGCTGGCCATCGGATCGAGCGTTCCGGCATGGCCAAATTTTTTCTGTTTATATTGTTTGCGCAGCTTGGCAATGACATCAAAACTGGTCATCCCCGCCGGCTTATTGACTACTAAAATTCCATTCATACTTTTTATTTTAGTAAATTTTGCAAAGCAATGAAGCTTGAAGGCCTTTCCATCTTTTTAGGAATCGAAATCCTGAAAAAAAACCTGTCCGCGGTTGGTTTGGGACAGGTTCAAATCAACAATCAACGCTTCACTTGCCAGATCAAGTCCTATGCGCGAATCATTCAAGCAAATCCAGCCAGAGCCTGCCTTGCAGGCTCTGAGCAATCATTATTCAACGGTTACCGATTTAGCCAGGTTTCTTGGCTTATCGACATCCAGGCCTTTGGCTACCGAAATATAGTAGCCAAGCAGCTGCAGCGGCAGAATGGCAAGGCTTGGCATGAACAAATCCTCATTGACCGGCAGATATACACTGAAATCCGCTGTATCCTCGATGTTGTAATTGCCGCGCCTGGTCAAGCCAAACAAGTAGCCGCCGCGGGTTTTGACCTCCCGCATATTGGACATCATTTTTTCGTACAACTCCGGCTGGGTCAGGGTGCAGATGACTAAAATGCCCTTTTCAACCAGCGAAATCGTGCCATGCTTCAGTTCCCCCGCCGCATACGCTTCAGAATGGACGTAAGAAATTTCCTTCATCTTCAAAGAACCTTCCATCACCGCTGCATAGTCAATGCCCCGTCCGATGAAAAAGACATCTTTGGCTCTGGCATATTTGGCCGCAAACCACTGCAGGCGTTCTTTATCATCCAATACCGCCTGCATCTGTTCGGGAAGCCGCAGCAGGTTGACCACCATGCGATGATAGGTTTCCTGGTCGATCAATCCTTTTTCCAAGGCCAGGACCAAGCCGATTAAATCCATGACCAAAAGCTGGTTGGAGTAGGCTTTGGTGGTGGCTACCGCAATTTCCGGGCCTGCCAGGGTATAGATGACCGCATTGGCTTCACGGGCAATCGAACTGCCAAGCACGTTGACAACGGCTAAAACCGGTGCACCTTTTTTTTGGGCAATGCGTAAAGCAGCCAGCGTATCGGCTGTTTCGCCGGATTGGGAAAGCACAATGACCAAAGTATGTTCATCGACCATAGGATTGCGGTAGCGGAATTCACTAGCCAGCTCAACGCGCACCGGAATCCGGGCTAACGATTCAATCACATATTGGGCAGCCAGGCCGGCATGATAGGCCGAGCCGCAGGCGGTGATGACGATGGAGTGGATCTTTTTTGGATCCAATAAAGCCAGAACATCTTCTTCAAATTCCACAATGCCTTCTTTGATGTAATGGTTCAGACATGTCGCAGCGGCTTTGGGCTGCTCGTGAATTTCCTTCATCATGTAATGCTCATAGCCGTCTTTTCCCGCGGATTCAGGATCCCAGTCAACGGTGACGAGTTCTTTTTCAACAGGCTGGCGCTCGATATCAAAGAATTCGACCTCATCTTTGGTTACGCGGGCAATTTCCAGATTGTCCAGATAATAGACATTGGTCGTCTGGTTTAAAATGGCGGGGACATCGCTGGCCAGAAAGGCTTCCCCATCGTTTTTCCCGATAATCAAAGGGGATTCCTTGCGGGCGGCATAAATGACATTTGGCTCCTCTTCAAACAGGATGCCAAGCGCATAGGAACCGCGGATGCGAAGCATGGCTCTTGAGATCGCATCAATCGGGCCCTGGTGATATTTGTTCTGATAATACTCGATCAGGTTTGCCGCAATCTCTGTATCCGTTTCGGAGTTAAAGGAATATCCATTGCGCTCCAGCTTGGCTTTCAGTTCCTCTGAGTTTTCAATGATGCCGTTATGGACCAGAACCACGCTTCCATGCATTGATACCTGCGGATGGGCATTGGATTCGCTGGGCTCACCATGGGTAGCCCAGCGGGTGTGGCCAATTCCCGTAGTTCCAGGCAGCGCATGGCCGCCGTCAATTTTTTCATCCAGGTTTTTCAATCGGCCTTTGGCTTTGACCACCTGGATCTTGCCGCTTGGTTCCCAAACAGCCGTTCCCGCTGAATCATAGCCTCTATATTCAAGATGACGCAATCCATCAAGCAAAATCGGCGCTGCCTGCCGGCTGCCGACGTATCCTACAATTCCACACATGATAAATCCTCACTTTTTCGATTGTCATACTGTATCATGTCAACAGCCTGAAGAAAAAACCATTGTACGAATCTATTTTCTTTTTATCTTTTTCGGTATTTTCTTCCCGATTTCACCATTTTTTCGAAGAGGTTTATCATCTATGAAACTACAACCGATCTTAAAGGCGATCCGCAAAGCGGATCAAGATTATACCCTGATTGAACCCGGCGACAAGCTGGCAGTAGCCCTTTCAGGCGGCAAGGATTCAATGTTACTGTTTCTTGCCCTTTCGATGTACCAAAAATTTGAAGGGAAAGATTTCGAGCTTTGCGCCATTCACGTATCTTTGGCCGACCATCCGGAGCAAGATGTCTTAATGCATGCATTTGCCAACAAGCATCATCTCAATCTGCACATCGAAAAGACCAGAATCTATGATATTTTAAATCTGCCTGAAAATATGAAGGACAATCGCATCCAGTGCTCGCTTTGTTCCAACTTGAAAAAAGGGGTCCTGATGGAAACTGCCAAAAACCTTGGCTGCAATAAAGTTGTCTTTGGCCACCATGGCGATGATGCGATGGAAACACTTTTGATGAATATGATCCATGGGGCCAGGATTTCGACCTTCGCTCCTAAGCAATATATGTCACGCATGAACATGACGATGATCCGGCCCTTTGTTTACTTAACCGAAGAGCAGATTATTGAAGCCTGCAAAGCCAACCAGATTCCCAGCGTCAAGCCGGTCTGTCCCAATGACGGCCACTCTGAGCGCCAGACGATGAAAGAGATGCTGGACGGAATTTATCAAAAATATCCCGACGCCCACAAAAACTTCATGAAAGCTTTAGTCAACCGCGAATCAGACAGTTTGTGGAAACCTGGCATCGATCCAATGCCGCAACAGCTTGCCAAAGCAAATATAGAACAAGAAGAGAAACGTTAAGCGGTAAACCTTAATCTTTTCCTGCTTGCTCTGGCCAGGATTCATGCATCGCTTTTGTATAAGAACCAAAGCCATTTCGACCAGATTCTGATCCAGATGGCTTTTTTTGAGCCTAAAAAAAAGCAGTCCGCTATTGAGCGGGCTGCTTAAATCCATCCTGTGAAGGTGTATTCGTTTTGTTTTCGAATTGGTTATCTGACCTGGTGCTTAGACGTTTTCGACGTTGTGGTAAACGTTTTGCACATCATCAACATCGTCCAGTAATGTCAGCAGGCGCTTAAACAGTTCAAGATCTTCGCCTTCCAGGGCAACTGTTTCATTTGGCACCATGCGGCGTTCGAGCACTTCGTATTTTACATCTGGAATCAGTTCATCGATCGCTTCCTTGGCTTCATCAAGCTGCGTCGGATCGACTGTAACGGTCATGTAGCCGTCTTCCACTTCCGTATCGCGCAGGTCAATATCATGTTCCAGCATGGCTTCCATCATGGCATCTTCATCTTCGAAGGGAACCACGATGACACCCAGATCTTCATATCCAAAGGATACGGAACCATTGACACCCATTTTGGAATGAGATTTATTGAAACAGGAACGCAGGTTTGCGATTGTGCGGTTTGCGTTGTCAGTCAGGCAGTCAATGATGATCGTCGATCCAGCACCAGCGCCAAATCCTTCATAACGGGCATCAGAGAAGCTTTCATCCGCAGAGGATTTGGCTTTATCGATGGCACGTTTGATGACATCGCTTGGGACAGAGTTTGCTTTCGCTCTGGCAATGGCTTTTTTTAAGGCCTGGTTCATATCCGGGTCTGGAACGCCACTTTTTGCGGCCACTAAAATTTCCTTGGAATATCTGGAATATACCTTGGCTTTGGCGGCGGCAGTTTTGGCCATAGCTGCTGCACGCACCTCAAAATGTCTTCCCATAGTTTCACCTTTCAAGTTTTTAACTCCAACAATATAGCACTTTTTTTGGCGAGTGCCATTTTCAATGAAAAAACACGGCCATTTTGGAAGAATTGGCCGCAATCTCTCATCTTGTCCACAGGAATTAAGATATCTTTGGGTCTCTGAAAAAATTGGTGGGATTGGGTTGGTGGCTGAATTTGATATGTCAAAAAGAAATATGGAAAACAAAAAAGATCTCCCGTAGGATGGAAGAGTCTTACCAGAGACGAACAATCCATACAGACAGGAGATCCATATGCACTCTACCGTTTATTCTTCCAATATTCAAGTTTCTTTTCCTAACCAGGAAATCCTCTTCTTCCCATCTAACCTCAAAGGTTTTACGCAACGGGATGTCTCTGTTCATTCTGACCAGTCTGGAACCCACAAT
>JADGIS010000034.1 GCA_015233825.1 Erysipelotrichaceae bacterium RD49
AAAGACGAAAAAGCAGTCAACAGCCAGCGTTAAAAATTAAACTTGTATTTTTCCTTTTTTAGTGCGGCCTTTTTTTCAGATCAAGTGGAGCTGGAGATGCTCTAAGCTTTCTTTGAGATCGACAGACCCCACAAGAACCACTTGGTCAATATTTTCTTAATAATTAGTTAATAATTTATTCATTTATCACCTAAACTTTATGAGAGTGCTCTAAGGATATGGATAAAATCTATACGTGCTTTTTGTAAAATGTGTTTGTTGAGATTGGTGGTTTGTAACCAAAGATGCTACATTTTCTCTCTCTAAAATCAGAGATTTTTAGAAAACCGGTTCTCGTTTTCGGACAAAAATGATCGAATATCATCCTTTTGAAACCCATAACATGATGAAAAATACCAAGTTGGACAGAAAGAGAAAGAGATTTGTCATCTTTCTAAAAAAATCCGTAGAAATCCGTTAAAATAGGTAGCCGAAGAGTCCACATAATTGAGTGCAATCCCGTCCCTGTACACGCCAGTCGGTCGGTTTTGTACAGACGGGAGACAGGCGAAAGCCCTTGATCAGGATCGAAGGTCTGGATGAAACCCTGAACAAGTTTCTCACTGCAACCAGACGCCTTTGAATCCCTCCTGACGCTTCCCGGGCTCTTCTACAGCGCTGCTGGATTACTCTCTCGTTATCCGGTGGCCTTTTTTTATTGCCCAAATTCATGCTGAAGTTACTTCACATTTATTCATAATTGGATCGTTCTTAAAAATATCACATTTAAATGCGATTTATTGAAAACCCGCCTGACGTTAGGCGGGCTTTTGCTTTGTTTTGCACCCAAATTCTCTCTTTTTTTGATCGGTATTTTTAAGAAGGAAGGGACGTTACGGCGAATAAAACCTAAATGAACGAGATATAAAATTTAATCGATAGATCGGAAATTTCAATCTATCGTTTTTGTTTCATCAAGCAAATTGTGATAGATTTTAAACGGTTTTCGGCCTTTTTCTATCGGCAATTTTTCAAAATCAGCCATCAAAATTGATTTTATAAAAGGAGATTAAAATACTTTTATTGCACATAAAACATTGATACCAGCTACGATGAAACCTTTCCAAAATATACTCGAAATCTACAAAATAAAGTAGCCAAGCCTAAAAACCATAGTTCAAAACAAGAGAGTCACTCATTTTTTACTTGCTTGACGGTGGTTTACCTGCTACATCGCCCTTCTGCACCGGTTCCATGAATGAAGAAAAAAGATCCCGTCAACAGAAACCTGTTGGCGGGAGTATGCAAAGCAGAACAGAGAAATCATGGAGTTTGGTTTAAAGCTTCATCGATATTCGTTTCAATTCTTGGAATCATCGGTCTCATTTTTCGAATCCAAGTTAGAATCAGAATCTGACTTCGAATCCTTGATTACGCGTAAGGCGTAATTGAAAGAAGTGCTTTTGGTTGAAGCGGTTTTCGCATCCATGCCGGTTAATGCATTCATGATCGATTGGGCTTCCTGCTTTTCTTTGTGGCTGGCAGCCCCAATCGCCGATCTGGCAGCCTTGGCGGCCAGTGGATTAGAAGCAAGATCCAGGGTTGAAGAACGAAGACGGGATGAATTTGGCTGATCCAAAGAACCGTTTGACGAAGAATCCGCAGACGGCTGTAAAGCGGAAGTCATCTTGGTGTCGGGTTTGGCAGAACTTTGCTTATTGCCAGTCACTTTGGCTAAGAGCTCTTTAGCGCTTTGCGGTGCGTAAAGACCAGAGTGGGTATAGCTTCTTGAGCTGGTTTTGGATTTCTTTGTCTTGCCGGATTGACTGGGTCGAAATCTTGAAGCAGCCGTAATGTGCTCCTGGTTGTCCAAATAGTCAGTATCCACCCGCGATTTGTCAAAGACGATATCGTCAAGTTCCATCGTATGGTTGGGATCTCCATGCAGGTAAGCCATTAAGCCGACTCGAAACGGCAGGTCAAGATTGGTGTCGGTATACGACATCGTATTGGACTCGGAAATGTACTCGAAAACTGGTGCAGGCTGTTTTTTCTTAGATTCAAAGCTGGATAGAGTCTCTTGTTTCAAACCGGAAGATAAAGCAGCCTCTTCTAAAGTGCCAGCCAGCTTGGAAGCTGGAGAAGACTGAACCGCACCCGTCTGGAGATCAACATGCATTGTGTTGGTCATCTCGCCATCTGCCGCATAGGCATCGGCTCCGGAAAGACCAGGCTTGGGCAGGCGGGAAATAGCTTGGGCTGCGACGGTTTTATCCGCGATACCGATTTCCTGGGTATCGCCGCTTTCAGTGGTACGCTGGTTGCCATGTTCAAATAAGTCTTCAAAGTTTGGCTTGCCAAATAGCTTGCGCAGCAGTCTTCGAAAGGCTCGATACATCGAATGGACCGGATGGAATGAAGAAGAAATCATACCCGTTCTTTCAATGAAGATTTCAATGCCAAACAACAGCACGACCATTGCGATCAACCCCGCCGCCCGGTTGTAGATGTACATAAATGCACTCAAACCAAAGCCAAAGGTAATGGCACACATGATGATGACGCTGTTGGTCTGGCCAAAGCGTTTCATCAGCTGATGGTGCAGATGGGAGCGGTCAGCCTGGTCGACGGGGATCTTTTTGATTTTGCGCCGTAAAATCGCTGAGAACGTATCGATAATCGGCAGAAGCAAGATCAAGATCGGAAAGCTTAACGTCATCATCGTCGAAGACTTAAAGCCTAAAAGCGAAAGGGAAGCCACCATGCTGCCTAAAAACAAAGATCCGCAGTCCCCCATGAAAATGGAAGCCGGATGAGAGTTGTAAAGCAGAAATCCTAAGATGGATCCCATCAAAATCAACGACAAAAGCACCATATCTCCGCGCCGGTCTACGATCGAGATCGCACAGACGATCGAGAGCACGACCAAAATCATGCCGCCGCAAAGGCCGTCTAACCCGTCCAGCAAGTTGATCGCATTGGTAATGCCGACAACCCAAAGGATCGTAAAGATCGCACAGACGACCGGGTTGGTGATCTTCCACCCTAAAATGCGCAGCGCATCAACACCGACGCCATAATAAAGCAGAATCATCGCCGCCAGAACCTGCAAGACAAACTTGAACTTGGCTGGAAGATCCATGAAATCATCCCAAAGCCCGATCAGAAACATCACCGAGGTGCAAAGGTAAATTCCAAGGATCGAACGATCCGGAGTAAAAAATAAAATCATTCCGATTGAAAATGCCAGAAAAATGGCAATACCGCCGATTCGGGAAATAATGCCATGATGAATCGTACGGCTGTTCTGCTTGGCCCACGCATCCGTTTTCTTTGATATCCATTTGACAACCGGAATCAATAGGGCTGAAAGCCCAAACGGAACCGTAAAAGCCAGAAGAGTGTTCATGTAACCTCCTCTCTATTGTTTGATTGATCCAGTAAGCCAGATTTCAAGAGCAGCTTCTAAGATCACTTAAAGTTAAAATTGAAGTTCTGCAGAGGGTCTTTGAAGAAATCCTTCAAAGACTCTGCTTCAAAAAAGAAGATCTATTCCTTGAAAAGCACTGATCGTCTTTTCAAGAGTAGTACAGAAATCCTGTTTTGGTATCCAAGCAGAGAAGATGAACTCATTATTAAAATTTCAAATTTCTAAAATTTGTTATTTCAATTTATCAAAATTCTGCAGATCGCATTTATTTTACATGACTTAGCGGCCGATTCCATCTAGAAGTGACAATCTGCCGGGGTTCGGCTTGGATTTTTTCGTCTGCTTTTTATCTGGAAGAAAATGAAATGGTTCTCAAACTGCATTGGTTTTAAAAGAAAAGCAGATAGCCATCTTATGAGAAGAAGATTGATAAAAGATTCATGTTGGCCCGAATTTGATTGAAAGAAGAACAGAGCAATATGGATCAGCAGCAGTTTAGTCAGCTTATACAGATTGTGCTTACGTTTTACAGAGGGGATCTTGGTCTTTAAGCCAGATCGAAGTCGAAAAGCTGCCTGAGCGGCATGGCTTTTTGGGTGTCTGGCATCTTTCATCAATGCCGGCTTTTCGATAGATGCTTCTCATTCCGACTTTCAAAACTTCTGCTAAAATCGAGAAGGTTTTGCTTGAAAATGAGAAAACAGGGAATGGCCTGGCTTAAGCAGAGAGTGAGCCGAAACGAAATCAGGATAGACAAACAAAAGGAAGATCTCTAACTATCCGTGAAGATCATTTCTATCCCCTTGAATAATTTTGGCAGAAGCCAGTCAATTTCATGGACTTTTCAAAATGCTATACCGCTTCCGAAATTGAGCGGTAGGATGACTACCAGCAGCAACATTCCAACGGAAGTCAAGCTGAGAATTCTATATGAGAATT
Organism: Erysipelotrichaceae bacterium RD49; assembly: GCA_015233825.1. GTDB lineage: Bacteria > Bacillota_I > Bacilli_A > Erysipelotrichales > Erysipelotrichaceae > Allobaculum. Next base: position 4,349 of record JADGIS010000034.1, read on the forward strand.
CTATATAGGAAAATAATGGGTTAGAAGTATGCAGCTGTTTCAATGGCTGTCACAATATAAGTGATGTAATTTTTAAGATCGAAGGAAACGAAAAGGAGTGGAAATCATGAAGAAGATGCTCATGCTTTACAATCCCTGTTCGGGGGATGGCCGGATCAAAGATTCCTTATCTGAACTGGTCGATGAGCTGACCAAAAACGGATATCTGGTCACTGTATATCCGACTCAGTTTGCGGGGGATGCCCAAGCCACGATCGAAAAAGAAGGCGCAGCCTTCGATCGAATTGTCGTCTGCGGGGGCGATGGCATGATGCACGAAGCGATTAATGGCTGGATTCATGGAAAAAGCCTGCCTACTCTGGCTTATGTCCCTTCGGGAACGGTCAATGATTTTGCCAATACCCATGGAATTCCAAGAGATATGTTGACGGCCGCCCAGGTGGCGGCATCCAATAGCTGGACATATTTGGATGTCGGTCAGTTTAACGAGGAGTATTTCAGCTATGTGGCTGCCTTTGGCGTGGGAACGAGTGTTTCCTATAAAACACCTCAGGAAAAAAAGAAAATCTTAGGCCCGACCGCCTATATTCTGGAAGCATTGAATACGGTTGACTTTGCCCATTGGGAAAACAATTGCGAAACGATGAAGATCACCTGGAAAGGCGGCGAGGCTTCTGGCGATTTCTTATATGGAATGGTCTCCAATTCTAAATATGTTGCCGGAACGGACGTCTTTACCAAAGATTTGTTCAACTGGCATGATGGACTGCTGGAAGGCTTGTTTATCCGCCGGCCGATGAATCTGGTCGAACTCAATACGATCATTGCCGGCATTACCCGTTCAGACTTCTCCGGCCCTTTATTTATCCAGGTGCAGTCCCCCTGGTTTGATTTTGTCTGCGACCAGTCTGCCTGGACGCTGGATGGTGAATTTGGCGGCGTTCATGATCATGTTGTTGCGAAAGCTGTACCCAGAGCTCTAAAGATGGTTTTAAGCGAAGAGCATATCAAAGCTGAAGGCTCTTCCTTGATTCGCCCTGTCCTGCCAAACCTTCAATCCGATTCTGATCTCGACTATGAGCACTATACCTGGACGATCAGTCCTTCCAAACAAGATCCAGAAGGGATAGGCCAAACGCAGCTTGAAAAAAGACCGATCCACGCGCGCTCAGCCTTGGATCTGGATGTAAGCAGCCAGAAAGACCAACCCGACCGCAATGAAAAGCCTGTTCAAGATCGTATGGAAGATCCGGACAGTCAGAAAAACCAAGATAGCCACAATTTGATTGAGCAGGCATTGGCCTACAGTGCTTCACCTTTAAAAGTGACACCCCATGCCATGGGTCCCCACTATGCTCTATCCGATCTCTACCAGCCTGAGCGGGTTGAGGCGCTCCGCCCCGAAGTTTTTCAGGTGGATGGGCAGGATCCTGCGGATAGACTCAAATAATCAATATTCATTTCTGCGACAGCCAATGTGCTTAGCCAGACTGCTTGATGGTCCATACTCCATAAAGCAAAAGAAACTTCCATCCCAAGAAGGCAGGCAGGAATCTTTCCTGTCTTCTTTTTGCTTGGTTGATTGAATGAGGGTTTGGAGGCGGAAAGTGTTGAATGGAGCAGTTGGCTTCAGTTCCAGCGGCCAATCCATGCGCTTTTGGAAGCGTGGTTGCTATAAAAATGCATCGTCCACGCCATGCAAGGAAGACTTTGACTCCAACCACCTTATAATATAGAGATAATATAGAGACAGGCTGAAACCAGGATTTTCATTCAGGCATAAGAGATCAAAGGCGAAAGCAGGGAAGGGGATTTAGATATGGCGCAAGATGATTTTTTACTCAACGAAGCCCAACAGCAAGCCGTCGAAGCAACGGAAGGATATGTGCGGGCCATTGCCGGAGCGGGCTCTGGAAAGACCAGGGCGTTGGCCATGCGCTTTGCCTGGCTGGTCGAAGCGCTCGGCATCATGCCTTCCAATATTTTATGCAAGACCTTTACCAACAAAGCTGCAGCTGAAATGCGCAGCCGGATTACCAATCTGATCGGGGATGAAGACTCAGGAATGATCTGCACCTTTCATGGTCTTTGCAACTCGATCCTGCTTGAGGAAAGCCATGCGATCAACTATCCCAAGTCTTTTATGGTGCTCGATAACTCCGATATCGATGACATGCTCAAAATCGTCTATGAAGAACGAAACTTGAACCTGCGGGATATGACGTTTTCCAAAGCCAGGGACATGATCGAAATCAAAAAGATCAAAGAATACCCCAACTACACCGAAGACTTGATTCATCTGTCCAGCCAGGAACTGCTTCGCAAGTACCAGCAGGCCCAGGAAGTCGATGACATCATTTTTCTTGGCTACCTGTACCAGCAGCGCAAAAACTTTGCGCTTGATTACAACGACCTGATCTTATTGACGCTTAAGATCTTTCGGGAAAACGAGGAAATCCGCAATAAATGGTGCCAGCGCTATGAATACATCATGGTCGATGAGTTCCAGGATATCGACCCGCTTCAATATGAACTGATGGAAACCTTGGCCAAAGGCCATAAAAACCTGTTTGTCGTGGGCGATCCCGACCAGACGATCTACACCTGGCGCGGTGCGGATGTCCGCTTTCTGCTTCACTTTGACCAGCAGTTTGCGCCTTGCCAGACGATTTTATTCAATGAAAACTATCGTTCGACGCCGCAGATTCTAGCGGCAGCCAATTCCTTGATTTCCCAAAACCATAACCGCATCAAAAAAGACCTGGTACCCACCTTGATGGATGGCGCCCAGGTCCATGCCGGCCACTACGAAACGCCCAATTTAGAAGCAGCCAATATCGCTGCTAACATTGAGCATCTCAAAAAGAAAGGCTATCGCTATAAAGACATGGCGGTGTTATACCGCGCCCACTATATGAGCCGCCCGGTGGAGGATGCCTTTTTGGAAGCGGGCATTCCGTATGCGATCTACAGCGGAGTGCCATTCTTTTCCAGGATGGAAATCAAAGATGCCCTCTCGTGGTGCCGGATGCTTGTGTACCAGGATGACATCGACTTTTTACGGACGATCAACCGCCCTAAGCGAAACATCGGCAAAGGCCGCATCGCCTTTTTAAAAGAGTATGCCCAACAGCATGGCACGAGTCTTTACCAGGCGCTCAAAGCCAACCTGGAAACCGACCAGTTTAAAAAGACGGAAGCTGCAGCCTACGTCCAGCTCATCGACGAATATCCCTGGCAAGAGCGTTCCATCACCCGCATTCTCGATGACATCCTCGATTTTTCGGGCTATGAAGCGATGCTGCGCTTAGAAGGCGGGCAGGAAAGGCTCGATAACCTGGCCGAACTCAAGCAGGCAGCCGGTGAATATGAAATGAGCTGGGGTGAAGATACGAATTTAGAAGGCTGGCTCAATCATGCAGCCCTGTTTTCCAATGCGGATGCCCAGACCGAAAGCGATAAAGTACGGATGATGACCATCCATACCGCCAAAGGTCTTGAATTTGACTGCGTCTTTTTGATCGGCTTAAACGAAGGCATGTTCCCCTCGCGCCAGACCAAAAACCTGCAAGGCATGGAAGAAGAGCGAAGGCTTTGCTTCGTCGCCCTGACCCGGGCCAGAAAAGAACTCTATCTGTCTGAAGCCCAGGGCCAGCTGCATTCGGGCAGCAACCGCTACCCCAGCCGATTTGTCTTTGATATCGGCTTGGATCATGCCGTCTGGAATCCCGAGATTCCTAAAGATTTGCAAGAAGCAGCCAAACGCATGATCAGCCTGAAAAAGACGCTTCTTCCCCAGTCCCAGCAAGCCGACGCCTTGGAAAGCGGCGATCTGGTCGAACATCCCGTCTTCGGCCAGGGAACGATTCTTGAAATCGATCCCGAAAAGCAGGCGATTGTTGTCCAGTTCGACAAACTCAATACCCGCCGTACACTTTCGACCCGTGTTCGCTTGAAAAAGCTCAAACGTTCCGAAGGAACAGGATGGTTGAACTAAGGAGCCACAGCAATAAAGTCCAATAGATAAGCCCCCAATTTACTGTGTATAAAGTAGATAAATAGTCTGTTCAGCGGGACTGAATATTCAGGAGATCCTAAGTTCTATCTTTTCAAACTCAGCTTTTAGAAGGGGTGGTTTACCAAGAAATCTAGGGTAAAGCACGATCAAAACTATTTCTAAAAGGAGGTTGATATTTACAAAATTCATATCCAGTCGCATAATCATTCCCACAAAGTTCACATAAAAGACGTTTAAGTCCTGGTGTGATGAAAAGAAAGGATTTCTATGAAAAGAACAAGACAAATTCTAGGCCTCCTGGTTTGTGGAATGATGCTGGCAGGCTGTTTTTCCTCGGCTGCTAAAGAACCTTCAATCTCCTATCCGACAGAAAAAAAGACGACTTCGATTGAAAAGAAAGCTTCTTCTACGGAAAGGGAACTGGAAGAGATAGAAGCGTCTTTGCAGGAGAAGGAAGATTCTGAACGGAAAGAACAGGAAAGAATAGCTTCCGAACAGGCCTCGCTAGAAAAAGCGAAGAAAGAGAAAGAAGAACGGGAAGCTGCCAGACTCCAATCGGAAATGGAAGCAGCAAGTCGAGCTGCAGAAGAAAGCAGAGTGGCTGAAGAACAAAGAGCAGCTGAAGAACAAGCCCAAGAAGCCATTCAACCTGCTCCTCAAGAAACCACGCAGGGCACAGACCAAGGAACTGCTTCAGGCACATATACATCAGGTGGTTTAAGATTTTTTGGCGGCGCTGCTGGAGCAGGCGGTGATCAATCTGGAGATCAGGGCTCAGGTGGCTATGCTGCGTATGAACCAGATCCTAATACTGGCTATGGTCACAGGTGTAATGATGGAACGTCTGCCCCATACGATGCGGACCCAAGTGCTCCAGGCAGAGCCAATGCTTGCTATGGTCATGGCGGTTTTGCTTACTAAAGTTTAAAGTTCAATCCAATACTATAATTTACTACGATTCATTTGCAAAAACGGTTCACCGAAAATGTATGGTGGACATTAATTTTAACCCATCAAGGCCCTCCGTCTGGAGGACCTTTTCTTTGTTTCCAGAAGTGTATAGCCACCAAGACTAACCTTTTGATAATCATCGCTCAAATTTCTTCGATGATGAATTTGTATTGAGAAAAACAACGAGTGGTCCTTTGAAAGTGTATCTGTTTCCCTAAGATGGCTTGATTTCACGTTTAAATCCAGTATCTGTTTAAATTTAAACCTGTATTGGTCTAATTCTGATCATGAGAATTCTTCTCTTTTCTTGCTTCAAGAGAGGCAAAATTCGCTCGGAAAAGGATCGTTTCAAAGGCCGTTAGATTTGACAAACCCAATAAATTCCCAAAAAGATCCAGAAATCAAACAAAAACAGCCATAAGCATCTATTTTGTTCATTTCCGACCAAAATTCTCCGAAAATCAGGCTAAAATCATTGTGGTATCGACTGCTTTTTTAAGGGTTGAGCAACGATTTTGATCAAACTGCCAGTCATCTGAAAGGACATTGAAAGAGACAAACTCACTCTTTTATGAAATCCTTTAGATGCGGTCTGTCTATCGATGGACCATCAAACCGGCTGAATCCGGTTTGGGCATAGAGAAATGAAATTGATGCTTCCTGCCTATTGAAAAAGCATCCGATATCCAAGGGGAATGCATGAAAGAAAGATTGGGGAATCTAGCTTTCATGCCAAACAATCAATAAGCAGGAACAAGACCAATTCATACGTTTAATGTCTGCCATTCTATCAAAGGAGGGCAGAGAAACCATCAGAACGCCGCATTCGGAATTGTAATTCTTCTTTCTATGGAAAAGACGGGTTACAATAAGGGGCCGCATGAGGGCAGTAAAAAAGAGAAATCCGCTTGAACAGCGCATTGACTGTACGATCCAGCGATTCAAGCAATCAGATCATCTTTTTTACAAACATCTGATCGCAAACAGGTCAAATGAAAGTTTGAACCATTGAGTATCTCTAAAAGGAAGACTCGAATTGAAAAGCCGATGTTCATTCACCAGCTTTTGTGATTCTTGCTGTCGATCTTTGGAGTTGACCTGACGGATGAGCCAGCATTGCACTTCAGAATTCGATTTGACTGCTGATAACAACTAAATACCAGACAATCAGGGTCAAATGGGATATAGGGGCTGAAGGACACTGTTCAATCATCATAAGGGACGTCAGGAAAATCAAGCCAAAAACAAAGACCGGCAATTGAATAGACCAAAGACTGAATGAAGACCATCAAAGAAGAAAGCATCTGAAAGGAAATCTGATTTTGGATGCAATTTGACTTGACCGAAGGGAATGGCCATCACCAATTTGAAAACAGGCTTTCCTTTTCCAAAGCTATCTGACATCAAAAGAATGTTTCGTTTTACGAGCTCTGTTTTGAAGAGTTAAGGGACTTCAAAATAGAAAATCGTAAGGCAGAAGCAAGCCGCTTTTTATCCGTGGATGTACACAGCCAAGGAAGCAGAGAATTCAGTCGTTTTCAAACGGTTACTAAAATCAGTTCGTTTGACCAAACCAATTCAAAATTAGAAACGAAATTCAATTTTGCCGATACGCATAAAAACCAATAGCGCCAATACCTGTTTTGACTGAAAAAGATATTGGCTTAAAAATGTGGAACGGCATTCGAAATAGATGTATAGATTAAAAAACACATTGATAGAGACATAACCAGGAACCAAAGCTGCTCTTTAAACAGCTTTGGAAGCCTGCTTTATAAGTAAGAAGGGGATCCGAATGAGTGAAGAAAAGGAAACGGCCATAAACATTTCAGATCTGCGCCCTGATGAACCCGCTAAAGGCAAACCAGACAACAAGCAGGATACTGAAACTTTAAACCAGGCCCACCAGCCGGATTCGAAATCAGAAGAAAATATCATTACCGATATCGAACAGCTTCGCAATTTAGACGATATCTCCGAGACCGGCATTGAGATCGAAGCCTCAGCCAGCGACCTGATTTCGCTATTTGAAACGCTGGAACCAGATCCTTCCAAAACCACAACCAAACACGCAGGAACGCAAAACCAAAGTGATTTCAATCGCAATAAAAACGGCCAGTCAAAAGAATCGACCCGCAAAGCCGCACCACATCCTGGCCGCAAGCTCACCTACAGCGCCAATGATGGAACTGGCGAAGACAAGAAAAGGGGATCTTTGAATTCGTCCAGCCATCCAAAGGAAAGCCGTTTTGACCGCTTCCATAAACACCGCCACCATAATTCATCAGGCTTAGAAGAGTCCACCGATCAAAACGCCAATCCAGGCCTGGAGGCCCAGAACCTGAATTCTGATGCCAATCCGATTTCAGATGGGCAGCCAAACCGCCAGCATCCAGATGGCTTTAACCCAGCCAAGAGCAGGCAGAACGAGCAAAAGCCATCAGCAGCCTATAATTTTGATTCTTCCAATCCATCAGATCCATCCCAAAAAGGATCTGGTGCGATTAGTGGCGATATCTCTCATCTGTCGCAAGCCGACCAGCAGTTCTATGAATCCATTATGTTTGACCAGGCACCACCAGGCTTACGGCTCGATAAAAAACACAAAGCCAGTCTGCCTGACCAGCCAGAAGGATTTTCGCCAACGACAATCATCAATGAAATCCTGATGGAAACCCAGAAAGATGAGCCGACTGCACACGTTGCATCACGCCAAATGGAGCAAACCCAGCCGGCACCTTCCAAAACCAGCAGCCGCAAAGACCGGCGCAAGAAAAGCCGCAACTGGAAAAAGAAACTGCTCCAGCAGGACAGGGCTCAAAACGAAAGCCGGCCAATCGATAGCCAGAACCTTTCTGTGCCGGAGGTGCAAAACGATCTGCCGACCGTCCAGAGCCCAAGTGGGCAAGCGGCAGCCGGCCAATCTGCCAGCGGACAGCCTGATCCAATAGCCGGCCAAAAACCCTCCCGGCACTTTGTCAAAGTCAAAAGCGAAGCCTTTGACCAGAACGAAGATCCATCCAGCTTGACAGCTGCAGGCCAAGAACCTGGACTGGCAAGTCCATCTGGCCAGCATCGAAAATTTGTCAAACAGCGCCAGTCGCTAGACGACCAGAATGCGAATTCAGAGTCAGCCGCTGCCACAAGTCCATTGGCTGACCAAAGCTCAGTCCAAGCGGATTTGACAGATCAAGCAGCTGCCCCGACCAATTCACCATCGGATTTTGAGGGCATTTTGGAAAATGCGCCGGCCAAGGACCAGACAGGACTGCCGGATCCAAATGAAACCACAACCGATCCAGACCCAAACCACGGCCTGGATTCAGCTCAAGAGGATCGCAAAGACAAGCCTCATCCAAAAGGCCAGCCAACCAATCCAACCGCTGCTTCTGAAGACTCAGCCCAAAATGCAGAGCAGAAAGCCGGGCACAGGATGGATGATGGCCAGCCGCAATCCGACCAGCCGGATCTGTCTTTGTCCATGACCGAAAGCTCAGGCCAGGACGCTGCTGCCTCAAATGCTTTGGCAGCTGCCACTTCAGCTGCGGATTCTTCCAACGCAAACCAGACGGCCAGTCCTTCTGTTTCGGCTGGCAAGTCCAATCGAAGATTCCGCCGCAAGGCAAAAAAGCATCCTCAAGCCAAGGGCAGGGAAGCCAATTCGAAAAACCGAATCCTCTCAGGACAGCCGCCGGCTGCCAATGGAGCAACCCCCGACGGGGAAAAAGCGGATAACAGTGAAAGCAGCCAAGGGACTCTCTCACATTTAAGCCAGACTCCCCAGGATGCCGGCCACACTTCAAAGACCGCTGGGCCAAGGGCCAGCCAGGAAGGATCGAGCATCGAATCCGAAGGGGAAGAAAACGAAAGCACCTTAAGCAAAACCAGAGCGGATCTCAAGGCGATCTTCACCAAACTGACCGACGAAATGGTCCAGGAAGACCCGGAAGATCCGAAAACCAGTCCTGAGGACGGATTGTCCCAGTCCAGCAAAGAAGACGGCCCAAAACTGACCTTCAAAGAGCGCTTGATCCAGTTTGCCAAAAAAGCCTTCAAAAGGCCGGGCACCTATGCGCTGATCATTGCGGTAGGCGCGATTTGCTACACACTGTTCAAGATGTTCCAGCTCAATCTTTTCAAGCTGTCCATTGTCGGCTTGTTTGTCGGCATCTGCCTGGCTGGATTGTTATTGGCTGGATTCTGGTTCTTCTATACCCACCATAAGCTTTGGGCCATTCCGGCCCTGGCCCTTTGTGCGGCCATTGTTGCCGGATCATTGTCCGTTGAAAACCGCGTGGAGCAGATTTCGGATTCCTTGCGGGAAATGAGTGAGCCAGCCGACTCGTATGTCCAGAACATCGGTCTCTATGTGCCCTCGATCATTCCCGTTTCCGACCTCAATGCGCTCAATGGAGAAACGTTTGGCATTATGCGTGACCGCGATGAGACAGGGGTCAACAGCCTGTTGGTCTCTTTAGCGGATAAGGGCATCTATGTCCACTTGAAGTTTTTCAGCAATCTCCAGCAGATGTACAAGGCCGTCCGCGGCCAGGCCGTGCGGGCTTTGATCCTCGACCAGAGCGATCTGCGCCTGATCCAGGCCATGGCAGGCGACCAGACCTCTAACCAGCTATCGCTGGCCTATTCACTTCCTGTGGATACCGGCGTGGCCACACCAGTCTCGACCAAAAATTTGGAAAAAGATCCGTTCACGATCCTGGTTTCAGGCTCGAGTGATTCGATCCATGATCCTTCCTACGACTCGAACCTCAACCTGCTCGTGACCGTCAATCCGTCCACCCGCCAGGTGCTCACGACCGTCCTGCCGCGCAGTCTTTATATCTATAACGATTGCGAAGAGGCTCTGGCGTGCCAGCCGCCTGATGTGCCGGACAGGCTTTCGTTTGTCAGCTACCACTCCTCAGAAGCACTGCGCCAGACCGTGGAACACCTGATTGAATCGCCAGTCGACTTCATTGTCCGGCTCAATACCGATAAGATCCTGCAGCTCTTTGATATCGGCCAGACCATCCGCTTTAACCCGTATGGGGAATACACGGATTTAAACCTGAGCGATGGCAGCGTCATGACCGGACCCCAGATCAAGCAGTTTCTAGGGGCCCTCAATGATCTTTCCGATGAAGATCTCAACCAGGAACTCAACCAGCTCCACGTGCTCTACACGTTATGCCGGTCGACCCACCTGTTTGACTCCTCAACTTTTGAATCGACAATGAAAGTGCTCGACGAGTCCGTCTGGACCAGCTTCGACTACAACCAGCTCTGCCAGTTAGCCAGAATGTTCTTCTTGTTCCCGGAACATATGAACGAATCCTGGCAGATCGTTACAGGCACCAGCTCGATCCAGTATTCACCAACGCTGACCGAGTCGACCTATATGACCCAGCCGGATCCCGAAACCCTGCAAAATGCCAGAACCGCGATCCAGACTGTTTTAGATGGCGGCACGCCAGCAGTCAATGGCCTGCCAACCCGCCAGGCCTTAACTGGCATTCCGGCAAGACCCGCTGGCGAAAAAGTGCCCTTTAACTTCATCAACCCCTCTGAATCGCTGGCGCCCACAAGCGAAGCCACTTCGCAAGCCGCCACAGATTTTGCATCGGCTGCAACGTCTCAATCCACCGATCCAGCCGCATCTGCCAGCGCTACAGCGCCAACGGATGCAGCCAACGCCCAATCCGATTCCAATGCGCAAGCCAATGTCCAGCAAGGACAAATGGATGCCAATGAAGATCCAGGCCTTCAGGCCCAGGGAGCAGAGGATCAAACCGCTCCATACCCAGATAATCCCGATCTCGAGGACGATGAAGGACAAACCGATCCAGACTTGGAAGACTAAAACGACTCAGACTCAGGCTGAATCCTCTCTTACGATAGGACATGCCATAAGCAGGCAGCTACAAGCGAGCAGCCATCAGTCGCGAAAGAATCAGCCAGCAGCTCAGTCTTGCAAGACGAGTTTCTGCTCGAAAGCAAGCCGCACGCAAACAAGGCCAAAAGACAAATCGGCATTCAACCTCCAGCAAACGAAGCTGAGGATTCAGTGCACTTTCGGCTTTCAATCGAAAAGTTGAATCGAAGAAGTGAATCGAAAAATCGGAAAGAGGACTGAATCGAAAGCCTGAATATAAACCTGGGTCTAAAAAAGCGAATCTAGCCTGGATAGAAACGGAAAGAATCCCGTTTCGGGCCCAAATCCAAAATTGGCTCCGAAGCCGATCAACCGATTCAAAGCAATGTCGATCGTGGCTAGAAATTGACCTGAAATCCAGCCAAGCCCGGTTGACAGCTTTCGCGATTCAAAGCAAAGCCAATTCAAAGCGCCACAGCCAAAAACGAAGGACGCTTTGCATGGCTTATACCCCATGGGTTTAACCAGGCCAGGATCCAGGCAGGAAAGGGACTCGATCCGTTCCGGCTCAGGGGCTTGAGCGCCTGAGAGTGCCTGGCTCCATCCATCTAATCCCAAATCTCTCAATCCCTGCCAACGCTGGCGACAGAAACCAGCCTGTGCCAAATGGGAGGCGAAGCTTGGGATATTTACTTGGGGTATGAAGAGGCAGCGAAAAAACCAGCCTAACCAGCAAACATTACAAAAAAGCAATCAAGCCAGAACCTCGCGTTCTGGCTTGATGTCATTGAAAAGGAAAAGATGTAGATTTGAACAGGAAGTTGTCTGCCCGTAAAGCAGGTTTACGCTTTGGACTTTCATTTCAGTTTGACCCTCAAGACCGATTCCAGACGCATTGAAGTCAAGACGCAGCGACAACCCCATATCCAATCGGATCCAATCGAAAACCATTCAGAAAGAGGATTCTTATATGTTCAAAACAAAAGACCTATATTCTTTCGACCACTCCTTAGCCGGAGCCTATCTCAAACAATATGAATACCCATGGCAAGCACTCAAAGGCATTGGGGATCTCATTAAGCAGCTTGCCCATGATCTGGGTGACGACTATGACGAAGTCACGCCAGGCGTCTATGTCCATAAAACCGCCAAAGTCTTTCCAAGTGCTTATTTAGGCGCTCCCTGCATCATCGGCCCCAATACTGAAGTCAGACAGTGCGCCTTCATCCGTGGCAACGCTCTAGTCGGCGCAGATTGTGTGGTCGGAAACTCCACCGAATTAAAGAACGTCATTCTCTTCGACCACGTCCAGGTTCCTCACTATAACTATGTTGGCGACAGCATTCTTGGCTACTACTCCCATATGGGGGCAGGATCCATCACCTCCAACGTGAAAAGCGACAAGACCCTGGTCGTTGTCAAAGACAAGGACGAAGAAATCGAAACCGGATTGAAGAAATTCGGGGCCATGCTGGGCGACCATGTTGAAGTCGGCTGCAACTCCGTTCTCAACCCAGGAACCGTGATTGGAAGAGGCACCAGCATTTACCCGCTTTCCTGCGTCCGCCACGTCATTGGCGAAAACATGATCTACAAAGATAAAGATCATATCGTCAAACGCAAATAAACTATTGGAAGCAGGCTAAAAGAAGATCTCTAAGCCGCAAGACCGAACCAAGGGCACTCAACCCATGATGGGTGCTCCAGCAGAAGAAAAAGCGTGCAGAGATAGAAAGACAGGAGTAGAGATATAGGGATAGAAATACAGGGATAGAAATACGGGAACAGAAAGATAAGGGATAGAGCACAAGCACAGGATAAGAAAGGCCATAAAGGATTCAGCCTGAAAGGGACTAAGCAGGAGAGCAGAAAACGAAAAGGACGATAAGAAGTTATAGAAGTAAAAAGCCATAGCAGATGAAAAAAGCCAAAAAGTTCCAGTCCTCCAGCCAGAAAAGCCGGTTCAGCCAGACCCGATAGCTTTCAATCCTGTCTTGGGCGATCCATTTGCCCGCTAAATCCCTGAAATCCAGGCTGGTAAATACGAATCAAGCCCCGGACAATAGAAAACCAACTCATAACGAGCCAGCTTTCGAAGAAAATTCGCCAATCTTTAGAAATTCATAAGAATAAAGTATCGAAATGCCGGAAAAATGAAAAGGGTTTTATGAATTCCCAAGGGATTACAAAGCCTGTAGGATTCAAATCTTACATAATCGATATTTTCAGAAAACCTTTTGAAAATCCTCTTGTACAAAAAGAAGATAATTTCTAAAACTCCGAAAGATAAAGAAGAAATCCGCATCTTAAGATCTTTAGAAATCAGGGCAGAAAAATTGAAACAAGCCCGATTGAGCCCATAAATTCTTAAAAAGAAATGAAGAACGACGTTGTTTTTATTGCATTTTAGCAATGGGTATCGTAAACTGACCATGCTGATACCGAGTTATCCAGACACCGAACTGATCATATCTGGGGCCCATTATCAGGCGGACAGCTGACTTCAATTCAAACAATTATTCAAGTTGGCAACGGTATCAGGGTGTTAAAGAAAGGCTTCGTTAATCGCTGCCCATAACAGCAATTAACCCATTCCTTCCAGGCCCAACAAATTAAATTTGATTTTTGTAAAGCTAAGTATCAGATCATGAAAATTGTTTTTCGAACAAGCAAATAATTTTCAGAACCTGATTCCTTATATAGAGAGGCCAAAAGCCAGATCTATCCACAGGACGGGTTCCTCCAAATCCGGCTGAACTTTCCAAAGAAAAAAACTTTTAAGAATTTGTTGACAAACCAACAAGGAAACTTTAACATTTTGCTGGAAATGTTTAATTTCTGCTTGAAATATGCATTCTATCTTAGATAGAATTAGCACATAAGGTCTTCACCGAGCAGAAATTCGTATGAGCTTCTACTCGTGAAGACCTCGCTCTTCAATTATGAAGAGACAAGGAAAGAAGGAACAATATGAACAAAAAGATTTTTGCCGCTCTTGCTTCCGCAACAATGGCTCTGAGCGCAACTGGATCTCTGGCTGTGTTCGCAGAAGACTTTGACACTGTTACTGAAGCGGAAAGCAATAATGGGACTGCTAGTGGAATTGTAATTACTGGTAATAAAGTTGCAGTAAATGAAACAAACTTCCCTGATGATGGCTTTAGACAAATGATCATTAATGGTGATGTTGTCACTGGTCTTCCAGCAGATTTCAAATACGGCGATTCAATCACTAAAGATCAGATCAATGATGTTAAAGATATCACCTTGAATGCTGATGTTGTAAATCCAAAAGGAATTGAGCTGTTTACTAACTTAGAAATCTTAACCTGCAACAACTCTAGCAAGTTAACCACTCTTGATTTATCCTCTAACAAAAAATTGAAAGAGTTAACACTTGATAATGTATCAAAGTTAGCTACTTTAACACTCCCAGAAACTAACACTTTAAATAAAGTGATCGTTGATGGTGGAACTGCTGCAGCTCCAAATACAGGAACTAAAGCACCAATTACAGTTCTTGATTTCTCAGGTAATAAAGGCTTAACAGATGTTACAGTTAATAACACTGACGTTATGAAGCTTGATCTTTCTAAGAATGCTTATTTAACCGATGCAAATGTAGATAACAATAAACTGTTCAGTCTTGATCTTACTGATAACTTTGCTCTTAAGAGCGTTAGTGTTGTAAATAATAATCTTTATTCTTTAGATGTTCCAAACACTAATAGAACAACTTATTTAAATGCTAGCTATAATATTCTTCAAGAAATTGACTTAACTGGACTGACTGGTGTGGAAACATTAGCATTAAATAACAATGAACTGAGATCCATCGATCTTTCCCCAGTGGCTAATTCCGCTACATTGATCAATCTTCAGTCTAACCATATTGGTGCTTTAGATGATCAAGGAAATTCTCATGTTAATGCTACTCCTCAGATCGTTTATGTTGATGCATCCTTTAACGGTGTTAACTTGAAAGACACATTTGATGGATTCGAAACGTCTGCTGCTACAGTAAACGCAACTTCTTCGTCCGCCGCCAAAAAACTTAATAAGAATGGCGTCTTGGAACTTACCGGTGATCAGACTTGGTATACTTATGAAACTGGAAAGTCTGCTGCAATGCAGGTAGCGGTAGTTAATAATGTTAATGTTCTTAACCGTCTTTATAATCCTAACTCTGGCGAACACTTCTATACAAGTGATGTAGAGGAAAAAGATGCACTGGTTAAACTCGGATGGAAAGATGAAGGAACGGGATGGGTTTCTCCAAAAGAGAGCACTGTACCTGTTTATCGTCTCTATAATCCAAATGCTGGCGATCACCACTATACAAAGAGTTCTTCCGAACGTGATATTCTCGTCTCTGTAGGTTGGAAGAATGAAGGAACTGGATGGTATTCTTATATCCCTACAAGTAATTATAACGTTTGGGATTATAATGGTGCCGCAGGTTTAGGTACTGGAACTATTGCTAGTATTGATGTTGTTCGTGAATATAATCCAAATGCTAAAGCTGCTGGTTCTCATAACTACACTATCAATAGAGCTGAAAATGATTTCTTAGTATCTGTTGGCTGGCTTGATGAAGGTATTGCTTGGCAGTCTCTGAAATAATATAAGAAATACAAAGCGACTTATAAGGTTTTGATTATCTGATGCTTATTCAAGCATGGTTATCAAAACCTTTTTTAATAGGCATCCAATGTTTAACTATATTTATCCTCCCATTATGCAGTATTCCAGTTTTAAATGGGTGCATAGTTGGAGGAAGACTGACAACGATTTAAACAAAGTGGTCCTTTTCAAATGTAAACCTAATAAGTGACAATGGTCTCGAGTAAGACAATGATGAAATGCCCTCTCCTTCCCGAAGTGGCTTGCTACAGTTTAGCTTATCACTCTAATGAGATTGAACCACACAGGATCATGCTGATAAGCTCAGCAAAGTGGAAGATACTCAATAATTAGTCGGATTATGAAGTAGCTTTGAACAAACATTGAATAGGTATTGCATCCGATTTATTTCCCAAAGTCACTAATCGCAAATAGATGTGTTAACTAGCCAACATGTTTCTAATACGACTATCCTTAATCTTACCCTAAATAGTACACTCAAAACTCCAAAATTTAGAGTTTAAATATCCAATCTAGATGCGCCCGATAAAAGTGCAAAATCGCGCATTGTGTTTATCAAATATAGACAAAGAGACCTACTTTAACGAATTGATTTACTACTATCATTGCCCGTAAACCGATTGGTATAATAGTATTGTACAATTCGGAGGTTTCTCTTATGTCACAAAGTAAGTTTAAATCAAACCAAGCTATTCAGTTGAATACTAATATTCTTGTCACTCCCAGACTTCTGAGAAAACTTGAAAATGGATGGTCAGGACACTTTAATCGTGAAGTCGTTCCTATTCTGATTGAATGCGAGGACATGTTTGCTCCTTTGTATTCATCAAAACCGAATTCACGGCCCTCTACTCCAACCTACTTTGTGCTCGGTGCTCTTGTTTTGAAAGACTTGTTTGGTCTTACTGACGAGGAACTCGAAGACCGTATAGCCTTCTCGCTTGATTTTCAATACGCCCTTGGAACTGTTTCCCTTGACCATCAGCCGATCAACCAGAGAACGCTTAACCGCTTCCGCGCAGCGAATTCCCTCTATACCAGGGAAA
>JADGIS010000035.1 GCA_015233825.1 Erysipelotrichaceae bacterium RD49
AATAAAAAGTTAATGTTTATCCAAATAAAAAATACCATTTTTCGCTTCGAAATGTAGGAGAAACGAAAAATGGTAAATATAAAACTCACGACACCTAAAGGTGTTTCGAATTTATGAGAGTCCTCAAAGCATAAAAAAGGAAATCCGCTGATCAAAACGGATTTCCTTCTATGGCTTAGCTGTTGATGGAGGAATTCATTTTTTGCTTCCAATAAGGCAATTCGAGAAGATGCTTCTGGTAAGTTTGCCGGCATTGGTCTTCATTCATTCCCTCCAGGGGAAGATTCGCTACCAGAAAGTCCAGCATCTGGTTTAGGTCCGTATAGACAAACTCTCCATTATTCAAGCACCATTTGCAATAGCGAGGATCCAATTCGCCATTTCCATCAATTCCCATAATAGATGGCTCAATTGGCATGCCGCAGCATTCACAATAGCGAACGACTGGTGATTCTAACAATGTATCTACTGAAACATTAAATAATCCAGACAGTGTCACTAAGAGATCCGATCCTGGAATTGTTTCGTCATTTTCCCATCTAGAAACAGCTTGTCTGGTGACATGGATCTTTTCAGCTACGTCCTGTTGAGTCATATTGGCTTCTTCTCGAAGAGATTTCAAAATACTTCCTGTACTCATTTGATGTCCTCATTTCTTTGACTTCAGTATGGACAGTAACCAAATCATAAACAAGCAACCATTTGTTTCCTTGCTGAATCCTTCATTGGGTCAATAGACAGCATGGCCTATGGCCACATACGGCAATGAAAGTTGATAAAGTGGACTTTCAAAGTTGAATGCAAGGATCCTTTCACATCTGATCTGGAATATGAAATAAAAGACCGGATGATTAAACAAGATCTGTATAGCTGCAAATCTATTCTGGTGGCATAGAAAAGAAGGATAAAAAATGGAGAGGTTCACCTTCAGATCCCTGATCGATCAGGCTGAGGGGCTATCGAAAGTATATTCACCCATAAGTCTTGGTGTATTCATAGGATAAGAGATGGGAAAAGGGGAAATCAATTTTTGAAATTCAGACTCACTTTCCGATTAAGAATTTTGTGAGAAGATGAAAATCAGACAATTTCACAGCTAGCCACCCCCTTCAAATAGCCTGAATCAAGAGTTGTCTGCTCAATTTCAGAACAATCTGACCCTTTTCAGACCGAAATTCGAGACATCAGACAACTTAAAACAGGGATTTGGAAGTCAATTTCGAGGATAGGAGGAAGTTGTCTGATCACTCATATTCTTAGAAGATTTCAATATCTTCCAATCATCTGAATACTGCAGGTATCATTTCCATTTCAAAATTTTGAATGGTATTTTCATAGGATAGAGAAGGGAATAAAGAGTTAGAATGCAGATTGAAAGAAAATACGAGCTTCTACTGTCTCTTCTTAATCGTTCACTTTCCGTTTTTGAACTCAGAAAGGTAAATCCATCAAATCATCGATTGAAATTCTGCGGATCGTCCGATTTTTCTTAGGAATTGGATGGGAAGTAGAGAAATTTTCTCCAAATTGAATACTCTATTCCAGGAAAAGTCCGAATATTTATCAGATTTAATTTCTGAAATTCTCTTGATCGCAGGTAATTTCCCATTTCGTATTCTTCTATATATCAGCGATAGATCAGGTCTTTTTCCACTTCACCAAAAATAAGATCCCTTTTCTTATAGGAAATCCAGATTTTTCCTCTTCTCTCTACCTTTTCGTTTGTGTATTCAATTAGGGATTTCATAGTTTAACAAAAAGACATCGAATTTCACTAGGGGATCTGATAAAAACAAGTCATTTTGGAAAATATCCTAAAAATGGATCAAATCTTCAGATCTTTGAATCCGATATAATCCTTAAATTTTGATAGAAATTAGTGATCACGACAAGCTTGATCGTTTTCCTAGATCATAGGAAGAACCAAAGTGTTTGAAAGCCACTCTTTTTTTCAATCTGACGCCCTTTCTTCGATTATTCTTGATTGGTTGCTCCTATGATTGCTCAGGTTTTTGCCAAATCTCTTCCTTGAGTCAATATGAATTTGGTAGGAAAAGGCTGAATTATATACTTTCCTTCCTGATTGAAGATACATAATTCACATGAATATGAAAGCAGATGGGTTGGTAAATATGATTTTTCATCTATTAGTGTTGATGTAAAAAATGGGCTCTGTCCTTCGTATGGGTAGAAAATAGGCAAAGAAACTGGAAAGAGGTAAGGATCTTTGACGCTTTTCTTCTCTTTGTTTCCCTTTTTCCAAGCTCAATGGCAGGGAGAAAACTTCAACCTTTCAGAGAAAATATCCATTTCCCATCGTGGTCCAGACGGGATATGACAGAACAATCCACTGTAAATTCCTCTATGTCACGAGTATTTAACTTGCTTTTCTGATTGAATCTGTTTTGGATACTCATCTGATTGATCAGATTTAAATCTACTCACTTGGTTTTCTCGCCGCATTTGAATCCGATGATTTTAAAAAACTCATATTATGCTTTTCCGATAAACCTTATGAACAATCCGAATAAAAAAAGAAGGAAACCATGATAGATAAAAGGTTTCCTTCTGGATTCAATTTTCAGCGTCTGGAATTCAGTTTTCAATTCCTATCTAATTTCCTGATTCCAATGGGTAATAATCAGGGAATTTTCTACAAAATCAGATTTTGAATCAATGAATGCAAATTTTTTCAATTCAGATAGTTTGGCAGAAATCAGTGATTTTCTGATCTGATTATTCAGATTCTTCGTCATTTGAATTTTCAGATTGCGTAAAGTCTGTGGCTGGGACGGTAATCTCATCCATCTTGTTTTGAGACATAGCCTGCTTAAGCAGTGAAGCATCCTCTTCAGCTGGCGCTGGTAAGGCATCCAAATCAGAATCCTTTTCTGATTCTTCATGATCAGTTAAAGCGACACGATTTACCTTATCGTTTTCTCCTAAGCGAATAATGCGGACACCCTTTGTATTTCGTCCCTGGACTTTTACATCTTTGAGGTGAACACGGATCATTTGACCGGCGTCTGTAACGATCATCGCATCTTCATCACCACTGACGGCTCTAAATCCAACAAGTGGTCCAGTCACTTCTGAAGTAGCCAAAGTCAAGACGCCTTTTGTACCACGGTCTGTTTTCCGGTAATCCGTAATCAGACTCCGCTTGCCATAGCCATTCTCAGAAAGGGAAAGAACGGTCTCTCCCTGACTCGATAAAGCCATTCCAACGACCTTGCCACCCATCAGATCAATTCCCTTCACACCAGCAGCAGCACGGCCCATCAGGCGGATTTTCGATTCATCAAAGCGTACTGCATAGCCATTATCACCAGCAAGCAGGACTTCTTCGTTACCATTGGTTCCACGAACAAAAGCTAAAGAGTCGCCTTCATTGAGCGAAATGGCGATCTTGCCGGTGCGGTTGATATTCTTGAATTCAGAAATCGGAGTCCGCTTGACGATGCCGTTTTGAGTAACGAACAACAGGGTTTCTGCTTCGTCTTCCGGGCTGTAAGGAAGAATTGCTTCGACCTTCTCACCATCCTGCAGCGGCAAGAAGTTGACGATTGGAATTCCTTTTGAAGTTCTTGAGCTTGTCGGGAATTGGAAGGCCCGCATGCGGTAGACACGGCCGGTATTGGTAAAGAAGAGAACATGGGCATGGTTATTCATGCTGACCATGAAATCAATCGAGTCTTCTTCATTCAAAGAAATACTGCGGATTCCCTTACCGCCGCGGTTTTGTGTATGGTAGGTGCTTGTCGGGGTGGATTTGAGATAGCCAGAATGCGTTAAAGTCATGATGATTTCTTCTTCTGGAATCAAATCTTCATCGATCAAATCAAAGTTGCCTTCTGTAATCTCTGTCCGGCGTTCATCACCATACTTGGCCTGAATATCATCCAGGTTCTCACGGATGATGTTCAGAACCCGGTCATGGTTGGCCAGAATGTCTTTCAAATCGGCAATCGTTTCCAATAATGCGTTGTATTCATTTTCGAGCTTATCGCGTTCCAAACCGGATAAACGGCGGATCTGCATCGCCAGGATGGCTTTGGACTGCACATCGTCCAAGCCAAATGCAGTATTCATATCTTCGATCAGACCGGCTTCTTCTTTGTGAGAAGATCGGATCATGCTGATCACTGCATCCAAGTGGTCTAATGCAATCCGCAAACCTTCAACAATATGCAGCCGTTCCTGTGCCTTGTTGAGATCAAAGCGGGTTTTGCGAACAATGACATTGGTCTGGTGATTGACGTAGTCAATGATCATCTCACGAATGGTCAGCTGCTTGGGGCGCCCGTTTTCCAGCGCAAGCATATTGATGGAATATGTTGACTGCAGCTGGGTCTCTCTAAACATCTGGTTGATGACAACATCTTCCTGGACATCTTTTTTCAGCTCCATGACGATCCGGATTCCTTCACGGTTGGATTCATCATTAAGATAAGTAACGCCTTGGACTTTTTTCGAACGGATGACATCTGCCATCTTCTCGAACATTTTCATTTTGTTCACACCATAAGGGATCTCGTAGTAGATGACGCGTTTTTTGCCGTTGGGCAGATTTTCAATGCGGTATTTCGAGCGGATCGTAATGGATCCACGGCCCGTTTCATACGCGTCGCGAATTCCCTTGCGGCCTAAGATAATGCCACCGGTAGGAAAGTCAGGACCTGGCAGATACTCCATCAATTCAGGAACGGAGATCTGCGGATCATCCATAACAGCTTTAATGGCCGCTACAACTTCGTTAAGATTGTGGGTTGGAATATTGGTCGCCATCCCCACTGCAATTCCCACAGATCCATTGAGCAGCAGGTTTGGAATACGAGAAGGCAGAACGACTGGTTCCTGCCCATCACTATCATAGGTTTCAGTAAAATCAACGGTATCTTTATTCAGATCGGCAACCATTTCCGTTGAGATCTTCGCCATACGGGCTTCGGTATATCGCTGGGCAGCTGCACCATCCCCATCAAGCGAACCAAAGTTGCCATGTCCATCCACGAGCGGGTAACGGATCGAGAAGTCCTGGGCCATGCGGACCATCGCTTCATAGACAGCCGATTCGCCATGCGGGTGATATTTACCAATAACATCCCCGACGATACGAGCTGATTTTTTATGAGCCGATCCAGGTGTGATATTGAGCGTCGACATTGCATAGAGAATACGGCGCTGAACGGGTTTTAAGCCATCCCGTACATCTGGAAGGGCCCGCTGGACGATAACAGACATGGAGTAATCCAGAAATGAATCTCTCATTTCTTTGCAGATTTCAATGTCCTCTACAACGTCATAGCCTTCGTGGCCATTGGAATTAATTTCTTCAGTATCTTCTGCAGGAAGAATTTCATCGTTTGGGTTTTTGTTTTCTTCAGCCATGAGCTCCTCCTTTACAGATCAAGGGTTGCGTATTCAGCGTTATCCTGAATGAAGACTTTACGAGGTTCGACATCGTCTCCCATCAGCATCGAGAATACGGCATCTGCTTCCATCGCATCTTCGACTGTGATGCGTTTTAAAATCCGGCGTTTAGGATCCATTGTGGTTTCCCAAAGCTGTTCGGCATCCATTTCGCCCAAACCTTTATAGCGCTGGACTTTATAGCCGTCTTTAAACTCAGCACGCAGCCGGTCCATTTCCTGTTCCTTATAGGCGTATTCAACCCGTTTTCCTTTTTGGATTTTGTAGAGCGGGGGCTGGGCCACATAGACGTAGCCGCCTTCAACAACAGGACGCATGAAGCGATACAAGAATGTCAGCATTAAAGTGGCGATGTGCGATCCATCGACATCGGCATCAGTCATGATGATGATCTTGTGATAGCGCAGCTTGGAAACATCGGTGTTGTCTCGAAATCCACAGCCAAACGCTGTGATCATTGAGTTGATTTCTGCATTTTCAAAAATTCGGTTATCCCGTGCTTTTTCAACATTGAGGATTTTTCCGCGCAGCGGCAGGATGGCCTGGGTTTTGGCATCCCTGCCCATTTTAGCTGAGCCGCCGGCGGAGTTCCCTTCGACGATGTAAATCTCGCATTCGGCAGGATCTTTGCTGGAGCAGTCGGTTAATTTGCCTGGCAAAGCTGTAATACCATCCAGGGCGGATTTACGCTGAACCGCTGCACGGGCTTTAGCGGCAGCCAGACGGGCTTTGCCAGCAATTCTGGCCTTTTCAACCATTGCCTTGGCTTCTGTAGGATTTTCCATCAAGAAGCGGTAGAACTGTTTGGCAAAAATGCTGGAAACAATCTTTCGTACTTCAGAGTTGCCCAGTTTGGTTTTGGTCTGGCCTTCAAACTGCGGGTTAGGGTGTTTGACTGAAATAATGGCTGTTAAACCTTCTTTGACATCATCCTGGGTCAGCGTTTCACTTTTATCCAGCAGCTTGTTTTCTTTGCCATATTTGTTTAAGATGCGGGTCAAAGAAAACTTAAAGCCATCGACATGCGATCCGCCTTCATGGGTGTGGATGTTGTTGACAAAGGAATAAATACGCGGCTGGACTTCTTTGTTGTACTGCATTGCAATTTCGACCAGAATGTCGTCTTCACTGCCTTCGGCATAAATAATCTTGTCGGTGAGCACTTCGCGTGTCTGCTGATTCAGGTATTTGACGTATTCGATAATACCGCCCTCATACCGGTATTCATGGCACACAGGGGCCTGTGTGCTTTCACGTTCATCACAAAGGGTTAAAGTCAAATTCTTGTTTAAGAAAGCCAGCTGGCGCAGCCGGTTATTCAAGGTTTCAAAATCAAAGATTGTCGTTTCTGTAAAGATGGCTGGATCTGGTTTGAAGCGGACAGTGGTTCCGGTTCTTTCTGTCGATCCGATTTCATGGAGCGGCTCAACAACATGGCCGCCGTTTTCAAAGCGGACAAAGTATTTCTTTTTACTCTGCTCAACATAGACTTCCAGCCAGCTCGACAAGGCGTTGACGACCGAAGCCCCAACACCATGCAGACCACCGGAAACCTTGTAAGCACCGCCGCCAAACTTACCGCCAGCATGCAGGACCGTCATGATGGTTTCGACGGTGCTGATGCCTGTAGCTTTGTGTTTATCAACTGGAATTCCGCGGCCATTATCGTGGACGCGGATAATATTCCCTTCTTCAATGGTCACATCAATACGGTTGGCAAATCCGGCTAAGGATTCATCGATGCCGTTATCAACGATTTCCCAGACCAGATGATGCAGGCCGCGGGCAGAAGTGGAACCGATATACATGCCAGGACGCATCCGCACCGCTTCCAGCCCTTCCAGAACCTGGATATCGTCAGCGGTGTAGGAATGCTGGACATGCATGGCTTCGTTTTCGAGTTGGTCATATTCAAGCACAGACGCTTTCAGTTCTTCGGCAGCCGCTTCATTCGAAGCGATCTCTTCAGGAGTCAATACCTTTGCAGGTGTGGAAACTTCTGAGACAGCTGTCTGACTGACTTCTTGAGCCTGTGGTTGTGTCTTTAATTCGGTTTCAGACATCGTAAATTCCCTCCTTCATGACGCCATGGTCAATCGTATAAAAACGAACCGGCCGCTTGAACCAGGATGGCGAAACCGGTTCGGCCGTAGTGATAAAAATCTGAATTTCATCGGGCAGTGAAGCAATCAGCCCGGCTCTTCGGCTTTCATCAAGCTCGGAAAATACATCATCCAAAAGCAAAACAGGATGCTGGCCTGTTTTTTCTTTGATGACTTTACAAAGTCCAACTTTTAAAGCCAGGACAATCGAGCGTTTCTGGCCTTGGCTGGCCGTCTGGGTCACCAGACGTTCATTCAAGTAAAACTCCAAGTCATCTTTATGAATTCCAACGGCAGTTGTTTTCATTTGCTTGTCTTTCTGCCTGGTTTTCTGATACGCTTGCGTCAGCTGCTTTTTCATCTCATCCGGGCTCGAAGCGGGATCGACACAAGTCTTATACCGGATATGCAGCGTTTCTTTTCCTTCGTTAAAGCAGGGAAAGATTTCACTTGCCTTGGCTTCCCAAAGCTTGATAAACGCATAACGCTGGCTGATCAGCACCACCTGGGCTTCAATCATCTGTTCAGTAATGGTATCGAGCAGCACTTCGTCTGGCTTATACGCTTTTAAAACTGCTGAACGGTCTTTGAGCAGCTTGTTGAAGCGGCCAAGCACGTTCGTATACGAACGCGATAATTTGACCAGTTCCATATCGACAAGCTTCCGCCTTTCTTTGGGCGGATCCGAAAAAATCTGCAGATCATCAGGCGAAAAAAGGACGGCGTTTAAAATACCGACAAAATTCGAGAAGGTCTGCACCGGTTTATCATTACGAAACAGGTATTTTTTTCCTTGTGAAAAGATCAGCTTTAAAGACTCTAAGCGCCCCTTATTTTCGACTTTGGCCTCAATACGAAAAAGCTCGGCCCCGTGCCGGATTAAAGAAGGGGTTTTTGACGTTCGCCATGAACGAAGATGAGACAGAAAATAGATGGCTTCAATCAGATTGGTTTTCCCTTGGGCATTTCTCCCAAACAGGATATGGATGGTGTCAGGGTCAAAAGAAAAAGAAGCCGTTTCGAAGTTTCTGTAGTCAGAAACACTCAGCTTCTGTACGTTCATTCAATTTCGATCCGGATGCCCCCGGCTTCAACAACGTCTCCTTGGCGCAGTTTCTTGCCGCGCCTGTTTTCAGGTTCGCCATTGACCAGTACTTCATTTTCAGCAAGCCAGGCTTTTACTTGGCCGCCCGATTGAATGACATCGCAAGCCTTCAGGATCTGCTGAAGGGTAATATATTCATCGTTAAGTGCAAACTTCATTATTGACCCTCTTTTCCTCATCCTATTATAACAAAAAGGCCTCATAATTACCACATGATGAAAATCGGCTCCAAGGTTAAGAAGTGATCCCTCCACCTGAAAAAAGGCGTCCTGCGACTTGCAGGGCGCCTTTTTTCAGGTATTAATTGTTAGAACGAATCGGAACGACGATCATGGTCAGGGTTGGATCATCCGGATTCGTGATTTTAATCGGCCGCAGTTCACCGGTAAAATTGATTTCCACCATGTTATCCGAATGCAGGCCGCGCAAAGCGTCAATCATCAGCTTCGCATTGAACGAAACTGCAATATCTTCCCCAGTGTATTCCAGATTGGAAAAAGTCTGCTTGCATGAGCCGACTTCACTGGATAAAACGCGAAGGCCAACCCCATCAGCAGTGCATTTGAGCTGAACAGGAACAATCGATCCGGTCGTCGCACTCGATGAAGTGTAAATCGAGGTGCGGTTGAGCATGCCTTCCAGATCCGAAGCCTTCATTTTCAATGTGGAAATATAGCTGGTTGGAATAATCCGTGTAGCATCCGGGAAATTTCCTTCATAGAGCGTAATCTGCATCAGCGTGTTATCAAAAATAAACTGCACCTTCCGGCGATCGCAGTACATGTCGACCATTTCAATATTGCCAAACGCTTTGGTCGCTTCGCCGAATGGCGAAGTCGGCACGGTGAAGCGGCAGACTGCATCAGTATCCACCTGGTCCACTTTGCGGGCTAAGCGGATGGCATCCGTCGCGGTTGCAGCAATCCGTCCATCGGCAATATCAATGTTGATTCCCTGCAAAACCTGGCGCGAGTTTCGTTCGCTGGTCGCATAGGCGCAGCGCTCATAAATCTCTTTCAGCAAGGCCGCAGGAAGCTGGATGTGGTTTTCAGGCCGGGTCAGCGGCTGAATGACATACTCTGAGCCGGGTTTGCCAACCAGTTCAAAGTTTCCGTCCTGGCCGGTTAGAAGCATCATTTCCCCATCAGGGGAAACAACATCAATTGTCTCGCCTGTCATGCGGCGAACCAGCTCAATGAGAACCCTGGCTTCCACAACAAGAGATCCAGCCTGGCGGATTTCCAGCATGTTGTCGGCATCGGGAACAATAACGTTTTGAATTGTAAAGTTCGTATCCGAACCAGTTAAAACAATCTGGTTGTCTTTAACTTGGATGAGAACGCCATTGAGCACCTCCATTGGAGAATGGCCGGCTACACCACGTGCAGCTAGAGAAAGACGATCCAGAAAATAAGAACGACGAATGGAAAATTCCATGGAAAACTCCCTTCTTTCTTGATTAGATTAAGCTTAATAATAATAAGGGCACAGGATATTGGGGAAAGAGGTCCCATGTGGCCCGTACTTTAAGGAAAATGCACGAAAAATCGATGTGATTTAAGCGGGGAGACATTGTGGATAAGTGCAAGATTGCTTGCAGATATTTTTTTTGGAGCAAAAATGTGGGTTTTCTGGTCATATGATGACCCTAAAATGGCCTGTTTAGCCGATCTCCCCTTCTATAGCGAATTTGTCAGTCAAATTTGAGGACAAATGAAAACTGATTGTCAAATACCAAGCAATTTTAATGACTAAAAAGTCGATCAAAACTGACAATTCCATCCATCAGCCCTTTATCTATCCATTCCGGCTAGAAAACAGCATTTTTCAAATTCTTTCTAATCAAATCCGTACCTTCTCATTTTATCTAAAAAAGTAGATAAACGTATTATCTACTTTCATTCCTTCGCCAGCTTCTCCTTCCACAAACCCATATCCATATTATATATAAGGAGGAAAACCATGTATTTTTGCTGGCTATCTTCTGCAATCCGGATCTCATTGTGCATCCCGGTCTAGTTTTGCAGATCTTTGCAGATCTTTGCAGATCGATGTGGATAATGGACATTCATCTGCAAAGATCAAAGCGAAGAAGCAAAAGACGTAGAACTGAGCGAATCTATGCGGATAGTTGCAGTTATCCCCAGAACAATGTGGATAACTGCAATATTTTGGGGATAGCGAAACGAAATAGCAGTCCAATTCTTTTTACAGATATCCACAAAGCCAATGTGGATATCCCCAATGGATTGTGGATAACGAGAAGTAACCAAATAAAACGCTGTTCAAAGCAGATCATTCAAAGGAAATATGGATAACGAAGTAGATCAGTGAGTTCCAGACCATATATTCAGTTCAGTCTGAGCCCATCGTTATCCCCAGAGCATTGCAGATATCTCCAGGTTAATGTGGATCACTTAAACACTTGGCAAGGTTCAGACCTCAAATCCAATTTAACTCAAGCCCAAAGTTATCTCCATCAATCGTTGCAGATAACTGCAAAAGGAATGTGGATAACTGCAAGCATATGCGAATATCTCAATCAAGCAGCAAAAGTTCTCGAATATTTGCTGCTTGATTTTACTTTTTCGGAGTCTCGTCTTTGTAAATTGCATATAGTTATGAATTCGAATGGTTTATATCTCAATTTAAGTAATCTAATATCTGTTATTTACAAAGGAAATTAGATGAAATATCTAACCTTAAATGTTCTCGAACGTTTTGGCCTTGACAAAAACACTTGTAGAGTAGAGTATTGCAGATCATTGCAAAACGACATGTGGATAACGATCGCTGATCAGCAAAGATCAGATCGAAGAAATAAGTGAAGTAGAATTGCATGAACTCATTCTAGACAGTGTTGGTGGATACTTGTGTTATCCCCAAAATAATGGCCACATCTGCAAGATCTTTGAGATAGGGAAACGAAAATAGAAGCTCAATTCTTTTTGCAGATATCCACATTCAACGTTGCAGATCTCCGCAAAACCAATGTGGGATATCCCTAATGTACTGTGGACATCAAGGAATAATCGAATATAACGCTGTTCAAAGTAGATGACTTCCAAGAAACGTGGATAATAGTGCTGCATTCAGTCTGATTGCAAGAGTTCAGTTCGTTATCCACATCAATCCTTGCAGATAATTGCAAAAGAGAAGGTGGATAACCGCAAGTATATGTGGATAACGAATTAGATCAGTGAATGCCGAATCGCAAATCCAATTGAGTCTAGGCGCCACGTTATCCCCATCACATTGCAGATATCTCCAACTCAATGTGGATAACTTAAACGCCCGGCCAGCTTCAGACTTTAAATCCAGTCAAACCTGTACTCACAGTTATCCCCATTAATCGTTGCAGATAACTACAAGCACATCTGATATCTCAATCAAGAAGCAAAAGTTCTCGAATATTTGCCTCTTGATTTTATTTTTTCGGATTCTTGTTTTTGCAAATAGCAAGTAGTTATAAAATTACCTGATTTAAAACACGATTTGAATAATCTCAGTATTACTATTTACAAAACAAATTAGATGAGATTTTTAATTGCAAAAGTTCTCGAATTTTTGAGTATTGACAAAAACATTTGCAAGACATTGCAGATATTTTTTAAGAAATGCGGATAACGAATCTAAAACTGGGTGTGAGTTGCCAGTTTGTTATCCCCAAAAAAACTTGCAGATAATTGTGAAACTAAATAAAGAAGGGGCAGAGGAGCAGAATTTAGCGGGTCTACCCAGCTATTTACGAATGCTTATAGTTATCCACATGATTTTTTGTAGATAATGAAACGAAATAGAAGTCCAATTCTTTTTGCGACTATCCCCATTCAATGTTGCAGATATCTGCAACATTGGATGGGGATAGTGAGGGATGGCTAAGTAAAACACTATTCAAAGTGGATAGCTTCAAAGAGGTGGGGATAATAAAGTGACGCAGACTGAACCGCAAAGCTTTAGCTCGTTATCCACAAAAGGTCTTGCAGATCATTGCAAAACTGAATATGGATAACTGCAAGCACATCTGGAGATTTCGATCAAGAAGCAAAAGTTCTCGAATATTTGCCTCTTGACTTTGTTTTTTCGGACTCTTGTCTTTATAAATAGCAAGTAATTATAAAATTATTTGATTTAAAACTCGATTTGAGTAATCTCGGTATTGCCACTTACAAAGCAAATTAGATGAGATATCCAATCACCAATGTTCTCGAACTTCTGGGTATTGACAAAACTATTTTTATAGCATTGCAGATATCTGCTTTAAGTGGCGGATATCTGCAATGTTGTGTGGATAACGAAGTTGTATAGATCTCGCTGCAACTCTTCAGTTTATTATCTAC
The DNA here is from genome assembly GCA_015233825.1 of Erysipelotrichaceae bacterium RD49. Taxonomy (GTDB): domain Bacteria; phylum Bacillota_I; class Bacilli_A; order Erysipelotrichales; family Erysipelotrichaceae; genus Allobaculum. The sequence continues at coordinate 12,981 of JADGIS010000035.1, forward strand.
AAAAGGTCTTGTAGATAGATCCATGCGGATGTGGAAGGCCAATGATTATGAGTGGTTTGGAAGGACTACGTTATCCCCACTCTTTTGCAGATATGAGTGTATTTGCAATTCTTAGTTTATAGCCGGCAATCTCAATACAGATCCTGGATGTAAGTTACGCTCGTTATGAAGAAATCTATTCGATAGAGAAAAAGAGTGTGGACCATTGAAGAGATCCCCACTCTTTTTTGCAGATAATCGCAATGACTTGCAGAAAGCAGGTAATCGCAGTTATCGATTGATTTTCCGTTGCAAAGTTTCTACTGCTTCTTTCCACTCTGGATCTTTTTGAATCATCTTGCGGCAGCGAGAACAGTTAGAAGAAATGGTCGTGTGATCCCGGCCGCCCATCTGGGCTCCAATATCCGCATACGGCATCTTCAACATTTCACGCATTAAGTAAATACAGATCTGTCTGGCTTGGGTGATTTTCTTCTGGCGGCTTTTGCCTTCTAAATCCTGATAGGAAAGCCCATAGAAGCGGATCACAGCTTTTTTAATGCTTTTGGCATCGAGCTCCTCGGGTTCAGCCAGCATTGGTTCATCTTTTAAAACACCCATCGCAAACTTCATCGAAATACAAGGCGGGTTGAACAAAGTCGCATTGAAAATTAAGCGGTTGAGAACGCCTTCCAAAGCCCGCACGTCATCACTGTAACTGCGGGCAAGGAAGTCAAGAACATCGCCATCAATATCAATGACATCTTCATGGCCTTCGATTTTTTTGAGAAGAATCCGTTTAGCGGTTTCCGCACCGGGCTTGGAAATATTCACAATCAAGCCGGAAGAAAAGCGGCTGATCAAGCGTCTTGTCAGAGTAGGGATTTCAGAAGGATGAGTATCCGATGTCAGGATGATCTGTTTCTTTTGATGAATCAGTTCATTAAATACGGTAAAGAAAACTTCCTGGCAGCTGGCAGAGCGTAAGTTCTGAATATCATCAATCAGAAAATAATCGCAGTCCAGCAGGCAATCTTTAATCGCATCCACGGAGTTTGAAGAGTCGCTGTTTTTTGTCCGCATCGCTTCTAAAAGCAAGCTGACCAAATCACCCGCATACAAATAGATAACTTTCGATTGAGGACGAGTACGAGCAAGCTCATTTCCAATCGCATTTAAAATATGGGTTTTTCCCAAACCAGAATTTCCATATAAAAGCAGTGGATTAAACACCCCATACGTTTTTGGGGAACAGACCGCCTGGCAGGCTGCTAAAGCCTCTTGGTTGCTTGGACCTTTGACAAAGGAATCAAAGGTATAAGCCTGATCGAATCCACGTCCAATCAGGCGGTTGGTTTTTTGTTTGAGAGCTTCCTCTGGCATCATTTCTTCCATCTCGTTTTGCGAGATCAGAACAATGTTCAACCCCGAACCCCAGATTTCAGAGAGCGTATCTTGAAAAAGCTGCAGATTTCCTTTGATGAGGTTGGTTGCGATGACTGTTCGGCAGGAGATGTAGGCTTTGCCGCCTTCGATTTTGAATAAGGAAGACTTCTGAATCCAGGTCATAGCTCCCGAGTCAAAAAAACCACTTTTTTGAATCAAGTCCAGTGTCTGGGTCCAATATTGAGAGTAAGAAGAATCCATAAATCTGCATCCTTTCGCTTAGTTCTAAATGATACAAGATTTTTGCAGGAATTCGAAGAGTAAGAATGGGAATGTGGATAAGTGTGGATTGCCAATGTGGATAACTTGGTTTTAAAACTTTTCCCCAATGTGGATAACTCGCAGGATCCATGTGGTTATCCACATCCAAAATGGAGTTATCCACATTATCTGCAAAGTAGTTTATTGGATAGATTAAGCAGAATCCCGGACTTATCCACATATCCACATTGGGGAAAACTTTCTATTTTAAAACCGTTGCAAATAATGTGGATAATGCATGGAGAAGTGAAGTTTTTAGGAGGAAATGATGTGGATAACTAGAATTCAAAATGAATTTTCAAGGGGGAATTGTGGATAGTATGTGGATAACTGCCTTTGAAAATCGTAGTTGTATGACCGCTAGATAAGACATCAGACATCTCGAAAAATGTCAAAAAATAGACATCAGACAACATTAAAATCACAAAAAATTAAGATTAAAATTATTTTATGTAAAGAATCTGTTTATATTTTAATTGATAAAAAGATATTCGAATAGGAAAAAATCACATATTTAAAGAAATTTGTGTGTTCATGCTAAACTCATTTCTAAATTTTCAAAACTTCTCGTTAATTTCTTCATCACAGTCACTTTCTTCTTCAATCCTTCACATTCTCTTCAAAAAAGTCCTGATGCATTGTTTTGTATGTGAATAACGAAAGGCCCATCTGAAGCTTCAGATGGACACGGTTAAATATAAGATGCAGGGTAAACGACCGTTACCATATTTTAGCTAATCTAGCGAATGCATAATATATCGTTTTAAGATTTAATATAGCTTACTGGATTAAAAGAATAAGAGTCAGAAGCGCATCCCATAAAGATGTTTCCGACTCTTTTAGTTTGCATAAATTGGTAAAGCTAAGCTTGTTGAAGCTGGTAAATTACAGCGGTCTGGCCTGGCATATGGATTTCGTTTTCTTTTTGTTCAGTTGCGGTTCCGTTGAGATAAATCTGGATCCAGTTTCCTTCAGGAACGAGATTTGAGTGAGCCATTTGGTCGGGATTAATGACCACCAACAGAGTTTCGCTTCCATCGGCAGCTTTACGAAGATAAGCCAGTGGATAGCTGTCAGTTAAAAACTCAATGCTTCCATCGGCAAGCAAAGCGGGATGTTCTTTTCGCAATGCAATCAGCCGTTTCACTTCGTGATAAATCGAATTTTCATCTTCAATCTGGTCAATGGCTGTCGGGCGATCATCAGCGTCGTCCATTTTGATATAGAGTTTATCAGCATCGGCAGTCGAGAAACCATTGTTTTTGTCGTGGTTCCATGCATTGGACTTCGCGACCCAGTTCGGTTATAACCGCCTTCAACGGAATGCAATCTTTCTACATAATGCATGCCGATTTCATCGCCATAGTAAATAAACGGAGCACCGGGCATGGTCATAAGAAAATCAAAGGCAATTTTCTGTTCGGCTGGATTGAGACGTCTGGCTAAGCGGTCCATATCGTGATTACCAGAAGGAATGCAAATGAAGCCTTTACCATTGGTCTTGTTGTAGTTTTCCATGTATTTATCGATGAAGTCTTTGATCACGCCTTTTCCTTCGCTGGAGAAATAGGGATGATCGCAGCGGAAAAGATCATTGTAATGGGAAGGGCCAAAATGGAGCAGGAAGTCCATGTGAAAGCCGCCTTTTAGCGATTTGTCTGGTTCGCCCCATTCCGAAACCATAACCGCATCCGGGTATTCTTTTTCAAGAAAGCTGCGGACTTTCTGCCAAAGGGCAATGGTTCCTTCGCTGTCCGGATCATTTTTCACTAAGGACCCAGCCATATCCACTGTGAACTACTCGGCCATTCAATGACCGAGTAGTTCACCCCATTTCAACCGCCAGTTTTTAAAGCGGGCAGGGATGACACCCCGCCAATACCGCTTGTTTCGCATTCAAGCCAGGACTGCCTCGAATCACGAATAAAAACATATCCCTTATTCCGGTGAATCGAAAAGCGCAAAGGAAGCGTCTTCAAGAGAAATTTGAGAAGAAGTTTCGTATGGCTGTGAATTGTCATTAATTATGGAAAAGACGAATGGAAAAACGAAATGGTTGAAAAGCCCGCAATTTGTTGTCCGAAGCAGACTGAAATTATCTCAATAGGACAAAAATAAGTCTAAAATTTGAACATGAAGACAGTTCATGAAGCTGGCTCTTCATTGAATGAAAAAAGACCAAACGAGTGAATAAATTTTATGCGGTTTTCCTTTTCTCTGGACAAAAAAAAGTTTATAGTCATACAGAGCCATTCCAGCCTTTCAATCACCGCAGGCTATAATGAAGATTCCGATATCTTCGGCTATTTCGTCAGTTGCGCTGTACGTTGACACCGTTTCTTAAAAAATGGTATAGTGACTAGCGCGACTAGGAAAAAAAGTAGTATTTCAATAAATGAAAGGAGCAAACCAACATGAAACGTACATATCAGCCAAGTAAAATCAAACACCAGAGAACTCATGGCTTCCGCGCTCGCATGGCAACTAAAGGCGGACGCAAAGTACTGGCAAGAAGAAGAGCAAAAGGCAGAAAGGTTTTATCCGCTTAATAAATCACCTGCAAAGGTGATTTTTTTCTCTGTTTGTACCTTATGAAAAAAAATCAGAGAATTTTAAAAAACACGGAATTCTCTTCAATGATTTCCAGACGGAAGTCTTTTTCCTCACCGGCTTACATCCTTTATGTACAGCCTGCCAAGGAGAAGAAAGCGCGCGTGGGAATCAGTGTAGGAAAAAAGCTGGGAAATGCGGTGATTCGCAATCGAACCAAAAGACAGGTTCGTGCTCTTATTGATTCCGTGTATACTTTTGATGAGACTTTCGACTCCATTCTGATTATCCGCCCTGCTTTTTTGCAGATGGATTATCAGGAGCGAAAAGAAATGCTGGACCGGCTGCATGAAAAGGCAGCCAGGAAATTCAGAGGGGGAAAATATGAAAAAGACTCTGCTTGAAAAGTGTCGGATCCTTCTTCTCTGTATGCTGGTAGTGATGGGTCTTTCCGCCTGCTCGAACCCGAGAGGAAAGGATGGCAAAACGAAACTTGATCAAGTTATCGCCCTCCATGAAGTAACCATCGACAAAGATCAGGTGAATATTTCTGAAGTTTCTGATCAGCAGCTTAAAGAAGAAGTCGAGTCTTCGACCGAATCAACCATTACCATCGCCCCGACTACATGGGGAGAAAGCTGGAAGCAAGGCTGGTTTGACGGTTTAATCGTCTGGCCGATTGCCCAGCTGATCAATTTATTCGCAAGCTTTACCGATGCCGGATGGGGTATCATCCTGGCCACTCTGGTCATTCAGTTATTGATTTTTGCATTAACCTACAAATCGCAGATCTCTCAGCAGCGCATGCAGGAGATCCAGCCGGAAATGCAAAGACTCCAGGCTAAATACCAGGGCAAGAACGATGACCGTTCCAAAATGCTCATGGCCCAGGAAATGCAGAAACTGTATGACGATAACGATGTGCATCCATTTGGAAGCATGCTTGTCATGTTTATCCAGCTGCCTGTCATGATGGGGATGTTCTATGCCTGCATGCGGGCTGCAACAACGGTATATGGAAGCTTTATGGGCATGCCATTATCGGAAACCCCATTATATGGTTTCCAGCATATGCAGTGGGGCTTAATCAGCGTTTACGTCCTGATGATCCTGATGTCGCTCATTCAGCTGCAGCTGCCAAAATGGCTCAACAAGCTCTCGAATAAAGATGGCAAGAAAGCCTATGCCCAGGACAAACAGGCTGGTGCTATGGCCAATACCATGAATATGACCATGTACATGACTACGGCTTTGATCGCTTTCATGTATTTGTCCTGGCCAATTGCCATGTCCTTCTACTGGTTAGTTTCATCTGTCATCCGTGCCTTGACTTCTATTCTCAGCCACTTTATCTCTGAGGATGCAAGAGCCAAACGTGAAAAGGAACTGGCCGAAAAACGTTCGGTAGGCGTTTTGAAAAATCGTAAGAAATAGTTGCCTGGATCGCCTGCTTGAGCAGGTCAAATGATTTGGAAACAGTTTAAAGAAAAGGTTTAAATGAACAAAAGCCGGTTGTGGCCAACTTTCCTGTCGCAAAGACCGGCCGATGCAGAATTTCTGTTTATAGCGAAAAAAGAAAGAAGCGGGAATGAGTATGGAATTTGATCGTTTTACGGGAAAAACGCTGGACGAAGCCCTTGCATCTGCAAGCAAAGACAAAAAAGTCGACGTCGAGCAGCTCACTTACACTGTAGTTGAAGAAAAATCCGGCTTTCTGGGGATCGGACGCACCGTGACGATCGAAGCCTGGGCACCGGCCGATATCGGCGTCTTCATTCATGACTACATTCAGGATTACTTTGACAATGCCGATATGGATGGCATGGTTGAAGTTCTGATGGAAAAAGATGGCGACGATGATTTTTACCGCGTGAAAGTCGATACCAACTGCAATGCGGTGATGATTGGCCGTCAGGGAAGAGCCCTGCAGGATTTTAACCGCCTGGTTCGCACTGCTGTCAGCAGCGTCTTTAAAAAGCATGTCCGCATGATGATCGATATCAACGGCTATAAAGAAGACCGCTATGATAAAATCGTCCGCATGGCTATGCGGGTGGCAAAAGATGTTCGCCGTACCAAAGTGGATGCAGCCCTTGAACCAATGCCAGCTGATGAGCGCAAAGCCATTCATAACGCACTGGCTGGCATGAAAGATATTACGACCAAATCGGAGGGTGAAGGCATGCAGCGCCAGCTGCATATCCTGTATACCCCAGGAAAAGTTTCTGAATAACCATAAAGGGCGCAAGCCCTTTTTTTCGTGTTCATTCAACGGAGCAAGCCAAAGAATCAAGCTGGTCAAAACGGAGTGCCAAAGAAGCCGGCTGATTTGCTCTTCGCTACAATGAATACCAAGAAATAGACCTATAGGAGAAAAACATATGAAGCTAATTGTAGGGCTGGGAAATCCCGGCGTGAAATACGAAAATACCAGACACAATGCTGGATTTATGGTCCTGGATCGGATTGCCCAGATGACCGATGAGAAGATTTCAAAGAAGAAGTTTGAAGGCAGCTATGTCAAAACGAAAATCAGAGGTGAAGATGTCGTTTTGTTAAAGCCAGAGACCTATATGAACCTTTCTGGTTTTTCCGTCCGGGCCTGCATGGACTTCTTTAAAATCGACCGTAAGGATATCTTGGTGATTTACGATGACCTGGATACACCCGTTGGTTCCATCCGCTTGAAAACCAAAGGATCAGCTGGCGGCCATAATGGCATGAAGAGCGTCATCGGCTCGGTTTTAGGCGAAGATTTCAATCGGATCCGTGTTGGCATCGGTCGGGATCCCAAGATCAAGATTATTGACTATGTTTTGACTAAATTCAGAGCGGATGAAGTGGAAGATCTCAATAAAGCGATTGATCAGGCCGCAAAAGCTGCTTTATTCTCGTTAAATCATACTTTTGAGCAGACGATGAACCGCTATAATGCCAAGCCGAAGAAGGCAAAACCAAAACCTGCCTCCGATCAAACCCAGACATTCAAGAACAAGGAAGAAACAGCGACTTATACGCTTGCTCAAAACGCCCAACCTACTGAAAATGCTGACCAGGCCAAGACCAAACCAGTATCTGATCCCAATGTGACTGAAATACCCTTAATCCTGTCTGAATCAGAAATTTCGATCCAGCTGCCAGATGAAACAGTCGAGATTGCTACAATTGCTACGGATCAGCCTGCAGAGAAGTAAATCCTGCTGGTTTTGCAAATTGATGCTTAATATAACATCTATCATAGAAACCACAAGTTAATCTGTCTCTTATACACATCT